>JAFMKU010000030.1 GCA_017852795.1 Candidatus Neomicrothrix sp.
CCATCGAACTGATGGACATGCTCGGCGATGCCGAGATCAAGTACGCCATCAACGGGTTGCTGTCGTTGACCCCGGATGCCATGCCTTGCCTCGGTGAAGTCCCTGAAGTGGAGAACCTCTGGTCGGCGGCTGCGGTGTGGGTCAAAGAAGGCCCTGGCATGGCGCAGGTTGTTGCCGAATGGATGACCCACGGCTACCCCCGGGTCATCGACTCGCACGGTGCCGACATCGCCCGCTTCTACCACGAGGAACGCAGCGACGAACACATCTGGGCCCGGGCCACCGAGCACTTCAACAAGACCTACGGCATCGTGCACCCGGCTGAGCAGTGGGAAAGCCGACGCTTCCTCGTGGACTCGCCGTATCGCAGCCGCCAAGAAGCTCTGCAAGCAGAGTTCTTCCAAGCCCGAGTCTGGGAACGGCCGCAGTGGTACAACTCCAATGCCGATCTGGCCGAGCGTTACGGGATTGCCGAACGCGAAGTCGAATGGGACAACCGCTGGTGGAGTCCGATCACGGTCGGAGAGCACCTCAACCTGCGAGAGAACTGTGGCCTCGTTGACCTTTCGGCGTTCCAGATCTACGAACTGTCGGGACCGGGTGCGGTGGCGTTTGCCGACTACCTCGCGGTCAACAAAGTGGACGTGCCGGTCGGACGTTCGGTGTACACCCCGTGGCTCAACCAAGACGGCGGTTTCCACTCCGACCTCACCATGATGCGCACCGGCGAAGACACGGTGCAGATCGTCACCGGTGTGTTCGACGGGGGACGCGACGAGTTCTGGGTTCGCAAGCACATGCCCAACGACGGGTCGGTGACGATGCGCAACCGCACCATGGAACTCAGCACCCTCGGCCTCTGGGGCCCCAACGCTCCTGCGGTGCTCAGCCAACTGACCGACCATGACCTCACCCAAGACGGGTCACCGTACGGTTCCTACCTTGACGCCACCGTGGCTGGGGTTCCGGTCAAGTTGTTCCGTATCTCCTATGTCGGTGACACCGGCTGGGAGCTCTACATCCCCTGGGATCAGGCCACGGTGGTCTGGGACGCGTTGATGGAAGCCGGCCAGGAGCACGGGCTCCGCCCGACCGGTGGAGGCGTGTATGGCTCGTCGGGTCGCCTCGAAAAGGGCTACCGCTTGATGGGGGCCGAACTCGAAAGCGAGTACAACCCGATTGAAGCCGGGCTGGCTCGACCCAAGGTCAAAGCCGCAGACTTTATTGGTAAAGCGGCCTATCTCGCGGCCCGAGACAAAGGTGCCGAAGTGCAGATGGTGACCTTGGTCGTCGACGACAACCGCGACAGCCAAGGCCGTCAACGTTGGATGCAGGGTGGCAACGAACCCATCCTCGACCTTGACGGCAACCGCATCGTCGATAGTCATGGTCGAGTGTCGCGGGTGACCTCGGCCGGGTACGGCCCATCGGTCGGCAAGATGCTGCTGATGGCCTATGTCCCCAACGAGATGGCTACCCCAGGAACGCAGTTGCAGGTGATGTACGTCAACGAACGCTTCCCGTGCACGGTGGTCGGTTCTGGTTCGGCCTTCGATCCTGACGACGCCCGTCTGAAGGCCTGAGTTCGGTCATGCGGATTCTCTGCTGCGTGAAACGAGTGCCAGCCCCTGGGGCCAAGATCAACGTGACCGACGACGGTATGGCCGTTGACGCCGCGCATCTCGGTTTCACCACCAGCCCCCATGAGGAATGTGCGGTAGAGGGCGCAGTGCAACTCGTCGAACAACACGGCGGGGAGGTCACGGTCCTGACCCTCGGTTCGGGTGAAGCCAGTGAACAGCTGCGCTACGCGGTATCGGTCGGTGCAGCACATGGCGTGCTTGTCGACGTCGGCAGCAGCGACTGGGATCCTCAGCGCACCGCCGCGGCACTCACCGAGGCCATTGTTGCCCTTGAACAGGAACAGCCATTTGATCTGATCCTGTTTGGCAACGAGTCGGCCGACTCTGGTGGTTTCCAGGTGGGGATTCGGGTGGCGCGGGCGCTGGGTCGTCCCGTGGTGCAAGGCATCAAGGGGATTGAGGTCAGTGGAGACGGTTCGGCGGCGGGCACGGTCACGGCCCGACGGGAAATCGACGGGGGCTTTGAGGTGTATGAGCTTCCTCGTCCCTGCGTGCTGGGCGTGAAAGAAGGACTGAACCTGCCGCGGTACCCAACCATGAAAGGACGTTTGGCGTCCAAGAAGGTTGAGATCCCCGAGGTGGCGACCTCCGCGGTCGCGGGCGGTCAACAGCGAGTCAAGCTGCATCGTCCCGAAGAAACCGTTTCTGAAACGGTGATTCTTGGTCACGGTCCGGAGGCCGCTCCCGCGGTGGTTGACGTGCTGGCCGAATTGGGGGTCCTCTGATGCTGCTGGTGATCCTTGACCATCAGGGAGACGCATTGACTGAAGCGGGCCGTGAGGCGCTGACTTTCGGTCGGACGTTGGCCGGACGAATGGGAGTCGATGTGGAGGCCGCGGTTATCGGAAGCGACGCCTCGGCGCTGATCAGCGAAGCTGGTCAGTACGGTGCCGCCACCGTCCACACCGCCACCCATGAACTGCTCACTGACTACGGGCCTGATGCCCATAGTTCGGTAGTGGAGCAGATGATTCGTGAGCTCGAACCCGACGCAGTACTGGCCTGCGGCACCGAACGCGGCAACGAGGTCATGGCTCATGTTGCGGCCCGACTCGACGCACCGTTCGTGGCGAACTGTGTCGATGTCACCCCCGGTGACTCCTGGACGATGACTCGGGTCCAATGGGGAGGTTCGCTCCTAGAAGACTGTGCTCTTGACGCCGACGTTGCCTTGCTGACCTGCGGGCTGCACGCGGTGGTGGCCGAACCCGGTGACGGGCAAGAACCCGACGCCGAGTCCTTCGACGTGGCCCTTACCGATGCCGATCTGGTCACCTTGGTTCGACAACGGGTGGTCATGGAAGCCGGAGTTACCCTGCCCACTGCGCCGGTGGTGTGCGGTGGTGGCCGAGGGGTTGGATCAGCCGAAGGTTTCAGCCAACTCGAGGAACTGGCGACGTTGCTCGGCGGCCGGGTGGGCTGTTCGCGGGCAGTTACCAACCTTGGGTGGCGTCCCCATTCCGATCAGGTCGGTCAGACCGGAACGCGTATCGCCCCCGAGATCTACATCGCCTCCGGCATTTCTGGTGCGATCCAGCATTGGGTGGGAGCGATGGCTTCCAAACACATTCTGGCGATCAATACCGATGCTGAAGCCAACATGGTGGTCAAAGCCGACTGGGCGGTGATCGGCGATCTCCACGAGGTGATCCCGGCGATCATTGCAGAGGTCTCGGCCCGCCGAGGCAGCTAACCCCTAGCGTTCACCCGGATGGTCACAACTGGCTGGCGATACTCTCGGCGGTGGTGACCAGCAGGCGACCGAGCGCTTCGGTGTTGAGACGATCAGGGAAGCGATAGGCCGGACCGTGGATGTGCAGTGCCGCCACCGGTTGGCGGTTGTGGTCGAGGACCACCGTGGCCACCGAGTTGATCCCGTCGACACCTTCCTCATACCCCCAGACATACCCGTCTCGGCGGAACTGTTCGATGCGTTCCTGCAACAAGTCGGGGGCGGTCAGGGTCCGAGCGGTGACCTGTTCGAGCGGTTCGGCGAGATAGTCGGTCAGCTGCTCGGGGGACCAGTGAGCCATAAGCGCGATTCCCGAGGGAACGGAATGGATCGGAAGTGACTCGCCGGTCCAGTCCCGCACCATGACGTCGGCTTCGGTTTCGGCATGGTCAAGGTAGTAAACGTAGCGACCGTCAATGATGCTGAGCCCGGCCGATTCGTTGAGTTCCTCAGCGAGAGCGAGCAGGTACGGCCGAACCGTAGCCACCAGGTTGCGTCCCGGTTGAGCCGCTCCGGCAATGTCGAGCAGCCCTTCACCGAGCCGATAGTCGCCGCCCGATTCGACCTGGATCACCGCCCCTTCGGTTTCCAGTGCCGAAAGCAATCGCGAAACGGTCGATTTCGGAAGGCCGATCTGATCGGCGAGTTCGGTGACACCCAGCGGACCGGTTGCCAGCGCCCGCAGCACCGAAAATGCGCGCTCTATGGACTGTACGGACATCACCCGACTGTAGCGCTAGCCGGAACTGTTCCGCATCGTGGAACAAATTTCGGTGGGGGGGGGTTGGGAAAACCCGGTGAGCCGGCTCAGCGTTGGTTCGCCAACGCGGCCAGCAGATGGCCGACGACATCAGCCTGCCCCACCCGGTCGGTGAGCCCTGTGGCGCGGTCGGTGAACTCGACCTCGCCATCGGCCAAAGCCTTCGGCCCGATCGTGATCCGGAACGGAATGCCGATCAGTTCGGCATCGGCGAACTTCACTCCGGCTCGGGCATCACGATCGTCGAGCAGCACATCAACACCGTGGTCGCGGATCTGCGTGTAGAGATCTTCGGCGGCAGTCATCGACGCCTCGTCTTTGACGGAGACGACCGTGATCACAGCAGCGAACGGAGCGATGCTGATCGGCCACTGGAGGCCGCGGTCGTCATGGAACGTTTCGGCCACGGCGGCAACTGCCCGCTCAACGCCGATCCCGTAGCTGCCCATCACGATGGGCCGCTGCGTTCCGTCAGGATCAAGCACCGACGCACCCATCGCCTCGCTGTATTTCGTGCCGAGCTTGAAGATGTGCCCGGTTTCGATGCAGCGGACAATGTCCAACGGTGAACCGCACTGGGGGCAGGCCTCGCCAGCTGCGACCTCACGCAGATCGGCCCACTGATCGACGGCGATGTCGCGGGCCACCGAAACGCCGGTGTAATGCCAGTCGTCTTCGTTGGCCCCGGTGCACAAACCCTGCCGACCGTTGAGGGCGTGATCGGCGATGATCCGCAAACCGGTCACGCCAACCGCACCGAGCGAGCCGGGGTGGGCCCCCAACGCGGCCAACGCCTCATCGGGGGTTGCCGGCCGAACCTCGATCGCACCGGACACGTCCTGAAGCTTTTGCAGGTTGAGTTGGTGGTCGCCTCGCACCAACGCCAGCGTGACCGAACCATCAAGCACCATCACCATGGTTTTAATCTGATGGTCGGCAGGGGCGCCGCCTTCAACCGTTTCGAGCGCGGCGATGGTTCGAACCCCGGGGGTCGCGAACCGGGCCAACTCGGGGATGTTCCGATCGGTAACCGCCGGGAGTGACGAACTGGCACGCTCCACGTTGGCTGCGTAGTCACCCGACGGGCAGATCACCACGTCGTCTTCACCGGCCGGTGAAGGCACCATGAACTCGGTGGAGCCGGAGCCTCCCATCGCGCCAGAGCTGGCATCTACCGGAACCGCGGGAAGCCCCAAACGCTCAAAGATGCGGACGTAGGCGCCGTGGTGGAGATCAAAGTTTCGATCCAACCCGTCCTGGTCGATGTCGAACGAATACGAGTCCTTCATGGCGAACTCGCGGACCCGCAGCAACCCACTCTTGGGACGGGGTTCGTCACGGAACTTGGTCTGAATCTGATACCAGATCTGAGGAAGGGTCTTGTACGAGGTGATCTCGAGCGCCAACTGGGCAAAGACCTCTTCATGGGTCATGCCCAACGCGTTCTCGGCCCCTTTCCGATCAATCAATCGGAACATTTCGTCGCCCATGATCTCCCAACGCCCCGACTTCTGCCAGAGCGACGCCGGGTGCATGGCCGGCAAAAGGAACTCCTGGCCGCCGATGGCGTCCATTTCTTCACGGATGATCTGTGCCACTTTGCGAGCCACCCGTTGGCCGAGCGGAAGCAGCGAATAGTGGCCGGCATGGAGCTGACGAATGAAGCCAGCCTGAATCAGCAACTTGTGACTGGCCGCTTCGGCATCGGCCGGAGCATCGCGGAGGGTGGGTGTGTGCAGGTTCGACCAACGCATGAGGCCCAACCGTACCCGCCGCTCGCCCGAGTTCTGTTCCATGTCCCTCGGTCCGAACACCCGGGTCGTTCCGCATTGCGGTACTGTTCCACTCTGTGGGGACAACGGCACAGAAATCCAAGAGGTTTAGCGACCCGCTTCCTCGGCTAGAAACACCGCTCGTACGCGACAACGGGGTGCTTCGACCCGCCAGTTGGGAAGAAGCGCTCGGCCGGGCGGCGGCCGGATTTGAAACGATCCGCCGAGAACACGGGGCAGACGCGTTCGCCATGTTCAGTTGTTCGAAATCCACCAACGAAATGAACTACGCGGCGCAGAAATTCATCCGCACGGCGATGGGATCGAACAACATCGATTCCTGTAATCGAACTTGACACGCTCCTAGCGTCGTCGGTCTGGCGGCAGTGTTCGGAGCGGGAGGGGGAACATCTTCCTACCAAGAAATCGAAGAAGCCGATGTGGTGCTGCTCTGGGGATCAAACGCCCGCGAAGCTCACCCGATTTACTTTCACCATGTCCTCAAAGGACTGGACCAGGGGGCCACCATGTACGCGGTCGACCCCCGCCGCTCATCGTCGGCCAAGTTCGCTGATGTCTGGTTGGGGTTAAACCTCGGAACTGACGTGGCGTTGGCCAACGGGGTCGGTCGAGAGATCATCGCCGCCGGGCTACAGAATCAGGCTTTCATCGATCACGCCACCGCCGGTTTCGAGGCGTACCGGGACCACGTTGAACCGTTCACGCTCGACTATGTCGAACAGGTCACCGGCGTACCGGCCGCAGCGATCGCAGAGATGGCACATGCCTACGCCACCGCCGACAAGGCCCAGATCCTCTGGACGTTGGGCATCACCGAACACCACAACGGCGTCGACAACGTGAAGTCGCTGTGCAACCTGTCGTTGCTCACCGGTCACGTGGGACGGTGGGGTTCGGGGCTGGTGCCGCTCCGGGGACAAAACAACGTGCAAGGCGGCGGCGACATGGGCGCCCTGCCCAACAAACTTCCCGGTTTCCAAGACCTGACGAACCCCGACCATCGGGCCAAGTTCGAAGCGGTCTACGGCACGCCCCTCAACCCAGAACCGGGACTGCATCTCACGTTGATGTTCGAAGCGATGGAGCAAGGCACCATCCGCGGCGCCTACTGCATCGGCGAAAACCCGGCCGATTCGGAAGCCGACAGTGCGCACGCCCGGAAACTGTTGTCCGGGCTCGACATCCTCGTCGTGCAGGACATCTTCCTCACCCGCACCGCGGAACTTGCTGACGTGGTGCTGCCCTCATCGGTGGGCTGGGCCGAATGTGACGGCACCGTGACCTCATCGGAACGGCGGGTTCAGCGGGTACGCGCCGCGGTGCCGCCACCGGGGGAGTGCCGCCACGACCACGAGATCATCGGTGAACTGGCCCGTCGACTTGGCGTCGACTGGGGTGACCCAACCCCGGAGGAACTCTGGGACGAACTGCGGTCACTGTCCCCGATGCATGCCGGGATGAGCTATCAGCGACTGGCCGACGAAGGCGGTCTGCAATGGCCGTGCCCGGAAATGGACCACCCTGGCAGCCCGTTCCTGCACGGCTGGCTGTGGGAAGACGACTTGGGCGGGCGGCCACCGGCCCCGTTCTCGCTCACCGACCATGCCGGCCCCAAAGAAGAACTTTCCGCCGAGTTCCCGCTACGGCTCACCACCGGTCGGGCGCTCGACTCGTACAACACCGGTGTTCAGTCCGGCGGGTACGACAACCCGATCCGCTACGGCGATGCCCTCGACCTCAACCCTGACGATGCCGCCGCGCTCGGCATCGTTGATGGTGAAACCGTGCGGGTGAGTTCGCCTCGTGGAGCAGTTGAAATGGCGATCCGGGTTCAACCCGACATCCCCGCGGGTTTGGCGTTCACCACCTTCCACTTCCCGGAACTGGTCGACATCAACACCATCACCAACGATGAATGGGATCGGGAATCGGGAACCGCTGAGTTCAAAGCGGCCGCGATCCGGGTCGAGAAGCTCAGACATGGCTGACCTGTCGATCTCCGAGGCCAACGCGGACGCCATCGAACAAGCGGCGGTGGATGCCGTACTCGGCGATCAGACCGCGGAGATCCGAGAAACCGAACGGCTGGTGCGGGCTGGAACCCAACGCCGACGCGACCACCGGCATCTGCTGCTGCCCGCCCTTCACGCCCTCCAGAACGCCAAAGGTTGGATCAGCCCCGGTGGGCTCAACTATGTCTGCCGCCAACTGCAGGTACCACCGGCTGAGGCCTATGGCGTCGCCACGTTCTATGACCTGTTCCGGGTCGACGAACCCGACACCATTGGCGACGTCACCCATGTCTGCGTCGATGCTGCCTGCCAGATTTCGGGAAGTGCCGAACGTCAAAGGGAACTGGCCGCCCGCGGGGTCACCGTGCATCGGTCCCCCTGCCTCGGGCAATGCGACCGGGCTCCCGCCGAGTTTGTTCAGGCCGTAGCGGGACCAGATCGGGTGGATGCCGACAGCCAACCCTACGTTCTGCCCCAGCACGGCGATTCTTCGCTGCGGTTGCTTCGACGCATCGGGGTGGTGGACCCGAACTCGCTGGCTTCCTACCAGGCCGCCGGCGGCTACGAGGCGTTAGCCGCGGCGATCGCCATGGGCCCAACTGCGGTCTGCGACGCGGTGGCGGCTTCGGGGTTGTCGGGACGAGGAGGCGCGGCCTTCCCGACCGGGGTCAAATGGCGGGCGGTTGCTGCCGAACAAGGTCGCCCCAAGCACGTGGTCGCCAACTGCGACGAGTCAGAGCCGGGTACCTTCAAAGACCGGGTCGTGATGGAAAACGACCCGTTCGCGGTGATCGAAGCGCTCACCATCGCAGGTTTTGCCACCGCCGCCGAGAACGGCTGGATCTACATTCGCGGCGAATACCCGTTAGCGACCCGACGGTTGAGCGAAGCGATCGTTCAGGCCCGGGCCGCGGGACTTCTTGGCGAGAACGTGGCGGGATCTGGGCATCGCTTCGACATCGAAATCCGTCGGGGAGCCGGGGCCTACATCTGTGGTGAAGAAACCGCGTTGTTTGCCTCCATCGAAGGGTTCCGGGGTGAACCCCGAAGCAAGCCACCGTTTCCGACCACCCACGGTCTCTTTCAAGAACCCACCGCGGTCAACAACCCGGAAACCCTGCTCAATGTGTTGGAGGTCATCAACCGCGGCGCCGATGGCTACCGGGAGGTGGGAACCGAAAACTCGCCGGGAACCAAGTTGCTTTGTCTCAGTGGTCGAGTCGCCCGTCCTGGGGTGTACGAAGTGCCGTTCGGAACCACGCTTGGCGAAGTGCTGGCGTTGGCCGGAGGGATCTCAGGCGACGATCCGCTGCGGGCGGTGCTGCTGGGTGGCGCGGCCGGAAACTTTGTGCTTCCCGACCAACTCGACATGCCAATGACCCTCGAAGATGCCCGTCAGCGAGGGACCACGCTGGGTTCTGGGGTTGTGATGGCGTTCACCGCCGAAGTGGACATGGTGGCGGTTGCGGTGCGGATCGCCGAGTTTTTCCGAGGGGAGTCGTGCGGGCAGTGTGTTCCCTGCCGGGTCGGCACCGTGCGGCAACACGAAACGATGGTGCAACTTCAACAATCCGGGGCGCTCACCGAGCAACGGCGCGAACTCAGCGACGACATTGCTCGGGTGATGGCCGACGCGTCGATCTGCGGATTGGGTCACACCGCAGCGTCGGCGGTGGGGTCAGCCCTGCGCCTCGGCCTGCTCGGTGAAGGCCCGGGCGACGGGGGAGTCGACCAAGGCAGGCTCCCATGACGCTCCCCACCAACCCTTCCGGCGCAGCGAGCGAAGTCAACGTGAACCTCACCGTCAACGGCCAGAGCGTCTCGGTGCCGGCCGGCACCACCATCCACCGCGCCTGTGAACGCGCCGGGATCGACACTCCCACCTTGTGCTGGGCTGAGAACCTGACCCCGGTGAACGTCTGTCGGGTTTGTGTTGTCGAAGTCGAAGGCAACCGAACGCTGGTCCCGTCCTGCGCCCGGGCCGTCGAAGAAGGCATGGTGGTCAACACCGACTCGGAACGGGTGCGCCACAGCCGCCGGATGGTGCTGGAGTTTCTGGCCTCCGGTGTTGATCTCGATCAGGCCGAAGGGTTGCGGCGCTGGCTCGACGAATACGAAGCAGATCCAGGCCGCTACGACCAAGACGGGTTGCCGGCACGGACCGTGTACGAAGAACCCAAAGTGCAGGACAACCTCTACATCCGGGATTACAGCCGCTGCGTGCTCTGCTACAAGTGTGTTGAAGCCTGCGGTGACGACGCCCAGCACACCTACGCCATTGCCGTCAGCGGACGAGGTTTCGACGCCCGGATCTCCACCGAGTTCGATGTCACCCTTCCCGACTCGGCCTGTGTCTACTGCGGCAACTGCATCGGGGTCTGCCCGACCGGTGCCATCCAGTTCAAAACCGAGTTCGATCTCCGGCAGGCCAGCGACTGGCGACCCGATGAGCAAACGGTCACCCAGACGGTGTGTTCCTACTGCGGCGTCGGTTGCAACCTAGAACTGCACGTGCAAGACGAGCGGATCGTGAAAGTCACGTCACCGGCCGATCATTCCGTCACCCACGGGCACCTCTGCATCAAAGGCCGGTTTGGCTGGCAATACGTCCAACCGGTGGACGCGCCAACCCGACAACGACGACCCTGACCCGATCAGGCTCGCCGGTTTCGGAGGTCGGACAGCTGCGCGCAACCGGTTTGTTGCATCACGTTGACCAACCCCTCGTGCAGGATCGAAAACGCGTGCCCAGCTCCGTCGGCTCCTAAAGCGCCGAGTCCGTAGTAGAAGGGACGTCCGGCCATCACGAAGTCGGCGCCCAAGCTGATCGCTCGCGCCACGTCGGCACCGGAACGAACCCCGCTGTCAAAGATCACCGGGACCCGTTCCGCAACCCGGTCGACCACCCCAGGCAGTACCCGGATGCTGGCCGGGGCCGCCTCGAGTTGACGGCCGCCATGGTTCGACACGATCACCCCATCAACTCCGGCCGCGAGGCTTCGTTCGATGTCGTCAAGGTCGATCAACCCTTTGATCACCAACGTAGATTTCCAACGTTGCCGAAGCTCGTCGAGGTACTCCCAGCTGAGCGTCCCTCCGAGGGTCGCGCCAACGAAACCGGCCACCGACGCCAACGAATGCGAATCGAGGTAGGGCTCTACCGTGCGGAAACGAGGCATCCCGTTTCTGAGCAACGCAGCGGTCCAGGCCGGTCGGATGATGGTTTGCGCCACCAAGGACGGACCGATCCGAGGTGGCACCCGGATCTGGGCTTTGCGTTGCCGTTCGCGCCGGCTGGGGGCGGGAACGTCGGCGGTCACCACCAACACGTTGAAACCGGCCGCCTCAACCCGGTCGAGCAGGTCGTCTCGAATGGCGCGGTCGCGGGGCGCATAGAGCTGGAACCAGCCGTTGTTCCCCACTCGGGGACCAACCGTTTCCGGATCGGTGGTGGCCACCGTGCTAAGCGTGTGCGGGATGTTTTCGCGGCGGGCGAGATCAGCTAACACAAGATCAGGACCCGGCCAGATCAGCCCGGACATTCCGACCGGAGCGATCCCGATCGGCGAGGCGAATTCCTGACCGAACAAGGTGACCGAAGTGTCGGGGGCCAGCGGTCCTTTCAGCATCTGCGGGACCAGTTCGATTTCGGCGAGTGCCTCCTCGTTGCGATGCATGGCCCGTTCGTCGCCGGTGGCGCTGTCGAGGTAGGCCCAGGCGAACGAAGGCAGGCGGCGTGACGCCCGGGTGCGCAGATCAGAGATCAACGGGTAGCGGTCGGAGTGTGCAGCCATGGGTCAGAGCTAAAGCGTGAATCCGCCGTCAATCACGAATTCGTGACCCGAACAGTATGACGATTCGTCGCTGGCGAGGAACAGCACCAGGCTGGCGACCTCGTCGGCTTCGGCGGTGCGGCCGATCGGGATGCGTTCGGTGATGGTGGCCCGTAGCTCCCCGAACCCTTCAAGCATCGCCGTTTCGATCAAGCCGGGATGGACCGAGTTCACTCGCACCCCGTGGGGGGTGAGTTCAGCGGCCGCAGATTTCGTCATGCCTCTGACCGCCCATTTGCTGGCGCTGTAGGCCTGAGCCATGGCGGCTCCTTGGAGGCCGGCGATCGAAGAAATGTTGATGATGCTTCCTGAACCAGCGGCTCGCATGGGGGCGGCCACCGCCTGCATCCCGAGGAACACCCCGGTCTGGTTGATGGCAATCGTGTGGTTCCACGCCTCAAGGGTGGTGCTGTCGAGGCTGCCCAACTCAAACACCCCGGCGTTGTTGACCAGCACATCGCAACGGCCGTGGGTGTCGACGATTTCGGACACCACCGCCCGCCATTGTTCCGGGTCGGTGACGTCAAGATGACGGTAATGGGCCTTTGGCCCAAGGTTCTCCGCGGTGGCCTCACCCAGTTCGTCGAGAACATCGGTGAGCCACACGGTGGCTCCTTGATCAAGGAACAACTGGGCTTCGGCGGCTCCCTGACCACGGGCCGCTCCGGTAACCAGCGCTACTTTGCCAGCAAGTCTGCTCATGACGTCACCGTAGGCGCTCGTGAGCCGGGTTCAGCATTCGTTCGAGCAGTTCCCGGCTGACTTCGGCGGGGGATCGGTCATCGTCGGCAATGGTCGAATCGGTCAAGGTGGCTACGATCTCGGCCAGTTGGTCGTTCATGCGGCTAGCTACCTCAAACCGGAAACGTTTCTTGCGGCGGCGGTTGAGTTCGCCGCTGTGGTTCAGATAGTTCCGGTGGGCTTCTACCGCATCCCACAGCGCGTCGATTCCTTCACCATCGGTCGCGGTTGTCATCACGATCGGTGGACGGTACTCGCCGTGTAGACCGCTGACGTGGCTCAGATCGAGCATGAGATCAAGGTCGCGTCGGGTGTCGTTGGCTCCGGCCCGATCGGCTTTGTTGATGACGAACACGTCAGCTACTTCGAGCAACCCAGCCTTGTTGGCTTGCACCGCATCGCCCCATCCGGGGTTGACCACCACCACGGTGGTGTCGGCGGCACCCGCCACGTCAACTTCCACTTGGCCGACGCCGACGGTCTCGATCAGCACCGGATCAAACCCGGCCGCATCGAACAGTCGGGCACAGCCCGGAACCGAGAGGGCGAGGCCACCGGCGTGCCCTCGAGTCGCGACCGAACGGATAAACCCGTTGTCGCCCGCCACGTCATCCATCCGGACCCGATCACCGAGGATGGCGCCGCCGGTGAGCGGAGACGAAGGATCAACGGCGATCACCGCAGGACGCAACCCCAGTGCCGGCAGGCGGCGTAGAAGTTGGCCGGTCAGCGTCGATTTGCCGGCCCCGGGGGCACCGGTGATGCCAATGACCGGGGCGCCTCGTTGGGCTCGGTGGCTTCGGTTGGCGATGTCGTTGGCGGGTGCTCCACCGTTTTCGATCATGGTGAGCAGTCGGCCGAGGGCGCGACGGTTCCCGGCCAACCCGGCGTCCATCAGGTCGTCAATGCTGAGGTTGCCGATACTCACCGCGAAACAGCGTTCCGGACGGCGGCAACAACCTCCTCGGCGGGAGCGCCCGGCCCGAGAATGGCCGCAACACCCGCGTCGGTGAGCACGGGAATGTCAACGTCGGGCACGATCCCACCGATGATCAGCGGGATGTCGAGGTCGGCGTCGTGCATGGCGGCCAGCATTTTTGGGGCGAGGGCCAGATGGCCAGCGTTGTGCATCGACAAACCGATGGCGTCGGCGTCTTCCTCTTCGGCCGCCGCGACGATCGACGCGGTGGTCTGACGAAGGCCGAGGTAAATCACTTCCATCCCGGCGTCTCGCAGGATGCGGGCCACGATCTTGATCCCGCGGTCGTGACCATCGAGCCCTAACTTGGCCAGAACCACTCGGATGGGGCGTTCGTTCAACCCGTCGGCTGGCATCAGACGATCGCCTTCTCGACGTACACCCCGAACACCGGTTTCATGGCGTCGACGATCTCTTCTTCGGTGGCGTAGGCCCGGACAGCTTCGATGATCGGCGGCATCAAG
Organism: Candidatus Neomicrothrix sp.; assembly: GCA_017852795.1. GTDB lineage: Bacteria > Actinomycetota > Acidimicrobiia > Acidimicrobiales > Aldehydirespiratoraceae > UBA11606. The sequence goes on from JAFMKU010000030.1 coordinate 13,958, forward strand.
TTGACCGTTGAATCTTCGGCCGCGGCAGTAACCGCAGCGAGGGCGTCGGTGACGTGTTGATGGTTGCGGTCATGCTTGACCGCTTCGAGTCGTTTGCGCTGATACTCCTCGGTTTCGGAGTCGATCCGCAGCAGGTTCGCTTCGTCGTCGGTGCCTTCGGTGAAGTCGTTGACACCGACAATGATTCGTTCACCGGCGTTGACCTGACGTTCGAGGCGGTACGCGGCGTCGGCGATCTCCCCAACGAAGTATCCGTTTTCGATACCGGCATACACCCCTTCAAGGATCGACCCGTTGCCGAGTTCATCGAGATGGGCGAAAACCGCTTCCGCCTGTCGTTCCATCTCGTCAGTCATCCATTCGACGTACGGAGCGCCACCCAACGGGTCAGCGACCAGATCAACACCGGTTTCGTGGGCGATGATCTGCTGGGTGCGCAGGGCGATCCGGGCGGCTTTCTCGGTGGGAAGCGCCAACGCTTCGTCGTAGCTGTCGGTGTGCAGGCTTTGTGTTCCGCCCAACGCCGCGGCGAGGCCCTGAAGCGCGACCCGGGCGATGTTGTTCTCGGGTTGCTGAGCGGTGAGCGACACACCGGCGGTCTGCGTGTGGAAGCGACACATCATGGCCCGCTCATCGGTAGCCCCGTACCGCTCTTTCATCCAGCGAGCCCAGATCCGCCGGGCCGCCCGAAACTTCCCGATCTCTTCAAAAAAGTCGGAATGTGAATTGAAAAAGAATGACAGCCGCGGGCCGAACTGGTTGATGTTCTGACCTTCGGCCAGAGCTGCTTCGACGTAGGCGAAACCGTTGGCGAGCGTGAACGCCAACTCATGGGCTGCGGTCGAGCCAGCCTCACGAATGTGGTACCCGGAGATCGACACCGGATGCCAACGAGGCATCTCGGCTGAGGTGAAGTCGATCATGTCGGTCACGATCCGCATCGACGGTCGGGGCGGAAAGATGTATTCCTTCTGCGCCTGGTACTCCTTGAGGATGTCGTTTTGGATGGTGCCGGCAAGGTCCGCTCGGGCCACCTGGTTCTTTTCGCCCACGGCGATGTACATGGCGAGAACAATGGCGGCCGGACCGTTGATGGTCATGGACGTGGACACCTTCGAAAGGTCGATCCCGGCGTACAGGTCTTCCATATCGGCCAAGGTGTCGACCGCTACCCCGGCTCGCCCGACTTCACCAAGCGCCCATTCGCTGTCTGAGTCGTACCCCATCAAGGTAGGCATGTCGAACGCGGTCGAAAGCCCCGTCCCGCCGTGCCGGAGCAACTCCCGGAAGCGGGCGTTGGTGTCCTCGGCAGTACCGAACCCGGCGAACATCCGCATCGTCCAGAGCCGACTCCGGTATCCGGCGGCGTGCAACCCTCGGGTGAACGGGTACTGGCCGGGGTAGGGCGCATCTCCGTACACCGGTTCGACCGGGACGCCCGACATGGTTTCGAAAGGAACGTCGCGGGGCGGGGTGGCGTCGAAGCGCTGCTGCCACGTTTCCTTAGCGTCGGTCATCCCGACAGGCTAGGCCGATCCGGTGTCCGGCGGGAAGGGACCCGATGACGAAGTCGCCGCCACCGGTCGGTAGCGTGTCGGTCGGAGGACCCCATGTTGGACTTTTCCTTGAACCCCGAACTGGAGCAGTTGCGGCAACGGGCGCGTCAGGTTGCGGCTGAAGGCGTTGCCGAGTTCGGTGCCCATACCGACTCGTGGATCAACGGTTTTTCTAAAGAGTTCAGCAAACGCCTCGCCGCCGAAGGGTGGATTGGCATGACCTGGCCCACCGAGTTCGGCGGGGGCGGACAGTCCACGCTGGCCCGGGTCATTATGGGTGAGGAGATGATCGCGGTGGGCGCCCCGATTGCCGCTAGTTGGTTCGCTGATCGTCAGATGGGACCGGCCTTGATCAACCACGGGACCGTGGACCAGCAAGCCGAGTTTCTTCCAGGAATGCTGTCGGGCGAAACCACCTGGTGTATCGGAATGAGCGAACCCGACGCCGGATCAGATCTGGCCGGGCTCAAGACGGCAGCAGTCCGCGACGGTAACCACTTCGTGGTGACCGGACAGAAGATTTGGACCAGCTTCGCGGCGATGGCCGACTACATCTACCTGATCTGTCGTACCTCGTCGGATGGGCCACCTCACAAGGGTGTGAGCGAGCTGATCGTCCCCATGAACCTTCCCGGGATCGAAGTGCGGCCCATCAAAGACATGACCACCAACCAACATTTCTGTGAGGTGTTCTTCGACGAGGTGAAAGTGCCGGTCGAGAACCTGGTTGGGGTGGAGGGCAACGCTTTTAAGCAGACGATGGCGCAACTCGAAGACGAACGAGGCGGCATCGATCGTCTGGTATCGAACCGTCCGCTTTACGACCGGGCGGTGGCTCAAGCCGACCGTCGCGACCCTCGGGTGCGTCAGGAAATCGCCCGGCTCGAAACCGGCTACCGGATCGGGCGAGTTCTGGTGTACCGAGAGGCGCAACGCCAGGCTCCAGCCGGGTTCAGCGCGGCGACCAAATGTTTCTGCACCGAACACGAACAGCGAGTGGCCGACTTTGCCGCTCGGGTGTTGGGGGCCGAAGCGATCGCCGATGCGGGACTCACCAAAGCCATTGCGTACGCCCCGGCGTACACGATCATGGGTGGCACTTCAGACATCATGCGCAACATCCTCGGTGAACGGGTTTTGGGTTTGCCGCGTGAACCACGACCCTCTGGTCAGTAGCTGCGGGGCAACCCCAGCACGTTCTGGGCAATGAAATTCAAGGTCATTTCTTGGCTGACCGGAGCGATCCGTTGCAGCCGGGCCTCTCGCCAGTACCGCTCAACGTGGTATTCGCTGGCGTAACCAAGTCCACCGTGGGTCTGAACTGCGGTGTCGGCCGCAGCAAACGACGCTTCAGCGGCGAGATATTTAGCGGTGTTGGCTAGCTCACCGCATTCCTGATCGTTGTCGTACAACCAGGCCGCCCGCATCATCATGGTCATGGCCGCGTTGAGCTCCATGTGGCTTCGGGCCAGCGGATGCGAGATTGCCTGATTGGCGCCGATCGGACGCCCGAACACTTCCCGCTCACCGGCGTACGCGGTGGCTCGACGCAGCGCTGCTTCGCCAATCCCACAGGCCATCCCAGCTAGCAGGATTCGCTCCGGGTTCAATCCGTGCAGGATGTGGCGGAAACCGCGGCCTCGTTCGCCCACCATCCGCCAACCTTCGACCGGTAGTTCGTCGTAGGCCACTTCGCAGGACGCCACCGCGTTGCGTCCCAGTTTGGGGATCGGAGCGATGTCGACATAGGCCGGATCAAGGTCAACCAGAAACAGGGTTAGCCCGTCGAGATCACCAGGGTCGCCGTCGGTGCGGGCCAGCAGGAGACACACTTCAGACTCGAGGGCTTTGCTGGTCCAGATCTTGCGACCGCTGATACGCCAGCCGCCGTTGGCGTCTTCGCGGGCCCGAGTGGCGATACGGCTGGTGTCGGTACCGGCATCGGGTTCGGTCACGCCGAACGCCACATGCAGTTCGCCGGTCGCGGCCCGAGGAAGGAACGTTTCCTGCAGTTGTTGGTTGCCGAACTTCACGACCGGGTTCAGCCCAAACATGGTGAGGTGAACCGCACTGGACCCGTTCATCCCGGCCCCTGACGCCGCGATCCGGTTCAGGACCAGACCGGCTTCGGTGATGCCGCGTCCGCCACCACCGAACGTTTCAGGGATAGCGATCCCGATCCAGCCACCGGCGGCCAAGTCGGCGTAGAAGTCCCACGGGAATTCGTGACGCTGGTCTTTGTCAGCCCAGTAGGCGTCGTCGTAGCGAGCACAGATCTCATCGACAGCCTCGATGATCAACTGATGGTCGGGGTCGACGCGGAAGTCCATCGGGCCAAGGATAGGCCCGATGCTGCGATGGAAGCAGACGTCGAAACGAGCGAAGAACGCGCTTGGGATCGGTTATCCCCCGACGCGGTTCCATGTTCGGTCCGCGTTCATGGCATGCTTCGGGGGTTGTATCGCTCAACTCCAAAGGATGCTTGATGAAGTACGCCTCCCCGACAACGGTGGATGAGGCACGGTCCTTGCTCGCGGACAATCCGGGTTCCCGGGTTTTCGCGGGTGCCACCGATCTTGTCCCGCAAATGCGGTCCGGACGCCCCGAACCTTCGGTGCTCGTTGACCTGAAGCGAATCGATCGTCTTATGGCGGTCAACCACCACGACGGCCGTTGGGTGATCGGTGCGGCAACTCCGACATCGACCCTGACCCACAACCCCGAGTTTGTGGCCATGTTCCCTGGAATTGCCGAAGGCGCTGGGCTCATCGGGTCCGACCAGATCCAGAACCGGTCGAGCCTCGGCGGCAACCTCTGCAACGGTTCGCCCGCCGCCGACTCGGTGCCAGCCATGATTGCTTCAGGGGCCCGGGTCGTTGTGGCCTCAGCTGATGGTGAACGGACCGTTCCGGTCGCCGACATCGTGACGGGCCCCGGCCAGACGTCGCTGGCGGCCGGCGAGTTCCTGATCGAGTTCGAAATCGACGACGCACCGGCGGGCACCAGCGATGCCTACCTGCGGGTGACCCCCCGAACTGAGATGGACATTGCGGTAGTTGGTGCCGCAGCGCGTCTGACCCTCGACGGTGACACCATCACCGATGCTTGTGTGGTGCTCGGTGCGGTTGCTCCCACCACCGTTCGGGTACCAGCAGCCGAAGCGGCGCTGGTCGGTTCGGTGTTGAGCGACGAAGTGCTCGAAACCGTTGCGGCTTCGGCTTCGGCCGCCGCGAACCCCATTGATGACAAGCGCGGTACGGTCCAGTACCGCACCCAGGTAGCAGGTGTGTTGGCCAAGCGGGCGGTTGCGCTCGCCGCTCAGCGCGCCGGGAACGGAGGCTGAGAAATGTCACGCACACATGTTTCATGCAACATCAACGGTGAGGACGTCGAGTTCCTCACTGCCGACGCATCATCGCTACTCGACGCCCTACGTAACGAGCTGGGGTTGATCGGAGCCAAGGAAGGTTGCGGCACCGGCGACTGTGGTTCCTGTTCGGTACTGCTCGACGGGCGCTTGGTGTGTTCCTGTCTGGTGATGGCCCCCGAAGCCGAAGGTCGTGACGTCGTCACGATTGAAGGCCTCGCCGAAGGTGATCATCTTCACCCGCTGCAAAAGACCTTCTTGGAAGGGGCAGCCCTGCAATGTGGGATCTGCACCCCAGGGTTTTTGTTGGCCGCCAAAGCTCTGCTTGACGCCAACCCGAACCCGACCGAAACCGAGATCCGCTATGGACTGGCCGGCAACCTGTGCCGGTGCACCGGCTACGACAAGATCGTCAAGGCCGTGCAGGAAGCAAGCGTTGAGTTGAGGGGAGCCTGAGATGACCGCAACCGAGAATCCAACCGGCTACAAGTGGATCGGTACCCGTCCGGTCCGACATGACGGTTATGAAAAGGTGGTGGGCAAGGCCCGTTTCGCAGCCGACCTTGACCTGACCGGACAGCTCTACACTGCCTACGTTCGTTCACCTCATGCCCACGCCCGGGTTCTGTCGATCGACACTGCCGCGGCGGAAGCGATGCCGGGAGTGAAAGCGATCGTGACCGGGGCCGATTTCCCTGATCTCGACCCGCTGGACCCGAACTATGACGTTTCGATCAACGTGATGGCCCGCGGCACCGCCCTCTACCACGGGCATGCCATCGCTGCGGTTGCGGCGCTGACCAAAGCCGAAGCTCGGGCCGCGGCCGCGGCGGTTGCCGTGAGCTACGACGTGCTTCCGGCGGTGTTGACCATCGACGAAGCGATGGCCGAAGGTGCTCCGCTGGCCAACGAGGAGAACTATCAAAAGTTCGCTCCTCCCGGGGATCCAACCAACATCTCGACCCACACCCCGTTGGAACGTGGTGACGCCGCAGAGGCGCTCGCCGGGGCCGACATCGTGATTGAGCGAGAGTTTGATGCCGCTCACGTGCATCAGGGCTACATCGAACCCCATGCCTGTGTGGTAGATGCCGGTTTGGACGGCAAAGCCAACGTCTGGTGTTCTTCGCAGGGCCATTTCATGATCCGGGCCGTGACCGCCGGGATTCTCGGTCGTGAAACTTCACGGATCAAAGTGACCCCAGCCGAGATCGGTGGCGGTTTCGGTGGCAAAACCACCGTGTATCTCGAACCGGTGGCGTTGCTGCTGTCCGAGAAGTCGGGCCGTCCAGTGAAATCGGTGATGACCCGCGAAGAGGTTCTGCGGGCCACGGGTCCGGCCCCCGGATGCAAAATGCGGGTCAAGATCGGTGCGACCAAAGACGGCGAACTCGTCGCACTTGATGCCTGGATGGCGTACAGCCTCGGGGCGTTCGGTGACTTCGCCGGAATGGTGGGCGCCATGTCGGTGGCCAGCTACAAGTTCCCCAACTTGAAGCTTGAAGCGTGGGGCGTGTTGACCAACACCCCAAAGACTGCGGCCTACCGGGCTCCGTCGGCACCGCACGCCGCCTTCGCGATCGAGTCGGTGATCGACGAGATCGCGATTGAACTCGACATGGATCCGATCGACCTGCGACTCAAGAACGCCGCGGTCGAAGGCGACCTGACGGCGATGGGCATGCCCCATCCCCGCATCGGTTTCGTCGAGTGCCTAGAAGCGTTGAAAGCGTCACCGCATTACCAGTCTCCGGTACCCGAAGGCGCCTCCCGCGGCGTCGCGGCAGGGTTCTGGTTCAACATCGGTGAACAGTCGAGCGCCACGGTAAACCTCAATGAGGACGGGACCGCCACGGTGCTTACCGGCAGCCCCGACATCGGTGGGTCTCGTGCGTCGATGGCGTTGATGACCGCCGAAGAACTCGGGATCGACGTGTACGCCATCACTCCGGTGGTTGCCGATACCGAAGCGGTTGGTTTTACCGACGTGACCGAAGGTTCACGAGCCACGTTCGCGACCGGCAAGGCCGTGGTCGAAGCCTGTCGCGAACTCATTGGCGAGTTGAAGATCCGGGCCGCGACGATCCACGGGGTGGAACCCGATCAGGTCGAATGGATCGACGGTGCCGCGCATGTCGAAGGCAAAGATCCGCTGTCGTTGGCTCAGATCACTGAGCAGGCGAAACGCACAGGTGGACCGTTGACCGCGACCGCATCGCTCAACGCAGCAGGGGCCGGCCCGAGCTTTGCCGTGCATTGCGCCGACGTAACGGTCGACGAGGAAACCGGTCAGGTCACCATCATCCGGTACACCGCGGTGCAGGACGCCGGCACTGCGATCCACCCGAGCTACGTCGAAGGTCAGATGCAGGGTGGTTCGGTGCAGGGCATCGGCTGGGCGCTCAACGAGGAATACATCTACAACGCTGATGGGGTCATGCAGAATGCGGGCTTCCTCGATTACCGGATCCCGGTGGCGTCGGACATCCCGATGATCGAGACGATCATCGTTGAGGTTCCGAACCCGTCGCATCCCTACGGTGTGCGTGGTGTCGGTGAAACCGGCATCGTTCCTCCGATGGGCACGCTCGGTAACGCCATCCGTCGGGCCACCGGAGTGCGGATGACATCCATGCCGATGTCGCCGCCCAAGGTGCTGGCTCGCCTCAGCGAGAACAACTGACGGTGCCAACCGTTCACCTCATGGCCGAACATCGCCGGTTCACCGGTGGTGAGGCGGTTCTTGAGGTGAACGGGGCGACCGTTGGCGCGGTGATCAACGAACTCGAGGTCCGGTTCCCGGGCCTCGGTGCCGCGCTTCGTGCTGGTTCATCGGCTGGGATCAACGGTGAAATCCATGCCGAACCGGAGTTCGTCGCGGTCAACCCCGAGACCACCATCTATTTCGTGGCCCCGCTCGCCGGCGGCTAACGCAGCGCGGCCGGTGACCGGTCTGGTTGTCGACGGAGATCAGAACGTGATGTCCGAAACCGCCCGGGTGTCGTCTCCGAAACTGGTTCGCAGCGTCTCGGTGTGACCGTCGACCGACAAGATCTGCCCGTTGATGAAACGGGCCGCGTCGCTGCACAAAAACGCGGCGGCCGCGGCGATGTCGGAACCGTCGACGAAGGTCCGCATCGAAACCTGATCCTGATAGCGGGCCTTGACGGTTGCGGGATCCACTCCGAGGTTCTCCGCTTCGCGGTCAATCACCCCTTGCATGCGCGGTCCCGCGATTGTCCCCGGCGCGATCCCATTGACCCGGATACCAAACCGGCCGAGTTCCATCGCCCACGTATGAGTCAGGCCTTCAATCGCCCACTTTGACGCGGTGTACGCGGATCGCAGCGGGTACCCGAAGTGCCCGGCCGTGGAGGAAATGTTGACGATGCTGCCCTGGCTACTGCGACGCATCCTGCGGACCGCTTCAGCGGTCACCCGGAACGTTCCACCGATGTTCACGCCGATGCACCGGTCGAACTCGGTCGGGTCGAGTTCATCGACGGTTCCGGTCGGCCCCGCCACCCCAACATTGTTGATGCAGATGTCGAGCCCACCCAGGTCAGCGTCAAGGGTCGTGAACATGGCCGCAACCGCCCGCTCGTCGTTGACGTCGCACACCAGATCCGGCTCGGTCGCGCGGTCAACATCGCAGGTGCGTACCTCGGCTCCGGCGGCGCGCAACGTGCGGGCGATCGCGGCGCCGATACCGGCTCCACCGCCGGTGACCAACGCCGTGCGACCAGCCAACGAGGTGGTGTAGTTGTTCATGGGCAAAGGTTACGACACGACCGTGAACTGATCGTGGCTTCACAGATTGCGGTTTCTGCGGGCCGAACCGCTTTACTTTGCCGGTGACTGTTCTTCTTGGGCTTTGTTTTTCGCTGGGGGTTGGCGTTGCCGACTACCACGGCGCCTATCTAGCCCGACGGGCTCAGGCGTTGAGCACGGTGGCGTCGGCACTGGTAGCCGGTTCGGTGGTGATGTTTGGGTTGGCGCTGGTCATCCCTGGCGAGTTGGTGGCCAGCGACCTGATGATGGGAGCCGGTTCGGGCACCATGATTGGGTTCGGGTTGGCGGCCATGTATCGAGGGATCAGCGAATCGTCGGCGGCGGTGGTAGCCCCGATCTCGGCGTTCTTGGCCACGGTGATCCCGTTTGGTTGGGACATTGCCTCGGGTGGGGCTTTGGCGGGTCTGGCGGTGGTTGGTTCGGTCGTAGCGCTGATCGGTTTGCTAGGCAGCACCATCTCGCCAGAACTTGGTGATCGGGTGCGGGTCGGTGTTCGTTGGGGAGTGGCTGGCGGACTGTTTTTCGGTGGGGCGATGACCCTGCTGGGCGAGACCAGTGAAGCGGGCGGGTTGTGGCCGGCGGTGATCCAACGGTTGGTGGCGTTGACGGCGCTGCTGCTGGCCACCCGGGTTCGCCACCTCCCGGCGTTTGTGCCCCGGTTGTTGTGGCCGCGTGCGTTGCTGTCTGGTGTGCTCGGAGCGAGCGCGATCGCGGCGTTTACGGTCGGCGCGCAACGAGGTTCGCTGGCTGAGATGGCGATCTCTACTGCCTTGGCCCCGGCGGTCACCGCCATCATGTCTGCCAGCTTTGACGGGCACCCGATGCGTTGGTGGCAGGTGCTCGGTGCCGTTACCTGCGCGGCGGGGGTTGGGATGATCGGTCTCGCCTAGCGAAACCGAACCGGTCGGAGTTGATCACGGCAAACGCCAACCCGGCGGCCACCAACGACAGCGCCAGCAGCGCCGCCCCGTGGCTCAACGTGTGATAGCTGGAAAGTTCCACGATCACCCCGGACAACAACCCTCCCAGCGCTCCGCTGGCCACCATCGTGAAATCGGCCGCACCCTGAATAGCGGCACGCTGCTCTCCGCTGAAGCTGGCGGCGACCAGTGCGCTACCGGCGATCATGCCGAACGACCAGCCGACCCCGACCAGCAGCAGGCCCACGAACACTCCGAGGCTGTCCTCCGGATCGGTGTGCGACGCCATTTCGGCACCAACGAACAAGATCCCACCGGCGCTGGCTACCACTGCGGCGGGAACCACCCGGTCAACCAGCCAACCAACGATCGGGGAGAAGAAATACATCCCGACGATGTGGAGGGAAATCACCAACCCGATGATCCGGGTCTCGTGGGCGCCTTCGTCCATGTGGAGGGGGGTGACCGTCATTACTGCCACCATCACCCCTTGGCCAACCGCCATGGCAGCTACCGCAAGCGCCGCGGTGCTTTGCCCAAGCAACTGTGAGAAAGACGCCAGCAAGGTAGGCCGTTCGGTCGGTTCGGAGGTCTCAAGTTCTCGAGCCAGAAACAGCGGATCGGGATGCAACCGCCGAGCGATGATCAACGCGGCGAGCCCAAACACCATCGAGCCCATCAAGAACGGGCCTGCTAACTCGTCGAGACCCAGCAACGAAGCCGCGACCCAACCGGTTCCTCCCAACGCCACGGTTGGTCCGAGCACCGACCCGATCGAACCAGCCCAGACCACCAAACCGATTTCTCTACCCCGCTGGGTGGGTTCGGCGAGATCAGCCGCGGCGTAGCGGGCCGAGAGCGTACCGGCCTGACCCGCCCCGATTCCGAGCACCCCGACCACCAGCAGCGGGTACCAGCCGAGCACGACCGCCAGAAACGCCAGCAACGCTCCGGTCGCACCAATCGTCCAGGAACGGGCCAGACCGAGGCGGCGGCCCCGGACCGCCATGTAGCGACCGAGCGGAATCGCGGCGACCGCACCGCCGAGCGAGATCATGGTGGCGGCCAAGGTGGCGAGGCTGTCGCTGCCGGTGATGTCTTCGGCGGCGAGGCTGGTCGCAGCAAACGATGCCGACATGCCCATCCCGGCCGGGAGGACCGAAACAATCAGCGAAATTCGCGTCTGGCGGCGGACATCAGAAAGATTGCGTGCTGCTTGGTTCGTCATCTCCGCAGAGCCTGCCATACTGCGCGCATGGAATCGGTAACCGTTTGGTCTGCGTCTCACGTGAACGCTCGATTGCGTGGGTTTGCTGGACTCGTGAAGTTGGCCCGGGCTTTCGTGGTCAACCCCGACCTGAGGCCGTCACGGTGACCGCTCAAAGCCCAGCAGTCGAACAGAAATCGAGTTCCGCGGGCCTGTCGGCGGCGTCCGGGGCAGTGTTGCTCTGGTCGATCGGCAACGTGCTGGTGGTCAGCGTCCCAATGGGTGGTCTTCAGATCGCGTTCTGGCGGATGGTGCTTGGAGCGGTCGTCTACACCGCGGTGGTGTACCTCCGAGGTAGCCGACTTACCAAAGCCATGCTTCGCCGGGTCGCCCCGGCGGGGGCAGTGATCAGTATCGAGATCGCCTTCTTCTTCGCCGCGGTTCGTGAAACGTCGGTTGCTAACGCCACCGTGATCGGCGCACTGACCCCACTGGTGCTGTTGGTGGTGGCCCAACGGCAATTCGCGGAACGGATCACCGGGATGCTGGTGGTGGCCACGGTGGTGGCCACCAGCGGGGTTGGTTTGGTCGTTGCCGGTTCAACCCAAACCCTTGGTTGGAAACCGTGGGGTGATGCCATGGCGGTGATCGCCATGGTCTTGTTCGCCGCCTATTTCGTGCTGGTCAAACGGGCCCGTGCGTCGGTACCGATCTTGGAGTTTCAGGCCTGTTTGTGGATCGCCGGTGCGGTAGCGCTGCTCCCAGCTGCGGTTTTCGAGACTCGAGGACTCGATTTTCCGAGTCTGGAACAATGGGGTTGGCTCTGTCTGGTGTTGCTCATTCCCGGTACCGGGCATCTTTTGATGAACTGGTCGCATCAGCATGTCCGGTTGGTGATCACTTCGATGCTGACGTTGGCCGGCCCGGTGCTGTCAACCACGGGTGCGTTTTTCGTCTTGGACCAGAACGTGAAACCGGTGCAGATCGTGGGGATCATCGTGGTGTTGGGTTCGCTGGCGCTGGTTGTGCGACGCGAGGCGCAACTAGGCGCCGACTAACTCTTCGGCCAGACTGTCGGGATGCCACGGCGCTTCATCCTTCACGAGACGGTCGACATCATCGGGCAGGGCCAATACGACTACATGGATCTGGTGGCCCGCGAACCGGTTCACCAGATGCCGGGACTGTTCCGGTTGCAGGGAACGTTCTTTGTCATCGGAGGTTCCGGTGGACGTTGGCCTCAAGTCATCAACCTCTACGACGGAGGCCCCGACGGTTGGGATGCCTGGACTCGCAACCTGGACCGGCTCAACTTAAAGCGGCGGGCCGCGTTCTACGGCGACTGGTGGGACGAGGCAGCCCAGTATCGGGCCGGGGGACGGGACCGGATCGCCGCGGCGGCACCCGGATGTCCGGTCCGTGAAGAACTCGACGCTCGCGACCTGCAATGCACCGTGTTTGTGCATCAAGTCCTTGAGGTGCGGCCCGGGAGCCAACTTGAGTACCTCGGGGCGGTAGTCGAACAACGCGTGCCTTCGTTAGCGGCTCGTGGGATCCACCTCACCAACCTGCTAGAGGTCGTGAACAACTCCCACGAAGTCATCGTGGTCTGGGCTACCCACCTAGAAAACTGGGTTTCGCTTCGCAAAGATTTCGATACGACTCGGGGCCTCGACGACTCCGGCACCGTTGATCGTTCACTTCTGGAATGGCAACAGCGCGAGCTCGGCTACGTCACCGGAGGACACACCGAGCTGATGACACCCCGACCGGGCAGCGTTGCCGGCCCGCGGGCTTGGGAGTAACTCCAACCGGCGAAGCGGTAACGGCCTACTTGTGGGGCTTTCGTGGGTTCGGTAGCGTCACCGCGCGATGACCGAACGCGACGACCGACCGGCGAGTGAACGGCGGCGCGGCGGTGGACGGCGGGCTGCTACCCCCGGGCCCCGTCAACCGGCGTGGCAGCGTTACCAACGCAGCGTTGCTCCCACTCGGGTGGTGAGCGACGACGAACTGGAATCGATCCATCAAGCGTCGCTGCGAGTGTTGCGCGACACCGGGATGGACTTTCTGCATCCGCAGGCGTTACGGCTCTGGAAAGACGCCGGTGCTGACGTCAACGACCAGCGGGTACGGTTCGATCCGGACCTCATCATGGAGCTGATCGCCAGCGCCCCCGCCGAGTTCCCGATGCTGGCCCCCGACCCGGTCCATGACCTGATGATCGGTGGCGATCACGTGGCGTTCACGGCGGTAGCGAGCGCCCCCAACGTCGCCGACCGCGCCGGTGGACGACGCAGCGGAAACCAGAAAGATTTCCGCACGCTGGTCAAGCTCAGCCAGCAGCTCAACATGGTTCAGTCGCACGGGGGTTACCCGGTGGAACCGATCGACCTCCATCCGTCGATCCGGCACCTCGAAGCAACCCGCGACCTTCTTACCCTCTCCAACAAGGCGATCAACGTGTATTCGTTGGGTCGGGAACGCAACCTTGATGGTCTGGAGATGGTTCGCATCGTTCGCGGGCTGAGCAACGAAGAAGTCGATCATCATCCCATCGTGCATTCGGTGATCAACGTGAGTTCACCGTTGCGGCTCGACACGCCAATGCTGGAAGGAATCCTCCAGTATTCGGCACGCAACCAGATCATCATTTTGACCCCGTTCACGCTGGCTGGGGCGATGGCACCGGTGACGATCGCTGGTGCGGTCGTGCAACAAAACGCTGAGGCGCTGGCCGGAATCGCCTTCACGCAACTGGTCCGGGCCGGCGCCCCCGTGCTCTACGGGGGGTTCACCAGCAACGTGGACATGCAATCAGGGTCTCCGGCGTTTGGAACACCCGAGTTCATGCAGGCGGCGATGTTGGGCGGGCAGCTAGCTCGCCGCTACCGAATCCCGTACCGCAGTTCTAACGTCTGCGCCGCCAACGGGGTCGACGCCCAGTCGGGGTACGAAAGCGTGTTTTCGCTGTGGGGAGCAATCATGGGAGGGGCAAACCTGGTTTTCCACGGGGCGGGTTGGATGGAAGGGGGGCTGCATGCCAGCCCGGAGAAGATGGTGATCGACGCCGACTTGTTGGCCATGGTCGCCACCTTCTTGCAACCGCTGATCGTCGACGACGCCACAATGGCGGTAGAAGCGATCGCTGAAGTCGGCCCCGGTGGCCATCATTTCGGTACCGAACACACCCGCGAGCGGTTCCGTGACGCGTTCTATCAGCCAATGATTTCCGACTGGCGAAACTACGAAAGCTGGGCGGAAGCCGGTTCGCCCAGCTCGCTTGATCATGCCGAACGGGTGGTGAGAGAGTTGCTTGCCGAGTACGAGCCACCACCGCTTGGTGACGCGGTTCGTGCGGAGCTCGATGACTATGTTGGTCGTCGAATTGCCGAAGGTGGCGTACCGACCGATTTCTAGGGGAGGGGTGGTGAACATGAACTCGATCGACTGGACTGCAGCAACGGCCTGGTCGGGGACTCGTCGCTCCCTCCCGTCGGCCACCGGACTTCACCCTGGGGCCTACACCGACCCGGCGTTTTTTGCTGTTGAACGGCAACGGGTGTTCGAGCGGTCCTGGGTTGCAGTCGGGTTGGCGGCCGAAGTGGCCGAACCGGGACGGATGCTGGTCCGCCAAGTGGGAGGCGTTTCGGTGCTGGTCACCCGCGGCGATGACGGTGAGCTGCGAGGCTTTCTCAACAGTTGCCGCCATCGAGGAACCGAACTGGCGAACAGCGACTGCGACGTTGCTGGGACGATCCGCTGCCCGTACCACCGGTGGGGCTACGCCGTTGACGGCCGGCTGGTGGCGACCCCACGGTTCGACGAGGTTCCCCGTGACGACTTCGACCCGGCCGAACATTCGCTGGTTGAGGTTCGCGTCGGCACCTGGGGGGTGCTGCTGTTCGCCTGCCTAGAGCCAACGACACCGTCGCTAAACGACTGGCTCGGTGATCTACCTGAA
>JAFMKU010000031.1:0-12941 GCA_017852795.1 Candidatus Neomicrothrix sp.
CACCAACCTGGTTGTATTGCGATCCGTGACAGGGGCACTCAAACCACTGCGAGGTAACGCATTCAGGAACTCGGCAGCCCAAATGAGGGCACTTCTGGTACAGGGCGATGATGCCACCGTCGAGCCCCAGCGTCAGACCGGCTTCCATGCCGGCCAGTTCGTTGGGTGAGTAGGTCGCACGGGCCTTTTCCACCGCACCGTTGGGATACTCGGTCAGCCACATCCGGCCCTCAGCCTTGTAGAGGAAACCGTTGCTGCCTCGGATCTCACCGAGAAGGTCGCCAACCAGACCCACTTTGATGGCCGAACCAAAGCCACCACCGAGCTGCGGCCACAGGAAGGCAATGCAGGCCAACCCAAAACCACCGAGACCGATCTGCATCATCAAAATGATGGTCCGGTTGAAGAACTGACGCCGACTGACGCTGATCTCTTCCGGGTCGGGCGGGATGTACGGGGCGGGCAGGGCGCTCTGACGGGAAGCCAGCACCAGTTCTTTGGTCGCGGCCTTGCGCTCAAGGACCTGCGCTTTTTCTACCTGCTTGCCGGTCAAAGCGCTCTCGTCACCGAGCATCGCTGTCTTGGCGTCACGTTTGCGGGTCTCGCGCGACAAAATCCCGACTGCGCCGTCAGCCTCCCGGCTTCGCACCGCGGCAAAGACCGCGATCCCGGCCAGAACAGCAATGGCGACAAGTGCTACGTACAGCATGAATGTGTCTCCTTCGACCTACAGCTCGAAGAACAACCCGGCTTCCCAAGGGAAGACGAAGTTGAACCCGGGTCCACGGAAGAACGAACCGATAAGAACCAGCGTCGCCCAGAACATCAGATGCACCGTCATCAACGACACCGCGAATTTGCGATCTTCGGGCTTTGGTGATGGGTTGCGGTCGATGTAGGGCGCCAGAATGAGAACGAACAGGCCAATGCCGGGGATGGTCACACCGGCCACCATTGGGTGGAACATGGTGAGCAACTCCTGCAAACCCAGGAAGTACCAGGGGGCCTTCGAGGGGTTCGGTGTCTGGTTGAAGTTGGCCAACTCCAGCAGTGGTGCGTTGACAAAGATCGAGAAGATCAGCGTGAACGCCGTGATAAACAGCGCCGCCGCGAATTCCACGACCAGCAGATGCGGCCATGTGTGGACTTTGTCCTGCGGAACCGCTTTGACGTCCTGGATCGAACCGGACTTGACGACGGTCAGCAGTCGCTGAGTGTGTCCACCCGGACCGGTAGCTACCGGTCCGCCCGCTGCGGCTACCGGAGCTGCTGAAGCTTCGGTCGCAACCGCGGTCGCGGTGCCGCCACCTTCGCCGCCGCCCGCCGCCGCCTTCGCGGCCCGGGAGCGTTCCAGAAGGTGAGCTGGGATCTTGGACGCGGCTTCGGCCTGTTCGGGCGTCTGCTCGGCTGCTTCGGGTGCGGGCGCGTCAGCACCCTTGGCCGCAGCGGCCTTGGCACGGGCCTCTTCGGCTCGTTTGCGGAGGTGTTCTGGAACTTCAGTCATGTTCTGTCGCTTTCGTCCCTACCGATTACAACGGACCCGAGATTCCGCCGTCTTTACGAACCCGCCAGAAGTGGATGGCCATAAAGATGACCAGCACAAACGGCAGCAGCAGCACGTGCAAGACGTACCACCGAAGCAGCGTGTCAGTTCCGATCTCTACCCCGCCGAGCAGCACAAACCGCACCTGCTCACCGAACACCGGGGTGTACCCCATCATGTTGGTACCCACCGTCACCGCCCACAGGGCCAGCTGGTCCCACGGCAGGAGGTAACCGGTGAACGAGAGCAGCAGGGTGAACTGCAAAAGGTTGACGCCGATCACCCAGTTGAACTCGCGCGGAGGCTTGTAGGCGCCGTGGTAAAAGACCCGGGCCATATGGAGAAACACCGAGAGGACCATGAGGTGGGCGGCCCAACGGTGCATGTTTCGCACGAGCAGACCGAACGTCACCGAGTTCTGCAAGGTGTAGATGTCGTTCCAGGCCGCGGCTGCGGTGGGCCGGTAGAAGAACATCAAGAAGATGCCGGTCACCGTCAACAAGATGAACAAGAAGAAGCTGAGTCCCCCGAGGCACAGCGTGTAGCTGACCTTCACGGCGTGGCGCTTCACCTTCACCGGGTGCAGGTGGTACAGCACCGAGTTCATGATCACGTACGAACGGTTCCTTGGGCTGTCGGTGTAGCCCTTTCGGAAGATCGACCCAGGCCGGAAAATCGAGTTCCATGCCTGTGAGGACTGCACCGATTCGGTGATCTGACTCACCTGATCCTGCATCCTCTGTGGTAGAGGCTTCTTGACTTCTTCGTCGGTTGTCGCCATTGCTCTCTTGGTTTCTCCTGTGGCCCGGCGCTAGCCGAGACGCATTCCGTATCCGTAGCCGTGTGCATTGGTCCGTTGGTGAGCGTCGCCGCCTACCGCCGGGTCCCCGATCTTGCCCAAAATGATGACCCCGGTCGGGCACCGGTCGACACACAGCGCACAGCGCGTGCAAATGTCGTCATCGATGGTGAAGATGACGTTGTCGTTGGGGTCGCTGCCCGGAAGCTCGGTCCCGATCGCTTCGTCGATCGCGTCCGGGTGCACCATGTGGATGCACTTCCACGGGCAGATATCGACACAGCCTTCGCACATGATGCATTCGGACTGGTCGATGTGAATGAACTGCTTCGGTTTGACCTGCTGGCTGAGCCAAGCTGCGTCAACCTGTTGCAGGACGTAATCGTCCCGAAACTCTGGCATTGGTGGGTTGGCGTCGGTTTTGGTCACGACTCTGCGCCCTCCCGCACCAGTGGGCGTCCGAACGCTGACCGTTCGACCACCGCTTCAGCTTGAACGTCGCCTCGCTTCTGCCAACGCGACCACATCCAAATGTTGCCGCCCAGCGCCACGCCGTAGATCGACACTGCGATCAAGTCTCGGATCACCACGTAGTTGATCCGGATCGGTACCCAACCGCCATCTTGTTGGCTCTTGAGTAGCTCCCCCGGACCGTAAACGATCTTGTCGGCCCGCCAGTTGAGCTCGTTGTCAGCCCAGGTCAACCACTGATGAGGAACGACGCCGTATACCCAAAACATCAGGAAGAACACGATCATGGAACCGAGCATCGCTTCACCCCACGTCAACACGGCGTCGGCGGGACGACGGTTGGCGTAGGACAAGATCCCACCGACAATCAGCGCAGTGACGATCAGAGATGCCACGAATGCAACCACTCTCGAACTCCTGACACAGGACGTTGTTCACGAACCTCGTGAACCGACTCACAAGTGTAGTCCGCAGGAGGCCTCCCCTACGGACGGATAGAGGTTTACCACGCGCACCGACCGAAGGGGACATCCGGCGAGCAGAGAATCGCTAACGAAATTTCGTCAGGAACATTCCGCACCCGCTTGGCGGTACGTGCGACACTGCCTCTATCCTCAGCAGGTCGAGGTAGTCACGGCTGAAGGCGTGACCATCCGCTTACGACCTCTTCTCAGTCCCCTTCGAACTCATTGATGACTAACTGCCGGAGAACACGGTGACCGAAGTACCCGAGCATCTTCTAAAGCGAGCGAGCGAAGCCCGAGCCCGGATGACCGGCGAGGCTCCGGCCGGCGAGGCCGGCGCCGCGCCTGCCGCTGCCCCTTCGACCGCCCCGGTACCTGCGGCCGCAGCCTCCACCCCGGCCATTCCTGAACCCCCGGCCCCGCCGGCTCCGGTTGCGCCTTACGTGCAAGCGGCGTTGCGTCGCAAAACCATCCCGGTCTGGGTGATTCCGGTTCTGTTGTTCCTCCCGATCTGGGCCATCTATTACGTCGGCTACCTGGAGAACCCTCCGGCCGAACCGACCGGACTCGCCTACGAAGGTGGCGAGGTTTACGCCGCACAATGCGCTGGCTGTCACGGCGCCGGTGGTGGCGGTGGTTCCGGACGCCAACTCAACGGTGGCGAAGTGCTCCTCACCTTCCCAAGCCTTGAAGCGGGCGCGTCCTACGACGGTTTGGCCGGGATGATCCATTGGATCGCCAACGGCACGCAGGGCACGGTCGACGCCGGGATGTTGAACTACGGCGATCCTGACCGTCCCGGTGGGGCCCGAGTACCGGGCTCGTTCGGTGGCCAGATGGCGGCCTTTGGTGGCAACCTCAACGCCGAGGAGCTGCTGGCCGTCGTGTACCACGAACGCTCAACGTTCGGTGATGCCGGTGATGAAGCAGGCGCTGCCGAGTTGGCTCTGCTTGACGAACTGGTCCACTTGACCGAAGAAGAGGGCGTCACCTCGTTCGCTGATGCGTCTCTGGAAGAGATCCAGAGCTGGGTTGACATGGCCCGAGCGCAACTGGGCGAGGGCGGAAACGAGATGGCCGCCGGCTGAACCTCACGGTGACCATTTCGCAAAAGGTCGCCGTTCCGCTCCGCTAGCCGCCATCATGAGATGGTGAACCCCACCCAAACCGCAGCTTGGCAGGACCTTGTGTCGTACGCCCAAGCCGACCAACGGCCTAGGTTGCGCGATTTGTTTGAGGCGTCGCCGGAACGGGCCGATCAACTAACCGTCGCGGTTGGTGACCTCACCGTTGACTTTTCCAAACAGCTCGTCACCGCCGAGATCATCTCGTCATTGCTCGCCTTGGCCGAAAATGTCGGGGTTGGAGACCAGATCGCCGCGCTGCTCGCCGGTGCTCCGCTCAACACCACCGAAGCTCGACCTGCACTGCACACGGCGTTGCGAGCACCGCGCCACGAAACGATCATGGTCAACAATCGCGATGTCGTCGCCGACGTGCACGCCATGCGCGACCGGATGGTGGCGTTCGCCCATGAGGTGCGAAACGGGCAGCGCACCGGGGCGACCGGTCGACCGTTCACGCAGGTGATCAATCTGGGGATCGGGGGCAGCGACCTTGGCCCGGCGATGGCCTACGAGGCGCTGGCCGGTTACCGGCAACCCGGACTCCGTTGTTGTTTCGTCAGCAACGTTGACGCTGCCGATCTCGACGACGCGCTCAGCGGTGCCGACCCGGAAACCACCTTGTTCATCGTGTCGTCGAAATCGTTCTCGACGTCGGAAACGCTGACCAACGCCGAAACCGCTCGGCGATGGCTCACCCGGCATCTCGGCGAGCAAGCCACCTCCCGCCACATGGTGGCGATCTCGGCCAACTCGGAACGAACCCGCGAGTTCGGGATCGAACCCGACAATCGTTTCGACGTCTGGGACTGGGTAGGTGGCCGCTATTCGCTGGATTCAGCGATCGGGCTTTCGTTGATGCTGGCGCTCGGACCTGACGGGTTTGGCGAGTTTCTTGACGGGTTCCGACTGGTCGATGAGCATTTCGCTCAGACCCCGCTGAGCGAAAACGTTCCGGTGTTGATGGGCTTGATTTCCCTTTGGAATCGCAGCTTCCTCGACTTTCCAACCCGAGCCGTGCTCCCCTACTCCCATGCGCTACGTCGGTTCCCCGCCTACCTCCAACAGTTGGAGATGGAAAGCAACGGCAAGCAGGTCCGTGCCGACGGAGATCCGGTCGACTACCCCACCGCCCCGGTCATCTGGGGTGAACCAGGAACCAACGGGCAGCATTCGTTTCATCAACTCCTGCATCAGGGGACCACCACGGTGCCCTGCGATTTCATCGCCTTCGCCCGAGCCACCCCCACGCCAACCCTTGACCAATTAGGTGACCCGGGGGTCCATCAGGAACTGCTGGTGGCCAACTGTTTCGCTCAAGCCGAAGCGTTGGCGTTTGGCCGCACGGCCGCCGAGGTTGCCCAAGATGGGGCCGAACCGGAACTCGTCAACCACCGGACGTTCCCTGGCAACCGGCCCTCAACGGTAATCATGGCCCGGCAACTCACCCCGTCGACGCTCGGCCAACTGATCGCCCTCTACGAACATCAGGTAGTGGTTCAGGCCATGGTTTGGGGAATCAACCCGTTCGACCAGTGGGGCGTCGAGTTAGGCAAACAGCTGGCGACCGGAATCGTGGACGAACTTCGCCGCGACCAGCCAACGGGATCGCAGCACGACTCGAGCACCAACAAACTGATCGCCCACTTCCGGTCCGAGCGGTAGGGCCGGTCCGAGCGGTAGGGCTGGGCTGGCGTTAGGGCTGGGCCACGATCAGCTGAAACTCGACGATCCCGGTGTCGTCGACCGACACCACGATCGGTGCCTTGGGCGCCGACACTCCGAAATCATCAAAGACGATCGGCGCGGTGCCGGTGACCACGCCAAGACCGTCGTCACGAATCAGTGCCTCGATGGTGAACGTCAACGAACGAGTCACCCCTTTCACGGTGAGATCACCGACCGCTTGCACGCTCACCGCGGTGCCGTCGGCCAGACCGGCGGGCAACGCCACCGGCTCGGTCAGCACAAACGTTGCGGTGGGGAACTGGTTGGCTCCTACCGCGCCCGAAATGGCCCCTTCGCGTCGCGAATCGTTGGACACGATAGTGGTCATGTCCACCGTGACTTCCGTGGCGGTCAGTTGGCCGTCGGCAATGGTGAGCGAACCGGTTACCTCACCGGAGCGGCCGACCGCCACCACCGAACCAACCGTGA
This sequence comes from Candidatus Neomicrothrix sp., assembly GCA_017852795.1. GTDB lineage: Bacteria > Actinomycetota > Acidimicrobiia > Acidimicrobiales > Aldehydirespiratoraceae > UBA11606. The sequence continues at coordinate 6,559 of JAFMKU010000031.1, forward strand.
GTTCTTCGTCAACTCGAAACCCGGCAAAGCTGCCGCTCGCCGTGTCGAAATCAAACGTCCCGATCTGGTCGTCAACCACCCAGACCCCATCAATGAGACCATCAAAGGCTGCTGGAGCCGCTTGCGGGTCGGCCGCGAGATCTTCGGTGAGTTGCTGGTTGGCGTCATCAACGCTGACCGCAGCCGGAGCGTCGGCACGAAAGAATAAGAACCAGACCAGCACCACCAGCCCGACCAGCACCAGCAGCGCCACCCACACCAGACGTTTCAACGTTTTCACAACAACCTCGCTACTTCGGTCGCGGCGTCGATCGCCGCGTCGATCTCCTGATCTCCGTGCGCCAACGACACAAAGAGAGCTTCGTAGGCGCCGGGGGCCAGCGCCACTCCCCGCTCCAACATCCCGTGGAAGAAGCGGGCGTACACGCCGTTTTCGGCCGCTTCACGGGCCGAGTCAAAATCGTGGGGGGCGACGTCGGTGAAGAACAACCCCAGAAGCGGTCCGACCCGCGGGACCACCGCCGGCACTCCCGCCGCTACGAAAGCCTGTTCGAGCCCGGCTTGAAGTCGCGCTGCGGTGTCGGTGAGTTGCTGGTAGGCATCTGGCGTGAGGTGTTCCAGCGCCGCCAACCCGGCCGCGGTCGCTAGCGGATTCCCGGACAAGGTCCCCGCCTGATACACCCCACCGAGCGGCGCCAAGTTGGACATGATGTCTCGACTGGCCCCGAAGGCTCCCATCGGCAGTCCGCCACCAATGACTTTGCCGAAACACCAGACATCGGGTTGCACCCCGTACCACTCGGCCGCACCGCCTCGACAGAGCCGAAAACCAGTGATGACCTCGTCGAACAGCAGCATCGCCCCGACCTGATCGCAGGCGTCACGCAACCCTTCAAGGAACCCTGGCTCGGGCGCGACCAGCCCCATGTTCGCGGCGACTGGTTCAACACAGACAACCGCTACCGACTCATCGAGTTCGGGCACGACGTTGAAGGGAGCCACGATGGTGTCGGCGATCGCTCCGGCGGTAACCCCTTCCGAACCTTTCAAGCCCTGCTGGGCAACTCCAGAACCACCCGCCACCAGCAGCGCATCCGTGTGACCGTGATAGTTCCCGGCGAACTTCACGATCCGGTCCCGGCCGGTTGCTCCTCGGGCCAAACGGATCGCGCTCATGGCTGCTTCGGTCCCTGACGACACCAGTCGAAGCATCTCCAACCCTGGGATCCGGGACGTGATTTCCTCGGCGATCCGCACCTCGTTCTCGGTTGGAGCGCCGTAGCTGGTGCCGCGTCCGGCCGCGTCACGAATAGCGGCGATCACGTCGGGATGGGCATGGCCGAGAATCGACGGACCGTAACTCTGCACGAAATCGATGTAGCGACGGCCTTCAACATCGAACACATAGGGGCCTTCAGCCCGTGCCACGAAATACGGGGTGCCTCCGACCGACCGGAAAGCTCGTACCGGCGAGTTCACCCCTCCCGGGATGACCTCCTGAGCGCGCGCGAACAGCGAAGCGTTGGTCTGGGTGTCGCTCATTGCAAACCCTCGGCGATCCTGCGGGCGAAGTAGGTCAAGATGATGTCAGCCCCGGCCCGTTTGATGGCGCCCACATGCTCGAACGCCACCGCGTCGAGTTCGAGCCAGCCGTTGGCGGCGGCCGCATGAACCATCGCGTATTCGCCGCTGACGTGGTAGGCCGCGACCGGCACGTCGAGTTCGGCTCGGGCTTGCGCGATCACGTCAAGGTAAGGAAGCGCCGGTTTGATCATGACCATGTCGGCGCCTTCGGCCACGTCCTCGCGTAGTTCCTGCATTGCTTCCCGGGTGTTGGCCACGTCCTGCTGGTAGCCCTTCCGGTTGCCCCCGCCGGCGATGGTTACGTCGACCGCGTCCCGGAACGGGCCGTAGAGCGCGGTGGCGTACTTCGCGGCGTAAGCAAGGATCGCTACCTGTTCGTGGCCGGCATGGTCGAGGGCGTGGCGGATCGCCGCGACCTGACCATCCATCATCCCGCTCGGCGCCACGATGTCCGCCCCGGCCACCGCCTGGGCGACTGCGATCTGCTGGTAAATCTCGAGGGTGGCGTCGTTGTCGGGTTGCCCGGCCGAGTCCAGAACTCCGCAGTGGCCGTGGCTGGTGTATTCGTCCACGCAGAGGTCGGTGATCACCACGAGATCGTCGCCGTGATCGGCTTTGAGATCCTGCACCGCCAACTGCACGATGCCGTTCGGGTTCTGGGCCTCGGACCCTTCCGGATCTTTATGCTCAGGCACACCAAACAAGACCACCGCGGGGATCCCGAGGTCTACTAACTCACTCACTTCTTGGCGCAACGACGCCCGAGTGTGTTGCACCTGACCCGGAAGCGACCCGATCGGCTGCGGTTCTTCGACCCCTTCCCGCACGAACAGGGGGGCGACGAGATCGTCGGGATGAAGCCGGCTTTCGCGCACCATTCGCCGAAGCGCTTCGGTGCGTCGCAACCGACGAAGACGACGCTGAGGAAAAGTCACTCTGCGAGGCTACCGAGACTGACCGGCTGGTACCCAGTGCGGGCCCACAGTCTGGTTGTGGCGCTGGTCATGGCAGGTCGCGCACAAACCAGAGATCCGCGTGCGGTTCATCGTTAAACGCTGGCACCTCAACGAACCCGCTCGACCGGTACAAACCAACGGCTTCTTCGAGACGATGGTTGGAATCCAACCGGACCTGATCAAATCCGAGGTCGACGGCTTCGTGCAACAGTCGGGCCAGCAGGAGGCGCCCCACCCCATCCCCGCGCTGTTTGGGATCTACCCACATGCGCTTGAGATCGACCGCATCGGGCCCGGTTCGCTTGAGGCAGCCACAGCCGATTGGTTGACCATTACGCCGGACCACGATCATCACCCCGTTGGGTGGGGTGATCTCATCGGCGTCGCTGGTCTGCAAGGTGGCGCGATCCAGTCCGGTGTCGAGGCGGCGATGCAGTTCTTCGTAGTACTGCTCAAAACACCAGGCTGCGGTCTGGCTCGCCGCGTCTTCTCGATGGATCACGATCCGATCTGTGAAGGTTGCCACCAGCGTGTCGATCACTCCGGCCATGGTGTGCTCTGCTGCTTCGGCGGTGACCGCAACCCCCAACTCACGGGCCTGCGCGGTGGTGGCGGGGCCGATGGAGATCACGACGGGCGGTAACCCGGCAACCCCCAGCGACGCCACCAGTCCGGTGACGGTAGACGCCGAGGTGAACACCACCGCATCGCAGGCTCGGGCCTGTTGTTGCGCCCCACGGTCGAGGTTCACGACTTGGGTTCGGTACGCCACCGCTTCGTCGACGTTCCACCCCATCATCCGTAGCTGAATCGGTAGGGCCGGCCGGGCCACTTCGGCTCGGGCCAGCAACACGCGTCCACCGCCGCTGGGCCGTGGAGGGAACGCCGCCACTAACCCTTCGGCGATGGCCTCGTCGGGGACCAGGTCAACGGTTAGCCCCAACGCCACTGCTCGGTCTTGGGTTGCCGGACCGACCACCGCCAGGCTGACCCCATCGGCCAGTGGCGCCTCAGCAACCACGGCCGCTACCCGTTCTGCCCCGTTGGCGCTGGTCACCACCACCCAGTCGCCGGGGCGAAGCACCCGCAGGCCGGCGCGAAGCGCCCGACCGCCGTCGGCAGGATCGACTATTTCGATCACTGGCACGTGGATCGGTTCTCCGCCGTGCGCCGCGATCGACGCCAGCGCGCTCTGGGCTTGATCCTCGGGGCGTGGCACCAGAACCCGAAGCCCGGTCAGCACCCCCGTCCCCAAGGGGTTGGTCACGGCCGAGACCCGAGGAGGGCGTGGCCTCCTGCATCGTCGAGCAGGTATCGGGCCAGCGAACGACCCAACGCCTCGGGTTCTTCGCCGAGTCGCTGTTCTCGCACCAGCGTTCGCCCATCCAGCGACGCCAGAATCGCCGTCAACTCGATCACCGTGGAATCCCCGTCGCCAGCAACCAACCGCCCAGTGGCTCCCGCCGGAAGATCACAGTCACCACCAAGTTCGTGCAAAAACGCCCGCTCGGCGTTGACCACCCGGCGGCTCGACGGGTCCTCAATGACGGCCAATGCGGCCCGAATCTCGGCGTCGTCGCTGCGACATTCGATAGCCAAAGCCCCCTGCCCAACTTGAGGAACGATCACCATTGGATCGAAGCGATCGACCACCGCTGGGGTACGGCCCAGACGATCCAGCGCGGCGGCTGCCATCACGATCGCGTCGAAATCGGCGGCTCGTTCCAGACGAGTGTCGATGTTGCCACGCAGCTCGAAGAACTCCAGATCCGGACGATGCCAGGCCAGTTGTGCCCGCCGCCGCACCGAACCGGTAGCGATCCGAGCCCCAGACGGGAGCCCATCCCAGGTCGCACCGACCAATGCGTCGCGCACGTCACCTCGGGCCGGTACCGCGATCAAGGTCAACCCGTCGGGGGTTTCTGCGGGCAGGTCTTTGGCGGAATGCACCGCGAAATCGGCCCGCCCGTCAAGCACCGCGGCCTGCACTTCTTTGACGAACACACCTTTGCCGCCCATCGAATGGATCGGAACGTCGGTACGCCGATCCCCCACGGTGGACACCACGATCTCCTCAATGTCGATCTGGTGGCCGGCATGGGCTTGACCCAGCAGTGCGGCAACGTGACGGGTTTGCCAGAGCGCTAGTGCGCTTCCCCGGGTTGCTGCCCGCAAGCCACCGGTGATGGCCATGTCGCTCAGAGGTCGAACAGGTCGCGCAGCGACTCGGCCAGACGGTCACCGCGGGCATGGCCGGCTGCGTCTTTGAGCCGGACCGTGGGCTCATGCAGCAACTTGTTGACCACGCCTTGCACCAGCGCCTCAACCATCGCCTGCTGATCGGCATCAAGGGTGGCGAGTTGAGCGGCAAAGCGTTCCCGTTCGCGTTCGCTGATCTGGTCGGCTTGACGACGAAGCGCGGCGATCAGCGGGGCGACTTCGCGAGCCGACGTGTTGGACCGGTAGCGCTCGACTTCGTCGGCCACGATCGCTTTGACATCGCCGACTTCGCGCACCCGCGAGGCCATGGCGTGATCCACGAACGCCCCGATGTCATCCATGTCGAGCAGGGTGATCCCGTCGAGATCAGCCACCTTGGGATCGACATCTCGGGGAACGGCGATGTCAACGATGACCAGCGGTCGTCCACCGCGACGGTTCATCAGCCCATCGAAGTCGCCGCTTTCCAAAATGAGGGTCTGCGCACCGGTGGTGGTGGCCAGCAGATCGACCGAGGCCAGTGCTTCGTTGAGGCCGTCGAGCGGGATGGCCGTGCCGCCGCACGCCGCCGCCAACTCCACCGCGTTGTCCCAGGTCCGGTTGGCGACGAACACATCGGAAACCCCAGCCGAAGCAAGCGCCCGGATTGTGCCTTCAGCCATTTCACCGGCGCCGAGCACCAGCACCGAACGTCCACTGAGACCGTCGAGCGTGTCGGTTACCAACGCCACCGCGGCCTGAGAAACCGAAGCGATACCGCGGCCGATCGATGTTTCAGTACGAGCCCGTTTACCGGTTTCGATCGCGTGCCGGAACAACTGCCCGAGCGCTCCCCCGACCGTGCCAGCGGTGCCAGCTTGTTCCCACGCCGACCGGACCTGACCGAGGATTTCGTGCTCGCCGACTACCACCGAATCAAGTCCCGCCGCAACCGAGAACAAGTGACGGGCCGCTTCGGCATCGTGCAAGGCGTAGAGGTGATCGGCGAACGCTTCCGGCGGCAGACCCGAATGACGGCTCAGAAACTCACGGATGTCTTGATAGCCGCCGTGGAACCGTTCGGCGTAGGCGTAGATCTCGATGCGGTTGCAGGTGGACAACACCACCACTTCCGACAGGTGTTCGGCGGAGCCAAGGTCGCTAAGCGCCTTGGGGAGATCCTCGGGCGCGACCGTCAAGCACTCCAGCACCGCAAGCGGAGTCGACCGGTGATTACAACCGATGGCGACGATCGACACGAACAGAACCTTTCTTGTGGCTGGCCTGACGGGTCAGAACCGGCCGAAACACTCGATGGGGGTGTGGTGGGTGGACCGACGTTTTCAGCCGGCCAGCACCAACGCAAAACCGTACCCGGTTTGTGGGCCGAACGCCGGATCGGGCGATGCAGATCACGCGGTTTGCGGATCCCGGTCTCGGTGCAGATGAAAGCCAAGGATCTGCAACTCGGCGGCCAAGTCCACCGCCCGCACGTCGATCCTGTCGGGGACGTTCAGCACCACCGGGGCAAAGTTCATGATGGACTGCACCCCGGCTGCCACCAGAGCATCAGCCGCGCCTTGTGCTGCGAACGCCGGGGTGGCCACCACGCCGATCGCAATCTGGTGATCAGCAACGAGGCGG
>JAFMKU010000031.1:12951-28737 GCA_017852795.1 Candidatus Neomicrothrix sp.
CGGGTCATCTCTGCCGGTTCGTAGACCGGCACGCCATCGATTCTGCGACCGATCTTGGCCGGGTCGGTGTCGGTGGCGGCGACCACCGGGAAACCCCGTTCGGTGAAGCCGGTGTGGTTCGCCAACGCTCGACCCAAGTTGCCCATCCCACAGACCACCACCGGCCAAGTGTTGGACACCCCGAGGGCCTGACTAATGGCAAACCGCAGATAGTCGATGTCGTAGCCGACCCCCCGTGTCCCGTAGGTGCCGAGGTACGAAAGGTCTTTGCGTACCTTGGCCGCGTTGAGACCGGCTAGGTCGGCGAGTTCTTCGGAAGAAATCGTTCCTCCGGTGCCTGCCGCGAACCCGTCAAGGCTGCGTAGGTAGAGCGGTAGCCGGGCTACGGTCGCTTCGGGGATTCGAGAGATCGGCACCACGGCCACACGGTACGTGCCTTGTGCACAAGTTCACAAGCGGGCAAGGTCAGTCGGTCCGGCGCTGAAGCTCCACCATGCCAATCCCCGACTCTCCCGCCACCGCGTAATACAGCAACGTTCGGCCGTCAGCCTCGAGCAGGGCGGGGTCGCGCAGCTGGTTGACCGGCCAGTTCACCGGACCCCGACGGGAAGGCTCCAGCGCGAGATCGGCCCCTTCCCACCGCCGTTGCGGACGCAGCATTTCAAGCCCCTGCCCGTCCTGCACCTGCCATCGCTGCCAGTCGTCGTCCAGCAGTACCGTGCTGAACAGCACCCGCTCCGGAGCATCTCCGACTCTGGTCCAAAACACTTCGAGGCGGGCCTGCGGTGCGTCGTCAACCACCCGAAGCGCACAATGGCGCATCGTGTTGTCAAACAATCGAGGACCTTCAACAAAGCCGGTGCGGCCATCGACCGAGCGGAAAAGTCGCCCCGGCATCGCCAACGCGTACCACCAACCTGCGTGACGAAAAACCCGGAAATACGAGGGCCCGAGCAGTTCGGGTTCAGCCCTGAACGAACGGCCATCGGTAGATACCGCCAGCCGAGTCTGCTGGTCAGCTAGCCCGGCTAACCCGTGGAAGTACATCCGGATTTCTTGCTGCTCGTCGTCAACGTGCACATCCGGGGAGGCCACGTGAGGGGTAATCAGATCCTCGCGGACGTCGTAGGGCATCTGGGCGTCACCCAACGCCTTGCGATACCCCGCCTCGATCGCAACAAAACGGTCATCGCTGAGTTCAGGTTCTTCGGTAAGGAAGCCTGACTCGGCCAGTTGCAGCGAGCCTTCGGGGTGCACCCTCCACGGCCCCTCCGGCGAGTCGGCCGCGGCTAGGCGAATGTAGGTGCCTTTGTGATCGGCGAAATACATCAGGTAGCGGCCCAACGGATCCGCAAGCCACTGGGGGGCCTCGATCACCGAAGGCCCCTGAATATTGGTGCCGATCTCGGGGCTACTTTCGGGACCGATGATCGGTTCGTCCAGCGGTCGCCGCACCTCGAACGGGGCGTGACGGTTCTGGTCTGCGTCGCTCATTCAGCGAGCGACCGCCGCAGAATTTTCCCGCCAAAACCCGTCGGAATCTCATCAACGAAATCGACTTTGGTCGGGCACTTGTAGCGGGCGAGTTCTCCCGCGCACCATTCGATGAGTTCGTCTTCTTCGATGAGGCCTTCCTGTTCGACCACCACGAACGCCTTCACCGATTCGCCGGTGTGAGGATGAGCCACCCCAACCGCAGCCGCTTCCCGCACCCCCGGATAGGTCAGCAACGCCCGCTCTACCTCGGCCGGAAACACGTTGAACCCGCTGACGATGATCAGGTCTTTGATCCGATCAACCAGATACACGTAGCCGTCATCGTCGAGTACAGCAACGTCACCCGTGTGCAGCCAACCGTCGGCATCAAGCGCCGCCGCGGTTGCTTCCGGATCATTGAAGTAGCCGCTGAAAACGTTCGGGCCTCGAACCCAAATTTCACCCGGTTCCACCACGTCAACATCGGCACCGGTCGCGTCAACCACCCGCATCTCCAGGCCGGGCAGCGGGCGACCCACCGACCCCACCGGCACGTCGTCTTCGCAGGCCATGCACACCGTCGACGATGCTTCGGTTAGGCCGTACCGCTCCAGCACCCGAACCCCGAACCGGCCCAGAATCTCCTCGGTCACCCGATCGGGAAGCATCGCCGAACCCGACAACGCCACCCGGAGCGTGGACAGCGCAGAGTCGGGAACCACATCGATCTGGCTGAGAGCCGACCACATCGTGGGGGGTCCCAGCATCACCGTGATCCGTTCCTCCGCCACCGTCTGAAACACAGTCATTGGATCGAACCGTTCCTGAAGAACCAACGTCGCCCCGACCAGCAACGACATGTTGAGCACTGCGTTCAGCCCCATGATGTGAAACAACGGGACCACGCCGAGCACGACGTCATCGGGCCGCATCACTTTGCCGCCAAGACCGAGACTTTGACGAAGGTTGCTGGCCAAGTTGCCGTGGGTCAGCATCGCGGTCTTGGGAGCACCCGCGGTGCCGCTGGTAAACAGCATCACCGCCGGATCGTCCTCGTTGCCGTCCACGACCGGCAGCGGCTCGGTGGCCTCTCGCCGCGCATCGAGATCCAGCGAACCTTCAAGCTCTACGCCGGCGGGTCGGAGCACAAATTCTAGGTTCGGCAGGGCCGACCGATCGATCGACTCCAGCGCAGCAACCCCGGCCGGACCGACAATCACCGCTCGGGCGCCTACCGCCAACAATTCCCGTTCGATTTCTGCTGCCGGGCTCAACGGGTTGAGGGGGACCGCCACCAGACCCGCCCCGATGATCCCAAACCAGGCAGTCACGAACCGTCGGTTGGTTCCGCACAGCACCGCCACCCGATCCCCCGGCTGCAAACCCAACTCGACGAGAACTCCGCGGTGGGTCGCCGCGTCGTGGGAAAGCTGGCCGTAGGTGATTCGGTCACCGCCGGAAACCAAGGCGGTGCGATCGTGAGGGTGGTCGTCGAAAATCGATGCGAGGTTCACAGCCGTTCATCTTGGCATGAGAACCTGGCCGGACGTCGTTAGTTGGCCAACAACACGAACTGCAGCGCAGCAGCCCCCATGATGAGCAAAAGCAGCACGGCGATTACCAACGTTGTTCCCGAACGCATTAGCGACCCTCCCCTTGGTTGTGGTCGGCAACCGGTCGCGGCCCGAGCGCAACCGGTGTGCTCACCGACGAAGACGGACGATCCGCCTCGTCTAACGGGCGCAGACGTATCTCTACACCTTCGCCTACCCGCAACATGTCCGCCGCTGAGCCACTGGCCACCGCCAACGAAAGCAGGCCACTGGAATCAATCACGAACCCCACCCGACCCGCCGGGATCTGCTGGTAGGCCTCAACCCGCACACCAACCCAATCGTCACGGTCGATCTGGACGACGATTTCGTTGCCGAACCCCATCACTTCGAGCGGGTCGACGTTGAGCTGGCAATTCCCGAAATGATCAACCCAGAGCACTTCGCACACCAGATCGTCCCCTTCAAAATGCGAAACCGGTAGCACCCCCGGCACCAACGAAGCCGGATCGATCTCCTGACCCAGTTCGGTGATGGGCACCCCGTTGCAAAGGTGGGCGGCGATCGGGGCAAAGACGTCGCGGCCATCAAAGGTCGATCCACCCGCGGCGGGAAGGCAGTACTGCGAACCGCGCAGGTCAAACGCCCGTGTCGCACCTCCAACCAGACCGGTGGCGGGGGCCAACAGGCCGTTGTCGGGTCCCAGCAGCACCGACTCTCCATCCCCGACTTCAAGCGCGACCGGTCGTCGAGTCGTTCCCACCCCAGGGTCAACCACGGCGATCACGACCCCCGGGTTGAGATAGTTGGCGGCCCGAGCCAGCGCCAACCCTCCGGCTCGGACGTTGTGACGTTCGATGCCGTGGGTGACGTCAATGACCGTCGCGTCGGGGGCGATCGACCGAATCACCGAGCGGACCACCCCGACGAACTCGTCGGCGTGTCCAAAGTCGGAAAGAAACGAAACCGTGTCGTAGCGACGACCCACCACTACCCCGCCAACTCCCGAGACCTCACCGTCGCCGCCTCGACCACGGCCCCGATCATGTCCACGAACCCGTGCTCGGCCATCACCTCTAACCCGGCTTGGGTGGTTCCACCGGGCGAGGTCACGTTGGTGCGAAGCACCGCCGGATCTTCTCCGGTTTCGGCCAGCAGCGTCGCCGCACCGAGCAACGTTTGGCGGGCCAACTGGTCGGCCACCTCGGCAGAAAGCCCTTGCGCTTGCCCCGCCGCCACCAGCGCCTCAGCTAGATGAAAGACATACGCCGGCCCCGAACCAGAAACACCGGTCACCGCATCCAAGTCAGTTTCCTCGACCGTGACCACCTTCCCCACCGCCGAAAGGATCGAACGAGCCCAGGCCACATCTTCAGCCCCAGCGTGGGTTCCACCCGCCACCGCGGCCATTCCCTGGCCCACCAACGCTGGCGTGTTGGGCATGCAACGAACCACTGCGGCTCCCTCGGCCAGGCCCGCTTCCATCGTGGCAATGTTGATGCCCGCAGCAATCGACAACACCCGACGAACCTCGGCTTCGGCCAGCACCGGCAGCACCATCGACACCACGTTCGGCTTGACTGCAATCACCGCATCCACTCCGGCCACCGGTTGGTCGCCAACCGAAACCTGAGGGAACGAAACTGTCAACGCTTGCCGTCGTTCCGCTGACGGTTCAACGACGTGCACCTCGTCGGGGGTCGCCCAACCCTGAGCCAGCAAGCCCCCAAGGAGCGCTTCGGCCATTTTGCCGCCACCAAGCATCTGCAATTTCATGAACGCGACGCTAGCGCTCCCGATGCGTTCTGCTCGCGCCAATGGAGGGACTTGACTGCACTTCCCCGAGCAATCGTTCCCTCCATTGACGTAATCAGATTACATGAAATGACACGATATGCAACTCGCCGGTCAGGTTTATTCGCTAGCGAAGCGGGTGGCGAACCCGATTCGAAGGGCCGGACGAAACGACCGTTCGATCGTGGCCCACATCGACCCGAGGATCCGATCAAGCTCGGCGTTGTTGATGGCTCGAACCGGCAGCGAGCCAGCCAGAAAGATCGCCCCTTCGTCACCGATCTCAAAGTTCATCCCCACCAGTTCACGGTTGCGGATCAACAGGTGTCGATAAAACAAGGTCTCGTTTTCTTCTGGCGCCGGCATCACATAGGTCTCAAACCGGAACGTTCGTTCCCGAAGTTGCCACCATGCAGTCCAGATGTCCTTTTCTTCGCCTCGCACCCGAACGAACCAGCGCCGCTCATCGGGGTGCCCTCGCTCCACCGCGTCGATCATGGTGTTGACTGCCGCCTCGGCTTCTAACCACGCATCGATGCGGGCCTCAATCTCGTTGAGTTCGTCGGGGCTGGCCGGAGGTGACAGGTCCATACCCTCGATGTTTACATGCCAAACCGGCAACTGCCGACCCGACCACCGAGCCGACGGTCAACCCGGCTTACGAGCCGACGCTCAGGCGGTGCAGTCAGCCAGCGCCCGACTGGCCACATCGGCGTACACCCGACGCAGACGACCAGCCATCGACGTCCAGGTATAGGCCGATGCCGACTCGGCCGCTCGTTGCCCCAGCCGGGCCGCCAACGCTGGATCGTCAAGCAACCGCTGGATCGCTGTTGCGTAATCCTGCGGTTGACGGCCGGCCACTCGCAACCCGGTTCGGCCATCATCTACCAAGGTCCGCAGACCACCCACATCGGCGGCCACCACCGGTGTGCCGCAGGCCGCGGCTTCCAACGCCACCAACCCAAACGACTCGCTCCGGGACGGAACTACCACCACGTCCGCGGCTCGATAAAACGTGCAGAGCGCATGGTGAGGTTGCGGGGCAACGATCGACACCCGATCACCCAACCCGTGGGTGGCGATCACCTGCTGCACCCGGCGAAACTCCTGCTCCCCTTCGGTTCCGCTCGCCGCGCCGACGATCACCAGCCGGGCGGTCGGGTTGTCAAGCAACGCCAACGCTTCCACGGCAACGTCGGGGCCTTTGAGCGGTTGGATGCGGCCCACGAACAGCACCACCGGTTCCTCGCCCCACCCCAGCGCATCTCGTGCCCCCGCCGATTGCCCCGGTGAGAACAGCGCCCGGTCCACCCCCGGCGAGATGATCTCGATCCGGGTCGGGTCCGCGCCGTAATGCGCGACCAGCTCGTTGAGTTCGGCCACCGAATTCGCGGTGATCACATCGCTACAGGCCACCAACCCCGCCTCGGCCTGCTGGCGGGTTTGCGGCTCGTGATCTCCCGTCACCGACTTGACCCGAGCCAGCGTGTGGAAGGTGGAGACCAGCGGCAGCGATAGTTCGTGTTTCAACCGGTGCCCCGCCATCCCGCTCAACCAGTAGTTGGCGTGCAAAACATCGACCGGGTTGACTTCGAGATAGCGAGCTACCCCGTCGGCGAACTCGTCGACGATCCCCGGAAGTTCTTCTTTCGTAAGGTCGATCGGTCCCGCGTCGACATGCACCACCTCGAAGCCAGGTTCGACCGCCAACCGGGTCGGCAAGTCGCGGTCCCAACGTCGAACAAACACGGTGGTGTCGGTGCCCCCATGGGCCAGCGCCGCGACCAACTCGCGCACGTACACATTCATTCCCCCGGCGTCACCACCACCGGGTTGCAGCAGCGGCGACGTATGGAGGGAGAGCATTCCGACTCTCGACATCACGACCTCCGAGTGCTCACCGGACGCTCCACTCTACGAGCCGCATCAGGCCACCGTCGAATACCGGTCCGCTCACCCGCCTGACACCGGCGGCAGCACGGCAACTTCGTCATGGTCCGCCACCGGCTGATCTGCTTCGGCCGGGTCGCCGTTTACCCAGATCCGGCACGTCGCCAGCACCGCCACGAAATCAGGTCCGAACGACGCTGAAGCGTTGGCCATCACCTCGCCGACCGTCGCCCCGTCAACCGTGGCCGCACCGGTGCCTGCCGCGTCTCGGGCAGCCGCAAAGAGTCGCAATCGAGCCATGCCATCAGGATGCCGGGACCGTTGGCTCATCCCACCAACCCAACCATCACCCCCGAAAGATTTCCACAGGGGGGCATCCCCCACCTCGCCCCGGTCCAGTCGTTACGGTCACCTCCGCATGCTCAACCTGCTCCTCGCCCGACATGGACAGTCTGAATGGAACGCCGCTGGCCGTTGGCAGGGGCAGGCCGATCCGCCCCTGACCGAACTTGGTCTCGCCCAGGCGCGCTCCGCGGCCGGCCACGCCGGATCGTTCGACGCGGTGTTTGCCAGCGACCTCGAACGGGCCTGCGTCACCGCCCAGATCATCGCGGAAGGGATCGGTATCGGTCCGGTCATCATCGACCCCCGCCTTCGGGAACGTCACGCCGGAGAATACGAAGGGCTGACCCGAGCCGAAATCGACGAGCGCTACCCCGGCGCAATCGAAGCGGAACGTTGGCCTCCCGGGTGGGAGTCCAACGCCGAGATTCAGACCCGGCTGCTCGAAGCACTCAACGACATCATCGACTACACCGGCGGTGACGGTGACGTGCTGGTGGTCTGCCACGGCGGTGTGATCTACGCACTGGAACACCTCTGGGAGGGGGCGCACACCCGGATCACCAACTTGGGTGGTCGATGGGTTCACCACAACGGCTCGGAATGGACTCTGGGGGAACGGGTCCAACTCTCCGGCGACGATGTTTCGGTCGAGGCTCAGGATCTGCTGTGAGCGCCACCGCCCGTCGCGAACCCAACCGCGACCAGAACCACAGCGCTACCCCGACCCAGCCCCTTACCGCCGAGCCGACCACTCGGAGGATGTCGAGCCGCTACCCGATTGAGGTCATCCGTTCCGAGCGCCGCAACAAAACCGTGTCGGCTCGGATCGTTGACGGGGTCATTCGGGTACGGATCCCGGCCTGGATGAACGGCGAGGACGAACGTCGTTTCGTCGATGAGGTCGTGGAACGGATCGAACGCGAACGCCGCTCCCGAGGGGTCGACCTAGAACGCCGGGCCGCCAACCTCGCCGAGAAGTACGGGCTACCCACCGCCGAGTCGGTGACGTGGTCAAGTACTCAACGCCAACGTTGGGGGTCGTGCAGCGTCAACCGTGGCGACATTCGCATCTCCGACCGGCTCGTTGACGTGCCGCCCTGGGTGCTTGACGATGTGATCATCCACGAACTCGCCCATCTGGTTGTTCCCCATCACGGGCCCGAGTTTGACACTCTGGTGGCCCGCTACCCGCTCCACGAGCGAGCAACCGGCTATCTGCTGGCTTTGAGCGATCGCCTCAACCAGCTCCCCGGCATCTAGCTCTCTGAGGGCTCGATCGGGGCTGGGTGATCGCCGCTGGACCCACCCGCCGTGCTCACCCCACTCGCCAACCATGCCGCTTCTGCTTGACCCATCGGGGTTGACGGTCCGGCGTTGGTCCACATCCAAAGCTCTTCGCTGATAGCCCGCCAGTTGGCGGTCGCTTCGAGCCGACCCATCAGCGAGAACAGGCCGAGGTTGATGCGCTGGATCAACGCGAAGGTGGGTGGCACGTTCGAGTACTTGAGGATCTCGTTGGTTCGAGCGTCGAACGTCTTTCGCAACAACCGGCCGCTGTATTCGGAGGTGACGGTGATGGCCCGATCTTCGAGGATCAGTTCGTAGTAGGCGGAGAACCAGTCGTAGATCTCCTGATCGCTGAACGGTGCGCCGGCCCGCAACACGTCGACCTCTTCAGCGGTCTGCCGGAAATCGGCGGCGCTGCGTTCGAGCATGGCCCGGATCAACCGAGCGAACTGGTCGATCTCGGCCTGGTTGAAGTGTTTGACCAACCCGAAGTCGACGAACGCCACCCGCCCGTCGTCGGCGAGCAGGTAGTTGCCAGGATGGGGGTCGCCGTTGAACACGAATTGACGGTTGAGGCTTCGGAACACAAACCGGTACAACACCTCGGCGACCCGGTCCCGGTCGGCTTGTGACGCCTCATAGATCGTCTCGAACCGCTGGCCGCGCACAAACTCGGTGGTCAGCACCCGGGTGCTCGACAGTTCCTTGATCACATCAGGAACCCAGATTTCGGGATGGCCGCGGTAGTAGTCGGCGAACAAACTGACGTTGGCTGCTTCCTTGGTGTAGTCGAGTTCTTCGGTGATCCGGGCCCGCAGTTCCTCCACCAACGCTTTGGGATCGAGGCCAGGAAACACGATCCCCAACAACATGGCCAGCGTCTCGCTGTTGTCGAGATCGGCCGAGATCGCGTCGGCGATCCCCGGGTACTGGACCTTGACCGCAACTTCGCGTCCATCAAGGGTCACCCCTCGGTGGACCTGCCCGATCGACGCTGACGCCATCGGCACCGCATCAAGGGTCTCGAACATTTCGTGAAGGGGCCGTCCCAGCGCTGCTTCGATCTCGCTCAACGCCAAGTCGCCTGACATGGCCGGGGCGTCGCTACGCAGCCCGGCCAGCGCCTCCCGCATCGGTTCAGGCATCCCCTCGTCGAGGTAGCTGGCCATCTGGCCGAGCTTCATCATGGCGCCCTTCATGTTGCCCAACGCGCCAACCACATCGGCGGCATCGCGTCGTTCGAGTTCGGCTTGAAGACGGCGCCGGCCCTCGTCGTCAGCCAACCGTTGCCGGGCTTTGGTCCAGGTACGGTCCCCCGCCCGTCGGATCGCCAACGTGGCCATCGCCGCGCTTCGGCCCCCACGACCGGTCGTCGAAATCGGGCCGTCGTCCACACCGCGAAGTTTGCGGACCAGCAGGGTTCGACCCGCGACCGCTAGCGACGCCAGCAGCGCCAACTTCAAAAGCCGGCGCACGTCAGTCCTCGGTCGGCCCGTCGTCGTCGATCGCCGCTACGGCTTCTCCGTCCAGCGAAGCCGCCAGCATCTCAGCGCCGTCGAGGTCTCCCCGGTCCAGCGCGGCGAGAGCCTCATCGACCCGTTCGAACGCATCGGCGACGTGATCGAGTTCTGACCGCTCAGCGTCCGCTTCAGTGCCGGTGTGCTCGTCACTGGTCGGCGTTTCGGCGTCGGGGGCGGTGTTCTCATTCATTGGTGCTGAGGCTAACTCGCTGGCCGAAGCCTGCCACCGCCCGCCGACCGTCTGGCGCCAACCCGAGAGACACGCGACGATCTCTGGGATGACTGCACCCGACCTCTACGGTTTCACACCGATCACCGACGATGACGCAACCATCGCGGCCCTGCTGAACGAGGTCAGCGTGCCGACGCTGCTGTGTGCGATGGTGCACCTCACCGGCGACCCGGCTTGGATCCGTGACGACAAACTCAAACCGGCCGGGTTGTTCCTCAACGAATATCAAGGGTTCATGAGCGAGGAGGCCAAAGCCGAGGCCCGGGCCCGCGCCCTGCCCGAGATCCTGGCCTTTCGAGATCGCGGCGGCGTGCTTCCACCGGCCCCGAGCGATGAACTGATCCACGAGATTATGTGTTTCCTCGGTTGTGCCGACATCCCTGAAGATGTGCTCCCGATGATGCTCAGCGAACTGAACCTCGACGGCACCGGAGTTCCCTCCCTCGAAGCGCCACCGGTGACCGGAGACCGCCAAGCGTTCCCGGTGGTGGTTATCGGCTGCGGACAGTCGGGTTTGCTAGCCGGGATCAAATTGCGTGAAGCCGGCATTGCCTTCACGATCATCGAAAAGAACCCGGGGCCGGGCGGCACCTGGTGGGAAAACTCGTACCCCGGGGCTCGGGTCGACGTCGGCAGCCATTTCTACTGCTACTCGTTCGAGCCAGCCGACCATTGGACCGAGTACTTCTCGCAGCAACCCGAACTCCGTCAGTACTTCGTGGAAGTGATGGGCAAATACGGGATCGAACCGCATTGCCGGTTCAACACCGAAGTCATCAGCGCCGACTTTGACGAAGCGACCGGCACCTGGACGGTGCGGGTGCGGGCGGCCGACGGCACCGTTGACGAGTTGCCGGCTCGGGCCGTGATTTCCGCGGTGGGGGCCCTGAACCGCCCTCAGCTCCCCAACATTGACGGGATCGACGACTTCAACGGTCCCACTTTCCATTCGATCCGCTGGAACCACGACGTGGACTATCGGGGCAAAAAGTTCGCCTTGATCGGGGCGGGAGCTACCGGGTTCCAGATTGCACCAACCATCGCCGACGACGTTGAGCAACTCACCGTGTTCCAACGAACCGCGCAGTGGATGTTTCCCAACCCCAACTATCACGAACCGGTCCCCGACGGCATGAAGTGGGCGATCCGGCACCTCCCCTACTTCGGCCGCTGGTTCCGTTTCTTGATCCTCTGGCCTGGTGCCGGCACCGACCTGGTCGGACCCCGGATCGACCCGGAGTGGGACGACCGGGACGGCCTTGCGGTCAGCGAACGCAACCTCGCGACCCGCAACTTCTTTCTCGGGTTCATGGCCGACCAGATCGGCAATGACCCTGAGCTGCTGGCCAAAGTCACCCCCGACTATCCCGCGACCGGGAAGCGAACCCTGCAAGACAACGGTTCCTGGCTGGGTTGCCTCCAAAAAGACAACGTTGATCTGGTTCGCACCGGGATCCAACGAATTGAACCCGACGGAGTCCGAACCGTTGACGGCGAGTTCTACGAAGCCGACATAATCTGTTTCGCGACCGGGTTCCGCCACAACGATTTCTTGTGGCCGATGGAGATCCGAGGCCGCAACGGTCAACGGCTCAACGACTTCTGGGGGGACGAACCCGGCGCCTACCTGGGGATCACCGTTCCCGGGTTCCCGAACCTGTTTTGCATGTACGGTCCGGGAACCAACCTGGCCAGCGGCGGGTCGTTGATCTTTCATTCCGAATGCCAGATCAGCTACATCATGGGCTGCATCGAAAAGATGCTTGACGACGAGTTGACGGCGCTGGAACCCACCGTCGAGGCCTACGAAACCTACGACGAATTGATCCGTGACGAGATCAGCCAGATGGTCTGGAGCCACTGGGCCATCACCAACTCGCATTACAAGAACAGCAAAGGCAACGTGCACACCTTGAGT
The DNA here is from genome assembly GCA_017852795.1 of Candidatus Neomicrothrix sp. Classification (GTDB taxonomy): domain Bacteria; phylum Actinomycetota; class Acidimicrobiia; order Acidimicrobiales; family Aldehydirespiratoraceae; genus UBA11606. The sequence continues at coordinate 24,970 of JAFMKU010000031.1, forward strand.
CCGTGGCCGTTGCACGTCTATCAGGCGTGGACCCGTCAACCCGACTTCAGCAAGTTTGTGTTGACGAAGTAGCCAAACCTGCGGTTTACACTTTGTAAATGTCGGTTTCGTCGTCCAAGCCGAACCACCTTCATCCGGTCCAGCAGCCGGGGCGACCCGTCACGGCCGTCTACCGGCCGACCACGGTGGCCGAAGCGGTGCAGCTACTCGCTGAGCATCCCGACGCCCAGCCCCTAGCCGGCGGCACCGACCTGCTGCTGGATCTGGCCCGCAACGGTCCCGGGCCCGCCGTCACCCTGGTTGATCTCACCGGCATCGCAGAACTTCACGGTGTCGGCATCACCGACAACACCGTTCGTCTCGCCGCGCTCACCACCCACAATCAGGTCGTCGCCAACCCGCGCCTACGCGAGCTGGCGTTGCCGCTGGCCCAAGCCTGCCTGGAGGTGGGTTCACCTCAGTTACGGAACCGGGCCACGATCGCGGGCAACGTCGCCACCGCTAGCCCCGCCAACGACACCATCTCGGCGCTGCTTGTCCTCGACGCCACCGTTGAACTCCAATCGGTTCGTGGCTCGCGGGTCCTGCCGCTCACCGAGTTTCTGACCGGGTTTCGACAGACCGCGCTCGAACCCGGTGAGCTCATCACCGCCATCGAGTTCCCGGCGCTCAGCCCAACCCAGACCGGTATCTGGGCCAAGCTCGGAAACCGAGCCGCGCAGGCCATCTCCGTGCTGCATCTGGGCGTGGTCATCGAACGAGATGCCGACGGGGTGGTGACCGACGCCCGGCTGGCGTTGGGCAGCGCGGCAGCCACCGTGACGCGTCTCACCGACGCCGAACAGGCCCTTCTCGGCGGGATGCTTAGCGACGAAACGATCCGCGATGCCGGCCGTCACGCTCAAGCCTCGGTCACCCCGATCGACGATGTGCGGGCCACCGCCGACTATCGAACCCAGCTCATCAGCACCCTGATCACTCGGTCGCTCCAGGCCGTTCGTGACCTCACCGTTGCCTCCCGCTGGCCCACCAACCCGCCGTGTCTTCGCTCGGACGGTCTCGACCCCCACGAACAATCCGTGGCACTGCCGGCGCGCGCCATCGGTGACGACGACACGATCACGGTCACGGTCAACAACGTCCTCACCTCGGGCCAGCAGGCCGCGTCGCAGACGTTGCTGGATTGGCTGCGCGACGAAGCCGACCTCACCGCGGCCAAAGAAGGTTGCGGCGAAGGCGAATGTGGAGCCTGCACGGTCATGGTTGACGGTGCCGCGGTGATGAGCTGCCTGGTCAACGCGGCGCAGGTAGACGGCCGCTCCGTGACCACTGCCGAAGGCATCGGTATCGACGGACCGTCTCCGCTACAGCAAGCGTTCGTAGACGAGTTCGCCGTGCAATGCGGGTTCTGTATTCCTGGTTTCATCGTGGCTGGCACGGCTCTGCTCAACGAACAACCCCACCCCGATGCCGCCCAGATCGCACTCGGTTTGTCGGGGAACCTCTGCCGCTGCACTGGTTACTACCCGATTATCGACGCCATCCGGGTGGCCGCCTCCACCGGTCCCAGCCCACAAACCATCGGCTCGGTGGGCAAGTCATGAGCGTCGGCACCTCCCCAACCCGCCACGACGCCGCCGCCAAAGCTGACGGATCAGCCCAGTATCCGGCCGACGCTGTCCCCGCCGACGCGCTTCACGCCAAAGTCGTGTTTTCTGGGCAACCCCACGCCCGAATGATTTCGCTCGAGACCGCCGCTGCCGAAGCGACCCCTGGCGTGGTCGCGGTGCTTACCGCCGCCGATGTGCCGGTCAACGAATACGGCTTGACCATGCGAGACCAACCGGCGTTGGTGGGGGTCGGGCACACCAACCTGGCGGCGGTCGATGGCGCGGTCAGCCGCTGGGAAGCCGACCAAATAGCGATTGTGGTTGCCGAAACCCCCCAGGCTGCTCAGGCTGGAGCCGCCGCGCTCGAGGTTGTCTGGGAACCACTACCGCTGGCCTGCGACCTCGACGCCGCGCTCGCCGACGACGCCCCGCTGCTGCATCCAGAAAACGGCTTGGACAGCAACGCCTACCATCACCTTCGTATCCGCAAAGGCGACTTGGCTGCAGGCTGGAACGCCGCCGCGGTGACCGTCGAAGGCAGCTACCAGGTTCCTCACCAAGAACACGCCTATCTGCAACCGGAGGCAGGCACCGCCTACCTCGACGACCAAGGCCGGGTCACTGTCGAGATCGGGGGTCAGTGGACCTCAGAGGACCGTGAACAGGTTGCGCACGCCTTGGGGCTGAGCGAAGACCAGGTCCGGATCATCTACCGGGCCATCGGTGGGGCGTTCGGAGGCAAGGAGGACATGTCGATCCAGATCGCGCTCGGGTTGGCCGCGCTGCGCCTCGCCCAACGAGGCGAAACCCGTCCGATCCATTGCCGCTGGTCCCGCGAAGAATCGATCGTGGGTCACCACAAACGTCACCGCGGACGGATCTGGGTCCGGCTTGGAGCAACCGCCGACGGGATCATCACCGCCCTCGAAGCCGACGTTGACCTCGACGCCGGCGCGTACAACTACACCTCAAACAAGGTGCTGGGAAACACCCACCTGTCGGTGGCGGGCGCCTACCGAATCCCCAACGCCCGCATCGACAGCCGGGCCGTGTACACCACCAGCGTTCCCGGTGGCGCGTTCCGAGGGTTCGGCGGGCCGCAAGGGCATTTCGCGATCGAAACCACCATGAACCGACTCGCCGAAGCGCTCGGGATCGACCCGGTGGCGTTGCGGCTCCGCAATGCGCTCGTTGACGGCGACGACGGCATCACCCAAACACCGATGCCCGACGGGGTCAGTGCGGTTGAGGTCATCGAAGCCTGCGCGCAACGCAGCCGCTACCACGACCCACTCCCTAACCCAGAACCGTTCTCACCGATCGCCTCGTTGCCGTCCGTTCCAACCGCGCTGCGTAGCGGTCGAGGGTTCGCGTCGGGGCTCAAAAACGTCGGGTTTTCGTTTGGGTTTCCTGAACGGTGCGAAGCCGAGATCCGGTTGCACGGTGACATCGACGACCAATCCCCGACCTGGGTCGAATTGTTTCATGGCGGGGCCGAGGTGGGTCAGGGGTCGCACTTGGCGATGCGACAGATGGCCGCCGAAGCCACCGGTGTCTCGCTCGAACAAGTAGTCGGCCGCTTCTCCGACACCGCAACTTCGGGTGACCCGGGGTCGGCGTCAGCTAGTCGCTTGACGTTCATGGCCGGCAACTCGATTTTGGGGGCAGCGGAAGAGGCCGAAAAGGCATGGCGTGACGGTGAACGGCCCGCGGTTGGACAGTTCCGTTACACCCCACCGCCGACCGAAGCGCTCGACGAGCAGACCGGGGCCGGCCAACCCAACTTCTGTTACGGGTACATGGCCCAATGTGTTGATGTCACCGTCGATATCGACACCGGCCATATTCGGGTGGATCGGGTGACCTCAACCCACGATGCCGGCACGGTCATCAACCCTCGGTTGGCCCGCGGGCAGATCGAAGGAGCCGTGGTTCAAGCCCACGGCTATGTGCTCAGCGAAGACCTGCAACTGCGCGACGGGTGCATCACCAACCCTCGCTTCTCCGGGTATCTCATCCCTGGGATTGGTGACACCCCAACCGTGGTTGACGCTCACCTCATCGAATTGGCCGACCCGCTCGGACCGTTTGGGGCTCGGGGGGTGGCTGAAATGCCGTTCATCACCTACGCCCCGGCCGTGATCGCTGCCGTTCACGA
>JAFMKU010000079.1 GCA_017852795.1 Candidatus Neomicrothrix sp.
GTCCACATCGCCAGCCACCATGCCAGCCAGTACCCGTCGCCGGTCCGCCGCCGGAACCCGATTGGTGAGCAACTCAACTCGCAGCGGCCGTTCGCCGTGCAGCACCGTGGGGTCGGCGACGACCAAACCGGCGAGCAGAGACCGCACCCCAACGTGATGCTGCTCGGCGAGCACTTCGGTCGGCGCCATCAGCGCACCCTGATGCCCACCCTGAACCGCCACCAACAAGGCGTTGACCGCGACCAGAGTCTTGCCCGAGCCCACATCGCCCTGCAGAAGCCGGTGCATCGGGTAGGTCCGTTCGAGGTCTCGGTCGATTTCGCTCATCGCCCGTTGCTGTGCCGCGGTCAACGAAAACGGCAGGTTGGCGCGGAACTGGTCGGTGAGCGGACCTTCGGTTCGATGCCCGATCCCTTGCGTGGTGCGTTCGATCAGTCGCTTCCGACGAACCAGTTCCAACTGGACCCTCAACAGTTCGTCAAACACCAACCGGGACCGGGCTCGTTGTTGATCGGCGAAATTCTCGGGTCGGTGAATGGCGTGAAACGCCGACCCCCGGTCGGTCAGAGCGAACTGGCTGCGGATCGACTCGGGAACAGGATCGTCAAACCCCCGGGGGTGGCATCGATTCAGCGCCTCCTGCACTAGGCCCGCGATCTCCCGGGTGGTGAGCCCCGACTTCTCTGACTGCGGGTACACCGGGATGATCCCACCGGTTTGATCACCGACAAGGTCAACCACCGGGGAAGTCATCTGCCGCTTGCCGCGAAACATCTCGCAACGTCCATGCACCAGCACAGTCATCCCTGGTGAAAGCTGGTTCTCGCGCCATTTCTGATTGAAGAACGTCAGCGAAAGCCGCGACTGGTCATTAACAATCACGACCTCGGTGAGGGTTCGCCGCCCCTTGAGGGTACGACTGCTGGCACTGAGGACTTCACCCACCACCGTGGCCTCATCACCCGCCGCCAGTTCGCTGATCGACAATTCCCGTGACCGGTCGAGGTAGCGCCGTGGATAATGCGTCAACAGGTCAAGCACCGACCGGATCTCTAACGCCGCGAGCGCTCGTTGCCGTTTGTCACCGACGCCCCGAAGCCGTTCGACCGGGATCGCGTCAAGTTCGGTCAGTAACAGCGGCGGATCGCCAACCGGCACAGCCGCCCCTACTCCAAACCGAAGTAGTACGGATACAGCGGTTGACCCCCCTGATGAACCTCAACCTCGACCTCGGCGTGGTGTTCGGCCATCCACGTTTCGATGCGCTCAGTGGTGTCGTCATCGGCGTCGGTGCCGGCGATGACGGTCAACAGCTCGTGATCGTGGGTAACCAGTCGATCAAGGAGTTCGATCGCCGCGTCGGCGGTGGTGGGTTGAACACCAACGATCCCGTCGCGACTAATCCCGAGCCAATCCCCCACCGCGATCGGCCCGGCCGACGACGACGATTCCCGAACCGCCTGAGTGACTTCACCGGTGACGACCGCGTCGGCGGTGTCGGTCATGTTTGCCACGTTGACCTCCGCCGATGACTGCGGGTCATAGGACATCAGGCAGGCCAGCGCTTCGGCGATCCCCCGAGTCGGCACCACCCGCACCGCTCGCTCGGTTTGACCGTCAACCTGTTCGGCCACCGGAATGATGTTCTTGTTGTTGGGGAGGATGATGACTTCATCCGCGGAGACAGATTCGACGGCCTTAACCAGATCGGCGGTCGACGGGTTCATCGACTGACCCCCGGTCACCACCGCATGGACCCCCATCGAACGGAAGATCGAGACCACACCGTCACCCACACCCACCGCCACGACTGCGGTGGGGACATGATCCATTTCCACCGGTTCGTCACCGATTTCCGCCGCCACCCACGCCTGCTCTTCGAGTTCTTCGAGAAGATCCGTGACCCGGATCTTGTGAGGTCGACCCACTGCGATCCCGCATTCGATCGCGGCCCCGATGTCGTCGCAGTGGATGTGGCAGTTGAACAAGCCGTCCCCACCAACCACCACGATCGAATCTCCGACCTCGGCCCATGCCTGCTTGAACCCGGCAATGGTTTCGTCGGGGGCGTCGAGCAGGAACATCACTTCGTAGCGCAGGTCAGCGATCGACGGTTCGTGATGCTCGCCGCTGGGTCGAGTGGCTTCAACCGGTGGTGCAACCAGGGCAGGTTCAGGAAGAGCTCGCCCGTCGATCACGTGCAACGCAGCATCGAGGAACAGCAGATAGCCACTTCCCCCCGCATCAACCACTCCAGCGTCGGCCAGAACCTTCAACAAGGTCGGGGTACGAGCAAGCGATGCTTGGGCTTCGGTCCGGGCCGCTTCGGCGACCGTCAACAGATCGCTGGAGTGTTCCGCGGCCGCCATCGCAGCTTCACCGGCCTCGCGGGCCACCGTAAGGATCGTGCCTTCGACCGGGTTGCCGACCGCCCCGTAGGCGCCTTCGGCGGCCGCGTGGAGGGCTCCGGCCAGAACCGCACCATCGATGGTCTCTGCTTGGGAAACCACCCCGGAGAACCCTCGAAGGATCTGCGACATGATGACGCCACTGTTGCCTCGGGCTCCCATCAGCGAACCGTGCGCGATCGCCGCGCAGAGCGAACGCATATCTTCATCAGCCCCCGCGCATTCCTCCACTACCGAACGCAGGGTCAACGACATGTTGGTTCCCGTGTCACCATCGGGAACCGGGTAGACGTTCAAGTTGTTGATCGACTCGCGGTGAGCAACGAGGGCATCAGAAAATGCCGTGATCAGGCGTTGAAGGTCTGCGGCATCAAGCATCAGAAGGGGCACGGCGCTAAATGGTACTGGCGCTGGCGTCGTCGGGCGGTACCCGGCGCGGCTACGCTGCCAATCATGCAGGGAGTGATCAAGAGTTACGACCCCGGAACCGGCGACGGTGTCCTGATCAACGAAAGCGATCTTTGCGAGATTGACCTTGCCGAAGGCGCCCTCGAAGGGTCGCTTTTTCGGATGCTCCGTCAAGGCCAGCGCGTGAACTTCGACCTTGACGAAGCTGGCCGAGCCACCGCTTTGCGCATCGGCTCCGAAGCCGACATGAGCACCCCCGACCTGTAACCGGAACCTTCGGGCCTTCAGGCCCTGGCGAGCCCAGAGATGCCGCTGAAACCTTTTATCTGTTTTGGCGATGACAGCTATCGTCAAGTCGCACGGTCAGGATCTCCCGCTATTGGTCGCCAGCTTCTATCGTTCGCGCAACGTTGGTCGCCCCGCCCAGTGCTTAGACTGCCGGATGTGCCACCGCTAGACGCACTACCAGCACGGGAGCAGGCCTGATGACAGCAGCGGACGAAGTCACCGAACAACTGGCCAACCGCTTTGGTCTCACCGGCGTGGAGTTGCGGTTCGGACTTACGCAAGAAGAACTGTTTCACGAGGCGATCGCCAACGATCGCGGTCGGGTAACCGTTGGAGGTCCGAGCGATGCCCAGAAGGCATTCCCGACCTCGTTGGGAGTTGACGGACCCCTCGTCTACTACTCGGATCCCGAATGCACCGGCCGGCCGGTCCAAGACACGTTCTGCGTTGACCGCCCGTCATCCACCGACAAGGTCTGGTGGAAGTCGGGGTTTGCCCGCTTCGATCCTGATGCTTTCGACGCGCTGCTCCCCCGGGTCATCGAACACCTCAATGCGTCGCAACGCCACCTTTACGTCACCGACGTTTTTTGCGGCTGGGATCCGACGTTCGCCGAGCCCTACCGGTTTGTCGGCGAGTTCGCCACCCATGCCTACTTCTGCAACATCATGTTCCCCAAGAACGTTCGCGACGATGCCGACCGGGCCGACTCGGGGTGGACGCTGATCAACGTTCCGTCGTTTGAGTGCCAGCCGGAACGGGACGGCACCCGCAGCAACCGGGCCGTGATCGTCGACCTCAAAACCCGGGTCGGGCTGGTGTTGGGTCCCGCCGACTACTGCGGTGTCAACAAAAAGACGATGTTCACGATCATGAACTACGTGCTGCCCGAGCGCGGTCAGTTATCTATGCACTGCTCGGCCAACGTGGGCCCGCGCGGCGACACCGCCATCCTGTTCGGACTGTCCGGAACCGGCAAGACCACCCTGTCGGCCGACCCCAATCGGGAACTCATCGGCGACGACGAACACGTCTGGACCGACGGCGGCATCTCCAATTTTGAAGATGGCTGCTACGCCAAACTCATCGATCTCGACAAAGCCGCCGAACCGGTCATCGCCAGTGCCCTTTCCCAACCGGGAACCTTGATCGAAAACGTGCCCCCGCTGCCTGGCAAAGCGATCGAACAAACCGACCCGCAGGAATTTGATTTGTCCGACGGTTCGGTCACCGAAAACACCCGGTTCGCCTACCCGCTCGACGTCAACCCCAACGTCCGCGAAGGTGCGACGGGTCCCCATCCCGAAACGATCGTGTTGCTCACCGCCGATGCGTTCGGGGTACTACCGCCAGTTTCGATCCTTGACCAGAACGAAACGATGTATCACTTCGTAACCGGGTTCACCTCCAAGTTGGCCGGAACCGAAGTCGGTGTCACCGAACCAGAACCTTCCTTCTCCTCATGTTTCGGTGCGGCCTTCATGTCTCAGAAGCCTCGGGTCTACGCCGAGCTGCTGGCCGAGCGAATGGCCGAAAACAACACCCGCTGCATCCTGCTCAACACCGGCTGGACTGGTGGCCCGTACGGCACCGGTCGTCGCATGTCGCTTCGTGACACTCGAGCCCTGTTGGAAGCGGCGATCAACGGCGAATTCGACCATGCCGAACTCACGGTTGAACCCACGCTTGGTTTGCGGATCCCGAAAACCTGCGCCGCAGTGGACGACTCGATCCTCAACCCCCGCAGCACCTGGGATGACCCTGAGGCCTACGACGAGGCGGCTGCTCGCCTACGTCGCCTGTTCCAGAAGAACTACGAGGACCAGAGCTACGCCTCGCTCGGTATCGAAGCGGCAATGTAACGGCGGGCCGCTGACGTGGCCCT
>JAFMKU010000032.1:0-17535 GCA_017852795.1 Candidatus Neomicrothrix sp.
CCCTCGAAGGTCTTGGCTACGGTGCCGACGAAATCGTTGCGGTGCTGTCCGATGTCGATCCCGACGGCGACAGTGGCGTGCTGCTCAAAGAAGCGCTGCGTCGACTGGCGGTGGCGAAAACATGAGCCGCGAAGAGCTGCTTTCGCCAGCCGAAGAACCCGACGACCTTCCCGACGAACCGGGACTACGGCCGCGCACCCTCAGCGAGTTCGTGGGTCAGGCCGAACTCAAATCGCATCTGTCGGTGATGCTCGAAGCGGCAAGCCAACGGCGCGAAGCAGCCGATCACATGCTGTTCGCGGGTCCCCCCGGGCTCGGCAAGACCACGCTGGCCAACATCATCGCGGCGGAAATGTCGGCCAACATTCAGGTCACGTCCGGCCCGGCACTGGAACGAGCCGGAGACCTTGCCTCGATCCTTTCCCGCCTCGAAGACGGTGACGTGCTGTTCATCGACGAAATTCATCGACTTCCTCGGGCGGTGGAAGAAGTGCTCTACCCGGCGATGGAAGATTTCCGGATCGACGTGGTACTCGGCAAAGGACCAGCCGCCCGTTCAATCCCGTTGGATTTGGCCCGGTTCACCTTGGTTGGTGCCACCACCCGAACCGGCTTGATCACGGGCCCGCTTCGGGACCGTTTCGGGCTTCTGACCCGCCTCGACTACTACGAGGTTGACGACCTGCAGTCGATCGCTATGCGGGCAGCCGGCATTTTTGGTGTTGACATTGACCCGCAAGGCGCCCACGAAATCGCCCGTCGATCCCGGGGAACCCCACGAATCGCAAATCGGCTCCTCCGGCAGGTACGCGACTACGCGTTGGTGCATCGGGACGGCAGGATCAGCGCGGCGGTAGCCGACGAAGGACTCGCCTTTTTTGGGGTCGACGAACTTGGTTTAGACAAGGCGTCACGGGCGGTGTTGGAGGCGCTGTGTCTGCGGTTCAACGGTGGACCGTTGGGGTTGTCGACGCTGGCCATCGCGGTGAGCGAACCCACCGAAACCGTGGAGGACGTCTACGAACCGTTCCTCATTCAGCAAGGTTTGTTGATGCGCACCCCGCGGGGGCGGGTGGCGACACCGCAGGCGTACCGCCATCTTGGCCTGACCCCGCCGGTGGCCGAACCGGACCCGCAGGCCGAGTTGTTTGATCAAGCCCCGTAACCTCAGACGGTGCCCGAACGTCCCGAGACTCTCGACGACATCGACTACGAACTTCCGGTGACGGCCATTGCCCAATCGCCGCTCGAACCGCGCGACCAGGCTCGGCTTCTGGTCGACCGTGGCCACTCGGTAGAACACGCCCGTATTGCCGATCTTCCCGCCTTGCTTCGATCCGGGGATCTGGTGGTGGTCAACAACACTCGAGTCCTTCCGGCTCGGCTGTTGGTTCGCCGCCCCAGCGGTGGCCAGGCCGAGATTCTGTTGCTGGAAGAAGGTGACGACCAATGGTGGGAGGCGTTAGCGAAACCCAGCCGCAAACTAGCCGTTGGCGATCATTTGACCGTCGGGCCGCTCACCATCGAAATGGGTCAGGATCTTGGCCAGGGGCGTCGCCGGGTTCGCCTCGAAGTTGGGGAGCGTGACCTGCACGAAGTCCTGGCCGAAGTAGGGACCCCTCCGCTCCCGCCCTACATCGAAGCGGTGCTTGACGATCCGTCGCGTTACCAGACGGTATTTGCCGACCGTCCGCTGTCAGCCGCCGCACCCACCGCGGGCCTGCATTTCACCGACGACGTGCTAGCGGGGCTCGCGGCTCAAGGCATCGCGGTGGCCAGCGTCGAACTCGCGGTTGGGTTAGACACGTTCCGACCGGTGTCGGTTGAACGGCTCGACGACCACGTGATGCACAGTGAGTGGTATCGGGTGCCGGACGCGACCGCGGCGGCGGTGGCCGCCGCCTCCCGGGTGGTGGCGATCGGCACCACGACGGTTCGGGCGCTGGAATCATGGGCCGCGACCGGTGAACGCAGCGGACGAAGCGACCTGTTTATTCGACGGCCCTACCCGTGGCGGGTCGTTGATGTCATGCTCACCAATTTCCACCTGCCCCGCTCGACGCTGCTGTGTCTCGTTGATGGTTTTGTCGGCGACCGATGGCGTGACCTGTACCGAACCGCCCTGTCGGACGGCTATCGGTTTCTCAGCTTTGGCGACGCGATGCTGCTCGGTATCAACGACGGACCGGTGAACAAGAGCCCCGAGCCGATCGCCTAGCCTGCCTACGTGCGCGCCACCTTCACCGAAACCGCCCGCGACGGGTTCGCCCGCTGTGGAACGGTGACCACCGCCCGAGGATCGTTCAGTACCCCCCGCTTCATGCCGGTCGGCACTCGGGGAGCGATCGTTCATCTCGATTCGTCGGATATGGAACGGCTCGGAGCCGAAGTAATCCTGGCGAACACCTACCATCTGATGCTGCGCCCCGGTGCCGACATCATCGAACAACTCGGCGGGATTCATGGTTTTGCCGATTGGCACGGGCAGGTCCTGACCGACTCCGGCGGCTACCAGATTTTTTCGCTTGACCCGGATCTGACCGATGAAGGAGCGACGTTTAAGTCGGTGTACGACGGCAGCAGCCACCTGCTCACCCCAGAAGGGGCGGTCGATGTGCAAGCCAAAATCGGTGCCGACATTCAGATGGTGCTTGACGTCTGCCCTTCGTCGGTAGCTGAACACGACGTGGTCAGCGACGCAGTGGAACGAACCGGCCGTTGGGCCGAAAGGGGCCGGGCCGCTTTTCTCGACCATCCGGATGCGGCCAGCCGCCAGAGCCAGTTCGGGATTGTGCAGGGTGGAACCGACGAGACGTTGCGGGCGGCGTCGGCCCGCCAGATCATCGACATTGGGTTCGACGGGTACGCGGTTGGTGGGTTGAGCGTGGGAGAAGACCGACGGGAAATGCTCCACGGGCTTGATGCCTGCATGGCGCTGCTGCCGTTGGATCAACCCCGGTATTTCATGGGGCTCGGAGATCCGGTCGGCATCGTGGAATCGGTCGCCCGTGGGGTGGACATGTTCGACTGTGTGCTGCCCTCCCGGCTCGCCCGCCACGGAACGATCCTCACCGACGCTGGCCGCTACAACCTGACTCGTAGCGAATTTGCTTCGTCGTCGGAGCCTCTCGACCCCAGTTGGCCGGAAAGTCCGGCGGCGCGATGGTCCAAGGGCTACCTCCGGCATCTCTTACTCACCAAGGAACCAACCGCGGCACGGTTGATTACCTTGCACAACGTGGCCTGGCTGCTTCGGTTCATGGATCGCATGGCGGTGTCGATACGCCAAGGGACCTTCGAGGACTTTCGGGCCGAAGTCCACGGAGTGTGGTTGGACCGGTAGCCTTTCGGAAGTCCGCGACGGCAACGATGGGATTCGACTCATGGAAAGTTTCATTTTTCTGTTTCTGCTGATGGGTGTCATGTACGCCGTGATGATCCGTCCTCAGCAGAAACGAATGCGGGCCCACGCAGCCCTGCTCAGCTCGCTTGAGGTGGGAATGGTGGTGGTGACATCGTCCGGGATTTACGGTGCGGTCGCTGAAGTTGAAGACTCGGTGGTCTGGCTTGAAGTAGCTCCCGACGTAGAACTCAAAGTGACCAAAGCCTCGATTGGCGAAGTTGTCAGCAACGATGACGACCAAACGGTCGGAGACGACGAAACCGAAACCGTTACGGGTTCCGGCGAGGACTGAACCGATGCGACGGCAGCTGGTGTCAATCATCGGGATCGTTCTGGTGGCGGTAGCCGGGCTCGTGTACACCGTGCTTTCGGGAAACGAACCGCTGCTGGGGCTTGATCTCAAAGGTGGGGCATCGGTGGTGCTTGAACCAGCCCCCCGGGTTGATGGCGAACCCGTCACTGAAGAATCGTTGGACCAAGCGGTGGACATCATCCGCAACCGCATCGACGGTCTCGGTGTTCGAGAGCCGGAGATCACCCGCCAAGGCCAAACCATCCTGGTGCAGATCCCGGGTGTCACCGATCAGCAACGAGCGATCGATCTGGTGGGGCAGACCGCGGAACTGCGGTTCCGCCCGGTGCTTCGCACCGCTACCGCGGCCGATGAAGCCGCGTACAGCGCGGCGCTCGCGGTCCTTGCCGAAAACGAGACCGATGACGTAGACGCGGAAGCGTTGGCTACCGCCCAGGCCGTGGTTGACGAATGGACGCTGACCCCCGACGCTCCCGCCGATCAGCCAACGGTGCTGCAACGGCGAGGCGAAGAGGTGTTCACCAGCCGGGTGATGTTGGGTCCGGTCCCGACCGTCATCAACTCCGAAAAGCCGGGGCAACGGCTTACCGGCGACGCCTTGGAAAGCGCAGCCGCCCGCTACGCACTGCCTGACTGGTTGGTCCAGCCGGTGTTCCGGCCCGGGTCGCCAGGCATCGACGATTTCAACATTCTGGCCGCGCAATGCAACTCGTTTTCGCAAGCTTGCCCCGAAGGTCGCATCGCGATCGAGATCGACGGGTACATCGAGAGCGACCCGTCGGTGAACGCGCCGTTTTTCGAGCGAGACCAGATCACCATCTCCGGGTCGTTCGACGAGGCAGGGGCTAAGGATCTTGCCTTGGTGTTGAACTTCGGCGCGCTGCCGGTGGAGTTGACCCCCCAAGAAAGCCGGATCGTCTCTTCAACTCTCGGCTCTGATGCTCTCAACGCGGGCTTGATCGCGGGCCTCATCGGCCTCGCGCTGGTTTCGCTCTACCTGATTGCCTATTACCGGTATCTCGGAGTGATCGCCATCTTGAGTCTGGCCATCAGCGGTGCAGTGCTGTGGACGGTGATCGCCTGGTTGGGTGAAAGCAAAGGTCTGGCCTTGACGTTGGCTGGGGTTACCGGGTTAATCGTTTCGATTGGTGTGTCGGTGGATTCCAACGTCGTCTATTTCGAAAACATCAAAGAGGAGGTGCGGGCCGGACGTCCACTGCGAGCCTCGGTGAACCGGGCGTTCCCGTCGGCGTTTTCGACCATCGTCAAAGCCGACGTAGCCAGCCTGATCGCGGCCGTTGTGCTCTACATGCTGACGGTCGGGCAGGTCCGCGGGTTTGCGTTGTTCCTTGGTCTGGCCACCGTGCTTGACCTGATCGCCACCTATTTCTTTATGGGTCCGGCGGTGCGATTGCTCGTTGAACGCGACGGGGGACTGGTGGACAAACCCCGACGACTGGGTATTCCCGCATCGGAGGTCGAGTCATGAACGCATTGCGCAAGCTCTACCGAGGAGAACAGTTCTACGACTTCCCGAAGCTTTGGAAACGGGCGTTGGTGCTGTCGTCGCTGGCCGTGGTGGTCAGCTTGGGCGCCCTCGTCTTCGACGGGCTGAACCGTGGCATCGAGTTCGTTGGTGGAACCAGCTGGGAAGTATCCGCTCCCGATCTGAGCGTCGCTGAGGTGCGTTCGGCGTTGGGAGGCACCGACGCGGCGGCTGGCAAAATCCAGTCAGTGGGGGTTGATGCGATCCGAGTACGGGCCGACGTCGATGGCCAAGACGCGGTGCTCGCCGTGACCGAACGCCTCGCCGACCTCGCCGAGGTGGACACCACCGAGGTGAGTGTGACCACGGTTGGCCCGTCTTGGGGTGGCCAGATCACCTCCAAGGCACGCAACGCGCTGATCTGGTTTTTCGCGCTTGTCGCCGTCTACATCGCGGTTCGACTCGAATGGAAGATGGCGGTCGGTGCGCTGGTGGCGGTCGCCCACGACATCGTGATCTCGGTTGGCGTGTATGCGGTGTTTCAGTTTGAGGTCACACCCGCCACCGTCATTGCCTTCCTCACCATCATGGGGTATTCGCTCTACGACACGATCGTGGTCTTCGACAAAGTCCATGAGATCAGCGGGCGCCTGACCACCACCGGCCGCTACACCTACACCGAGATGATGAACCAGGCACTGAATCAGGTGCTGATGCGCTCGATCAACACGTCAATCACGTCGATTTTGCCGGTGCTGTCGATGCTGGTTGTTGGCTCGCTCTTCCTTGGGGCTCTGACCCTGCAGGAGTTCTCGATCGCGTTGCTGATCGGCCTGATCGTCGGCTCGTATTCTTCGTTGTTCGTCGCGGCGTCGCTTGTCGGGATGATGAAAGAACGAGAACCGCAGTACCGGGCGCTCGCCGAAAAGGTCCGCCAACGCAGCGGAACGGTGGAAACCCGACCGATCAGCGATGATGATGTCACCGCCGCGGCGTCGTCGCCGCGCCGATCGGCCACCGGCCGTCAGCCGAGCAACCGACCGGTGAACTCGCCGCTTCGCTCCGGCCAACCCCCCAAGCCGAGGAAGAAGAAGAAGCGCTAGAGCGGCTACCGTACGGACATGAGCAAGTTGTCGCTTGCCGATGTCGCCGGCCTTATCCGAACCGTTCCGGATTATCCAGAACCAGGGGTTCTGTTTCGCGACATCACCCCGTTGTTGGCTGACGGCCCGGGTCTGCGGGCCACGGTCGAAGCATTAGCTGGACCATGGCAAGACCCGGCCGGTGACCAGCTGGTCATTCACAAAGTGGCGGCGATCGAAGCTCGGGGTTTCATCTTGGGGGTACCCGTTGCGCTGGAGCTCGGTGCCGGATTCGTTCCGGTACGAAAAGCCGGCAAGCTTCCTGGCCCTACCGTCTCGGCGTCTTACGGCCTTGAGTACGGCACCGACACCATCGAGATGCACGAGGACGCGGTGGCGCCCGGGGATCGGGTGCTGATCCTTGACGATGTGTTGGCCACTGGCGGAACAGCTCAGGCCACCGCCGACCTGATTGTCTCACTGGGGGCCACGGTGGTTGGTTTCTCGTTCCTGTTGGAACTGGTTGCGCTTGCTGGCCGTACACGGCTCGGTGAGCATCGAATCGAGTCGTTGTTGATGGTGGAGGACTAGATGGCAACCGTGACTCGAGTTCTTCCTTGGCGCCGGGCTGCTAACCGGCCACCGTCGGCGGCGCTGGCCGGGTTGCTTGAGACGTACCGGTCACGCCACCCACGGTCGTCCACCGAAATGATCGAACGAGCTTTCGCGGTCGCCGAGGAGGCCCATCGCGGCCAGACCCGCAAATCGGGTGAACCGTACGTGCTGCATCCGGTTGCGGTGGCCACCATCGTGGCCCGCCAAGGACTCGACGACGTAACCGTCGCCGCCGCGCTGCTTCACGACGCCGTGGAGGACACCGCACTCGACCTTGAACAGCTCGAAAAGGAATTCGGCAGCGAGGTGATGGCGATCGTTGACGGCGTCACCAAACTCGACCGGGTCAAATACGACAGCAAGGAGATGCAGCAGGCGGCAACGATGCGAAAGATGATCGTGGCCATCGCGCAAGACCTTCGGGTGTTGATCATCAAATTGGCGGATCGCCTGCACAATCTCGAAACGATTGCGGCGATGCCAGAGTTCAAACGGGAACGAACCGCTCGAGAAACCCTTGATGTGTACGCGCCGCTGGCGCACCGCCTCGGGATGCAGGAAATGAAGATGCAGTTGGAGGATCTGTCCTTCGCTTCGCTGCATCCCCGTCGGTACGCCGAAATCGACCAGATGATTCAGGAACTCGCCCCCGAACGAGGGATCTTTTTGACGCAGGTCGTTGGTGAAGTGCAGGACCGGTTAGAAGAGTTGGGGATCAACGCCACGGTCGAAGGACGCCCAAAGCACCTCTGGTCGATTTACGAAAAGATGGTGGTGAAAGGCCGGTCGTTTGACGAGATCTACGACCTGGTGGCGATCCGGGTTATCTGCGAGTCGGTTCGTGATTGTTACGGCGCGTTGGGGTCCATCCATTCGACCTGGAGGCCGGTGCAGGGCCGGTTCAAGGACTACATCGCGATGCCCAAGTTCAACCTTTACCAGTCGCTGCACACGACAGTGGTTGGTCCGCAGGGCAAATCGCTGGAGGTGCAGCTTCGTACCCGTGAGATGCATGCTCGGGCCGAGTTCGGGGTGGCCGCCCACTGGGACTACAAGAACGAATCTCCTGGTGGTGAACTGGCCTGGCTAAACCGGATCGTTGAATGGCAGCAGGAAACCTCCGACCCGAGCGAGTTCATGTCGAACCTCAAGTTCGACCTCGATCAAGACGAGGTGTTCGTGTTCACCCCGAAGGGCAAAGTGGTGGAACTGCCCCTCGGAGCGACCCCGGTGGATTTTGCGTACGCCATTCACACCGACGTCGGTCACAGCTGTGTGGGATCGAAAGTCAACGGTCGGATGGTGGCGTTAGAAACCCGACTTTCTTCCGGTGACACCGTCGAAGTGTTGACGTCCAAAATGGACGGAGCCGGACCGAGCCGCGACTGGCTGACCTTCGTTGCGAGCCGTCGGGCGTCCAACAAGATCAAACAGTGGTACACCCGGGAACGGCGAGAAGATGCCATCGAGGAAGGGCGTGAGGACCTGATTCAGGCGCTGCGCCGTGAAGGTCTCGCCGCTCGGCGAATCCTCAAAGAAGCGGTGTTCCAGCGGGTACTGGAGTCGATGAACTACAGCGACGAAGACGCGTTGTTCGCGGCGGTCGGGGAACACCACGTCACGGCGGGAACGGTGGCCGAACGGATCGGTCGGGAACTGCGCGGGGAAGCAGGCGACGGCGACGTTCCCGACATTGAACGGCTCCCGGCGACGGTGTCGCGCCGCCGAGGCAATCGCCGCCGACCGGAGCAGGGTTCCGGTGTGCACGTCGAAGGGCTCGACGACATTCTGATTCGCTTGTCGCGTTGTTGTTCACCGGTTCCACCCGACGAGATCATCGGTTTTGTCACTCGGGGGCGTGGAGTTTCGGTGCACCGAAGCGACTGCCTCAACGCAGCCGAGCTGTCCGCGGAGCGGCTGATCGAAGTCGAATGGGATTCGCAACACACCGGCCAGTTCCAGACCACGATCGAAGTGCGGGCCTTGGATCGCAGCATGCTGCTGGTTGATGTCGCCCGGGTGCTGGCCGACCACGGGCTGAACGTGGCCAGCGTGTCGACCGAGACCGGCGACGATCAGGTCGCCAAGATGCGGTTCGATTTCGAGCTGGCCGATGTCAGCCAGCTCGAAGCGGTGCTGTCGTCGCTGTACGGGGTGCGGTCGGTCTATGAGGCCTACCGGGTGGTCCCCGGTGTGGTGGGGTCCTGATTGTTCGTTGGGTGTTTGCGATGTATCAGCAACGCCCGCAGGGTGCGCCGGTAGCCTGACGGTTCGTGGCTGAGCCAACTTTTCGTGCCCCGAAAGGCACCCGTGACATTCTCCCGCCCGAATCTTCCCGGCGGCGTGCGCTGATCGACGCGTTTGCGGTTCGGGCCAGCCAGGCTGGCTTCGGCGAAGTCATGTCCCCGATCTTTGAAGACCTCGGGGTGTTCAAACGCCTCGGGGAATCCACCGATGTTGTCACCAAAGAAATGTTCGATTTCTTTGACAAAGGCGACCCTCCGCAGCATCTGGCGCTGCGTCCCGAACTCACCGCGAGCGTCTGCCGGGCCTACGCCGAACACCGGCCGACTCCACCTTGGAAAGTTTGGTACGAAGGTCCCCAATTTCGCTACGAGCAGCCGCAGGCCGGCCGTTACCGGCAGTTCAGTCAGGTTGGGGTCGAAACGCTCGGTAGCGACGACCCGCAGGTCGATGTTGACACCATCGTGTTGGGGTGGCGTTTCTATCAGTCGTTGGGGCTGAGTCAGGTCACGTTGCTGCTCAACAGCCTCGGTGACGCCAGCTGTCGTCCCGCCTATTTGGACGCGTTGCGCAGCTATCTAGAAGCGAACGCGGAGAACCTTTCACCGCAGAGCCAGACCACGCTGGAACGCAACCCGTTGCGAGTGTTGGACTCGAAACGTGCCGAAGATCAGGCGGTGATCGCCGCTGCGCCGTTGATGGTCGATTTTTTGAGCGACGAAACCGCCGAGCATTTCGCGGCGGTGCGCTCCGGGCTCGATCAGGTCGGTGTGCCCTATGAGATCTCACCTCGGTTGGTTCGCGGCCTCGACTACTACACCCGGACCACGTTCGAATTCGCGGCGGAGGCGTTGACCAGCGCCCAGAACGCAGTGGGGGGCGGGGGCCGCTACGACGGGTTAGTGGAAGCTCTGGGTGGACCGTCAACTCCGGGTATCGGTTTTGCGCTGGGCGTGGATCGGATTTTGTTGGCCTGCGACGCCGAAGGAGTGTTCGACACTCCGGCGGCGGCCGTGAAAGTGTTCGTGGTTGACGTCACCGAAAGCAACGAAGGACTCAAGGTCTGCGAGCAGCTTCGAGCCGCGGGTATCGGAGCAGATCGGGCTTATGGCGGCCGTTCGATGAAAGCCCAGATGAAAGTCGCTGACCGCTCCGGAGCGCCGCTAGCGGCCATCATTGGCGACGACGAATTGGCTTCCGGTGAGATCACCGTGCGGGACCTTCGTGGCGACTCCGGTCAGCACCGGGTTTCTCGCGACCAGCTCGTCGCAACCATCCAGCGGCTGGTTTGACCCCTAGCCTGAACCGGTTCACCGGCTGACGATTTTCTCGAAGTCATCTACCCTCTGCCCAAACAAGAAAGCAACGAGCTATCACCATGCAGGACCTTCCCACCTCGATGCGCACCGACATGTGCGGAACGCTCACGGCTGCTGACGCCGGCCGAACCGTGTCGGTCTGCGGCTGGGTAGACCGGCGCCGGGAACACGGCGAACATTTGGCTTTTATTGATCTGCGCGATCACACCGGAGTGATCCAATGTGTCGTCAACTCCAGCCACGATCTTCGCAGCGAATATGTCGCCCGGATGACCGGCCTGGTGCGTCCCCGTCCCGGTGAAACCGCCAACGCCGACCTTGCGACCGGTGAAGTGGAAATTGAAGTCACCGAGATCGAGATTCTGGCCGAAGCCGAACCGCCGCCGTTCCCGGTCAACGACCGGATCGACGTTGACGAAACGATCCGGCTCCGTCACCGGTACGTGGACCTTCGCAAGGAACGGCTCCAACGCAACCTTCGGACCCGGGCCCGGGTCAACAGTGCGATCCGTGCTGGCATGGAAGAGCAGGGGTTCGTGGAAATCGAAACCCCGATGTTGATCGCGTCGACGCCGGAAGGGGCCCGAGACTTCGTGGTCCCGTCTCGGAAAGAACCCGGGAGCTTCTACGCCCTTCCGCAAAGCCCCCAATTGTTTAAGCAGCTGTGCATGGTGGGTGGCATCGACCGCTACTACCAGATCGCTCGGTGTCTGCGAGACGAGGACCTTCGCGCCGATCGCCAGTTCGAGTTCATGCAACTCGACGCCGAGATGAGTTTCGTGTCACAAGAAGACGTGTTCACCGCGATCAGCCACGCGGTGGCCAACGCGGTGGAGGCCGTCACCGGTGAACGCCCCGGTGATTTCGAACGCATGACTTGGCAGGAAGCGATGGAACGCTTCGGTTCCGACAAACCCGACACCCGGTTCGGTATGGAACTCGTTGAGCTCACCGAAGTGTTCGATGGCACCGAGGCGCGGGTGTTTCAGGCCCCCTGTGTGAAGGGGATCCGGATGCCCGACGGGGTCGCGGCCCTGAGTCGTAACCAGATCGACGCGCTGGTTGAGACCTGTCAACGCTGGGGGGCCAAAGGCCTGGCCTGGATGAAGGTGGTCGATGGGGAGAACGGACCGGCGCTCGATGCCGGTGTCGCGAAGTTCCTTTCCGAACCCGAATCGAAGGCGGTCATCAACGCGCTTGAAGCCGAACCGGGCGACATGGTGTTTCTGATCGCCGACACCCGGCGGGTTGTTCGTCACGTGCTCGGATTGTTGCGTCTCGAACTGGGACGGCCCCCGGTCAACGAAGGTGGTCTGCATTTCTTGTGGGTGGTGGATTTCCCGCTGTTTGAAACCATCGCCGACAACGGGTCACCGGTGCCGGCTCACCACCCGTTCACCATGCCCCACGTTGACGACATGGATCTGCTCGGCGCGTCCGGGGAGACCCTCCTCGATGTCCGCTCGCAGGCTTACGACCTGGTGCTGAACGGTTGGGAACTTGGTTCGGGTTCGATCCGGATCAACCGGTCCGATATCCAGAACCGCATCTTCGAACTGCTCGGGATCGGTGAAGCCGAACGGCAAGCCAAGTTCGGGTTCCTGCTCGACGCGTTCCGGTTCGGTGCCCCGCCGCACGGCGGTTTCGCGTTCGGTATCGACCGCCTGACCGCGTTGCTGCTCGGCGAAACCAACATCCGTGAAGTGATCGCGTTTCCCAAGACCCAATCGGGGGCCGATCCGCTCACCAGCGCACCGTCACCGATCGACAGCGCCCACCTCGAAGAACTCGGGATTCGGACCCTTCCTCCCGCCACCTGAGAGCCGCAGAGGCCAGGCCGTGACGGTGTTGGATTATCGACGGGTGTTGGTCGGGCCGCCGCAGAGCTAGGGTCCGATCGTGAGCGACGACCTCTTCAGTGCGGCTGCAGATCAGCGACTGGCCGGACGTTCACCGTTGGCGGCACGACTGCGGCCCATCAACCTCGATGAGGTGGTGGGTCAAGAACACCTCCTCGCCCCCGGGCGGCCGTTGCGGGCGCTGATCGAAAGCGACCGGTTGTCATCGGTGATCTTCTGGGGCCCCCCGGGAACCGGGAAGACGTCGCTGGCCCGCCTGATTGCCTCCACCACCGACAAGACATTCGCGGAACTTTCGGCGGTGACCGCCACCGTCAAAGATGTTCGTGAACAAATCGCGGCTGCTCGCCAACGACTCGGTGAGCGGGGGGCCGGCACGATCCTTTTTCTCGACGAGGTGCACCGGTTCAACAAAGCCCAGCAGGACACGCTGCTGCCCGCAGTAGAAGACGGACTGATCGTGCTGATCGGGGCTACCACCGAGAACCCCCATTTCGAAGTCAACCCTCCGCTCATGTCGCGATCCACCTTGTTTCGGTTGCACGCACTGACCGAGGCCGCCATCGTCACCTTGATCGACCGAGGGCTTGACGTCGAAGGCGCCGGGGCCGACGACGACGCCCGAAACCATCTCGCCGCGCAATCGGGTGGGGATGGTCGACACGCCCTGACCAGTGTCGAGGTGGCTGTTGCGTTGGCGGCTCAGCGAGGACGACCAATCCATGTGACCCTGGCCGACGCTGAGGGTGCGGTGGACGCGAAAGCTGTCCGCTACGGCCGCGACGGTCACTATGACGTGATCAGTGCCTTCATCAAAAGCATCCGCGGCTCAGATGCCGACGCCGGTTTGTACTGGTTAGCCCGAATGCTTGCCGCCGGGGAGGACGCTCGTTTCATCGCCCGCCGGTTGGTGATCCTCGCCTCTGAAGACATCGGAATGGCCGATCCGCAGGCCCTGTTGATCGCTGACGCGGCGGCCCGGGCCGTTGAGTTCGTAGGCCTTCCCGAGGCGCAACTCAACCTGGCCCACGCCGTGGTTCACCTCGCTACCTCACCCAAATCGAACCGGGTGACGGTGGGGTTGGGGGCCGCACAACGAGCAGCTCGTCAAGCCGGAACGGGGGACGTACCAGCCCCGCTGCGCGACGGTCACTATCAGGGAGCCGAGTCGCTCGGACATGGGGTCGGCTACCGCTACCCCCACGATGAACCGTCGGGGTGGAGTGACCAGCAGTACCTGCCGGACGAACTGGTTGGTGAACAGTTCTACCGGCCGTCAGCGCATGGTCGAGAAGGTCGACTTCGGCTCTGGTGGCCAGGTCATCAACCCACCGACGACGAGACGTCGGAATCCGAGGGGACTCTTTGATTGACTGGGGTAATGCGTTGGGGATTGACTGGGGCTATGAGAAGGGTTCGGACCGATGAGCGCAACTGACCTTGCCGCAGTGATCGTCACCGTTATCTGTCTGGTCGTGGTGGTTGTCTTGGTGCTGGCGGTGCAGGCCATCGTGTCAACGCTGCGAGAACTGCGAGCAACGGTCGACCAGCTGCGGGCCAGCACCCTTCCCCTCGTTGAGGACCTTCACAGCACCGTCAACCGGGCCAGCAGCGAACTTGACCGGGTCGATGGGGTGATCGATCGGGCCGAACGGATCACGGCAACGGCCGATGTGGCCTCACGGTTGGCCTACCGGGCAGTTGCCCCTCCGGTGATCAAAACCCTGTCGGCGGTGGCTGGTGCCGGACGCGCCACCCGGGTGCTGATGCGCCCCCGCCGTGGAGTGATCGAAACCCGAGGACGGCGATGATGAAACGGCTTTTCTGGATGGTTGTCGGGTACAGCTTGGGGTTGGCCACTGGCTGGTACGTGCAACGACGGGTCAAACGCACGGTGGAGCGTTTTGCTCCCGAACAGGTCCGCAACGATGTCACCGATCGCAGCCGCCAAGCGGTCGATCGGGCGTTGACCGTGGTTGACGATCTGCGGGACGCGGCCAGCGAAGGGCTCAACGCTATGCGGGAGGAACGCTCCATGCTGCTGGCCGAGTTTGCCGAAGATGAAGCGTTGCATATCGGTCCCGCCCGGCGGATCTCGGTGCGGCGTCGAACTATCCGGACGCGACGACCGGGAACCGATTTTCGACCCGAAGGTCGATCCGGTACTGGGCGCAAACCATCGCGGTAGGCTGTCGGCCTCATGAAGGCCAACGAAGTACGTAAGGCGTTTGTCGACTTTTTCGTCGAGCGGGCGCACACCCAGCAACCATCGGCGTCGTTGATCCCCCACGATCCGACGCTGCTGTTCACCGTGGCCGGGATGGTGCCGTTCAAGACCTATTTCACCGGTGAGGAAACCCCACCGTTCGACCGGGCGGTCACCGTTCAGAAATGTGTTCGAGCCGGCGGCAAGCACAACGACCTCGATGAGATTGGCCGCACCGCGAGGCACCTGACGTTCTTCGAGATGATGGGGAACTTCAGTTTCGGGGACTATTTCAAAGAAGACGCCTGCCGCTGGGCGTGGGAGTTCGTGACCGACGTTTTGGGGTTGGACCCGGATCGACTGTGGGTGACCGTTCACCTTTCCGATGATGAAGCGGCCGCGATCTGGCAACACCAGGTCGGGGTTCCGGCCGAACGGATCCAGCGCCTCGACGAGGACAACTATTGGAAGATGGGCGATGTCGGACCTTGCGGCCCGTGCTCGGAGATCTTCTGGGATAAAGGACCGGAGTACGGGGCCGATGGAGGACCCGCCGAAGGTGGCGAAGATCGGTTCATTGAGATCTGGAACCTGGTGTTCATGCAGTTCGACCAGCAGGCCGATGGTTCGAAGGTGCCGTTGCCGAAACCGTCGATCGACACCGGTATGGGTCTTGAACGCACCGTTTCGGTCCTGCAAGGGGTTGACTCGGTGTGGAACACCGACGAACTTTCAGCACTGCAATCGGCTGCGGCGCGACTCACCGGTCTCGACCTCGCCACTGCCGATCCCGAACAGATGGTGTCGCTGCGGATCCTCGCCGACCATGCCCGTTCGACGTCGCTGCTGGTCAGCGACGGAGTGTTCCCGTCCAATGAGGCGCGGGGTTATGTGCTTCGTCGCATTCTGCGTCGGGCGGTTCGTCACGCCTACCTGTTGGGGGTCGAGACGCCAGTGATGGGGGGCATGGTTGACGCGGTGGTCGAGATCATGGGCGCGGACTACCCCGAAATCGTTGAGAACCATTCGTTTGTCCGAGATGTGATCGACCGGGAAGAAACCCGTTTCCGGGTCACGCTTCGAAAAGGGCAAGCCATCCTCGACGAACAACTCGATGGGCTGAAGGCAGGTGAAGCGCTGGCCGGTGATGTGGCGTTCTTGCTGCACGACACTTACGGGTTCCCGCTGGAAGTAACCGAAGAAATTGCTGCCGAACGACAACTGGTGGTTGACACCGAAGGATTCGGTCGGGCGATGGCCGAACAGCAACGGCAGGCCAAAGAGGCGCGCAAAGTCGCGGCGACCGGTGATGTCAGCCACCTGATTGGGTTGGTCGACGCCCATGGCGAAACGGTCTTTACCGGTCGCGACGAGGTAACGACCGAAGCCACCGTGCTCTACGTCGACGACGAAGTGCTGGTTTTGGATCGGACCCCGTTCTACGCCGAGTCCGGTGGCCAGGTTGGCGATACTGGCCTGATCGTCGCCGCCGGGGGCGATGTGGCGGTCAGTGACACCAGGATCGGCGTGCCAGGTTTGCACGTTCATCAGATCAGCGGTGCCGCGGGTCTGACCGCGGGGCAGACCGTGACCGCGTCGATCGACGCCGAGCGTCGCGCCGCGATCCGACGGAACCACACCGCCACCCACCTCCTGCATTGGGCGCTTCGCGAAGTGCTCGGCGATCACGTGAAACAACAGGGTTCCTATGTCGGACCCGACCGGCTGCGGTTCGACTTCAGTCATTTCGAGGCGGTGACGAACGACGAGTTGGCCAAAGTTGAAGATCTGGTCAACCAGCAGGTGCTCGCCAACGACCCCTGTCGCCATTTTGAGACAACCATGTCTGAAGCGGAGGCGTTGGGGGCGATCGCGTTCTTCGGGGACAAATACGGTGACGTGGTTCGGGTGCTTGAGGCTGGACCTCACTCGGTCGAACTCTGCGGAGGCACCCACGTAGGTGCGCTCGGTGACATCGGACATTTCCGGATCGTCGCGGAAGGTTCGATCGGTTCGAACATTCGCCGAATCGAAGCGCTCACCGGCATGGCGACCGTCGTGTTGCTGCGTGACGTCATGGACAGCGCGACGGCGGTGGCGTCAGAACTCAACGTTCGCTCCGATGAACTCGTTGACGGAGTCAACCGACTCAAAAACGACCACCGCAACCTGCAAAAGGAACTGGCTCGACTCAAACAGCAGTTGGCGGTGGGGCAGGCACCGTCTCTGGCCGCGACCGCGATCGATGGTGTGGTGATTGCCCGCGTCGATGATCTTGAACGTGACGGGCTTCGTGATCTGGCCGTCTCGATCCGGGATCAGGCCGGGGTCCACGCGGTGGTGCTGGCCGGTGCCCTCGCCGGTACCGGGGTCGGTTTGGTTGCCGCCGTGGCCTCGGACAGCCCGTTGCATGCGGGAACGCTGATCGAAGACGCCAAGCAGACGGTGGGGGGCGGCGGCAAATCGGCCGCAGATCTGGCCGTTGCCGGCGGCAAGTTGGTGGAAAACATCGACGAAGCGTTGGATCAGGCCCGCGCCGCAGCCGGGATCAGGTGACATGCGGGCCCTCGGACTTGACCTAGGGCAGAAGCGAATCGGTGTTGCGGTAAGTGACAGCGAGGGCAAAGTGGCGTTGCCGATCGAGGTCGTGAACCGGGTTGGCAACCGTCAAGCAGAACAGCAACTCATCGCGGATCTGGTCGCCGAATGGGAAGCCGAAGTGGTGGTGGTGGGCATGCCCTATCAACTCGATGGCACCGTCGGAGCGCAGGCCAAACGGTACGCGGCGGAGGCTCGCGCCTTGGGGGACACCCTTTCGGTACCGGTTGTTCTCTACGATGAACGGTTGACGACGGTAACCGCGGAGCGAACGTTGATGGAACAAAACGTGAAGGGTCAACAACGGAGGGTGATCGTCGACAAGGTCGCGGCCTCGGTGATGTTGCAGGCATGGCTCGACGCCGGGATGCCCAATGTCTGAAAAGCCAGTGTCTAACGAACCAGTGTCT
>JAFMKU010000032.1:17551-27458 GCA_017852795.1 Candidatus Neomicrothrix sp.
ACGAACCAGTGTCTGAGAACGGCCAAACATCGCCGCACTACGGCGCATCGCCGATGACCTATTCGGCTCCGTCGCTTCCCGACCACGACGCCCCACCGGGGGTGGTGATCATTGCTGGAGTTGACGAGCACGGGACGCAGTACCTGCTCGAAGACGAACCGGGGGCCGAGCCGTGGGTTGATCCCCGCTACGACGACGATGATCGCAACTGGGTCCGGTACCGCCCCAACTGGGGCGGCTTTGCCCGGGTGATCCTGCTGATCTTGTTCCTGATCTGGCTGACGTTCACGGTCCGCGAACGGTTCTACGACTGGGTCGACCGACAGATCGAACCCGACGGTCCGCAAGGGGAGGTGGTCGAACTGACCATCCCATCGGGGGCTTCCACCAACGCGGTAGCGGTTTTGTTGGAAGGCGATGAGGTGATTTCCAACGCCACCGTGTTCCGTTACTGGCTTCGCTGCGAGGGAGAGATCACCATCACCGGGTTCTTTTCTTGTGGAACCGAGCGAGAGTTCAAGGCCGGCGACTACGAGTTCAACACCAACATGACGTTCGAAGACGCGGTGGCGGTGCTCGACGAAGGCCCAGCCGCGGTGGAATACACCCGGTTCACGATCCCTGAAGGGCTACGCCTCGGTGAAGTGGTTGATCGTATGGTCGCGGTCAACGACCGGTTCGACCGAGACGAGATCATGGCTGCGCTGCAAAGCGATTCGCTGCTGTCGGACTATTTCAAAGCGAACGACTACAACTCGCTGCTACGGCTCGAAGGGACGTTGTTCCCGGCGACGTACGACGTTGCCGATGAGCGACTCGGCGACGAAGCACACTTTTTGCAGCGGATGGCCGACACCTTCGATCAACGGTTCACGGCGCTGCTGGCCAGTGAAGGTCGGGCCCCGGTCATTTCTGATCTCGGGCTCAGCGACTACGACATCATCGTGATCGCCTCATTGATCGAAGAAGAAGCGCAGGTCGCGGTTGATCGACCGTTGATGGCCCGAGCCATCTACAACCGTCTCAACGCGGGGATGAAACTCCAGATTGATGCGTCCACCTACTTCGCGGTGGGCAAGGGGTTCACCGAACCGCTGTTGCAAAGCGATTTGGATAACGATTCGCCGTGGAACACCTACGCGGTGACGGGGCTGCCACCATCGCCGATCGCCGCACCGGGCGAAGCCGCGCTGAAAGCCGCGTTGCAGCCGGCCGACGGCGACTACCTGTTCTGGGCTCGCACCGACGCCAACGGGGTCAAAGGGGCGCACACGTTCTCCACCACCAACGCGGAACACAACGCTGCGGTCGAGGTTTGTCGTGAACTCGGATACTGCTGAACGTTGGCGTCGAGAACTTGACGGTTGGGCTCCGGCCGACATCACCGTCGGGGTAATCGGCGACCCGGTACGCCATTCGTTGTCACCCCGTCTGCATCAGGCCGCGTTTGAGGCGATGGGCATCAACGGCCGGTCGCTACCTTTCGAGGTGCCCGAAGGTGATGCACCGTCGGCGCTCGACGCCATGCGTTCTCTGGGAATCCTCGGCTTGTCGGTGACGATGCCGCACAAGGAAGCGGTGGTTGCGCTCGCCGACGGGGTAACGGCGACGGTGGCGGCGCTCAACGCCGCGAATTGTCTGGTGAACCAGAGCGGTCATGTCAGCGCCCACAACACCGACGGCGACGGTCTGGTTCGGAGCCTTCACGAAGAAGCGTCGTTCGATCCGGCCGGTCGGCGAGTTGTGGTGTTGGGTGCCGGGGGAGCTGCTCGTTCGGTGATTGAAGCGTTGGGGCGAAGCCAGGTAGCGGACCTGGCGGTTGTCAACCGCAACCAGGTTCGGGCCCAAACCGCGGTTTTGGTTGGGGGGCCCGCGGCTCGGGTTGGCCAACTCGACGATGTCGACGATGCCGAACTGGTCATCAACGCCACACCGGTCGGTATGGATGGCCGTCCAGGACTGCCGACCCCCGCCGAGTCCCTGCACGCCGGCCAGACCGTGGTGGATCTGGTGTATCAGCCGCTGGTCACCGACTGGCTTGAGAAAGCCGAACAGGCGAAGGCATCGGTAATGAACGGTGTGCCTATGCTGTTGCATCAGGCGGCCATACAGATCGAACTGTGGACGGGTCAGCCTGCGCCGGTGGCCGCCATGCGGACGGCGGTCGCTGCCCACATGACACCCCCGGGAGCAGCGCCCGGCTGAGCGGGAGAACAACATGGACGTGGTGGTGGCGGCACTAACACTGGGTTTCGGTCTGATCGCCGGGAGTCTGGTCACCATGCTGGTTGCTCGAATCCCGGCTGGGATACCGCTCACCCCGGTGTCTCGATGCCCGATCTGTCATCACCACCTCAGCCTGCCGGAAAGCCTTCCGGTGGTGAGTTGGCTGTTGTGCCGTGGCCGCTGTCGCCACTGCGGCAACCCCATTCCCTGGTCGGTGACCGCGTTGGAGATCGCAACCGCGGTGCTGTGTTTGCTGGTTGTTACCCAAACCGAACCGGGTGGTTGGCTGGTCCTGCCACCGCTGCTTCTGGTGGTCAGCTTGATGGCGTTGATCGTGATCGACCTGGTGCATTACCGGCTCCCCGACGTCATCGTGGCTCCCGCCGTCGCGGTTTCGCTGCTGGTGATGGCGGTGCTGTCGGTAGCCCCGCTGGGTCGCCCGATAGCGGTGGTGCAGGCGCTCGTGGCGGGAGGTGCCGTGCTGGTAGCGATGCTGATCCCTCACCTCATCAACCCGGCAGGGCTCGGTTTCGGCGATGTGAAACTGGGGTTACTGCTTGGGGTCCACACCGGTTGGGTGGGGGCCAGCCGGTACGAGTCGTGGAGCGCGGTGGGCCGCTTGACGTTCTGGGCGGTGCTGCTGGGCATGCTGCTTGGGTTGGTGCTGGCCGGGTTGTTGCATCTGCTGCGTCGGGTGTCCGGTAAGCATCTTCTGGCCGATCCCGCGGCTGGTGGGGTCGGTCCGGTTCCGTTCCTGAAAACACCGGTGCCGTTCGGCCCGGGCCTTTCCCTCGGAGCCTTGTTCATCGTCTGCTTCCCGCAGTGCATCATGGGTTGAGCGGGGACCGGTAGCCTGCAAGGCGTGACAGAGACGGTTTCGGTAGAGCTCGGCGAGCGTTCCTACCCGGTGGTGGTTGGCCCCGGGGTGCGACAACAGCTGCCAGACGTCATCCCGTCGGGGGTTCGACGGGTCGCCGTGATCACCCAGCCGGGTATTCCTTGGACCGTCGAACCTGGGGTTGAGACGCTGCACATTGACGTTCCCGACGGCGAAGCTGCCAAGTCGCTGGCGATGGTCGAAACCATCTGCGGTCAGCTCAGCCGGGCAGGGTTCACCCGCGCCGACGCGCTGGTAGCGCTTGGTGGGGGAGTGGTGACCGACCTCACCGGTTTCGTGGCGTCGGTCTACCACCGAGGGATCCCGTTCGTATCGGTCGCCACCACGTTGCTAGCGCAGGTCGATGCTGCGATCGGGGGCAAAACCGGGGTCAACTTGGCCGAAGGCAAAAATCTGGTGGGGGCGTTCTGGCAACCATCGGCGGTGCTCTGCGATACCGAAACGCTCGAAACGCTCCCTGCACGCGAAGTCCAATGCGGGTCCGGTGAAATCGCCAAATACCATTTCCTTGGCGGTGGGCCCCTTGATGGTTTGGCGTTGGCCGACCGCGTCGCGGCCTGTGTACGGATCAAAGCCGATGTGGTCGCCGCCGATGAACGCGAAGGTGGTCGCCGGGCGGTCCTCAACTACGGACACACCCTCGCCCACGCGTTGGAAACCGCAGGGAACTACGGGCTCAAACACGGTGAAGCGGTCGCGGTCGGGTTGGCCTATGCCGCCGAAGTTGCCGTCCGGTTGGGTCGCATCGACCAGACGCGGGTCGCGGAGCATTATCGGGTGCTTGCCGCGTACGGGTTGCCGACCAAGGTCCCTGACGGGCTCGGCTCTGAAGATCTGCTGCCGTTGTTTGTTCGAGACAAGAAAGCGCTTGACGGGATCACGCTGGTGCTAGACGGCCCCCACGGGGTTGAGCCGGTGGTTGGGATCGACGCGGGCATCCTCGCCGATGCGCTTGAGGCGGTGCGCTAACGGTGCCCAACCTCACCGCGGGATTAACACTCCCGGCGTTGCTGGTCACGGATCGTTTGCCGGCGGTTCGATCCGCGATGATCGCCCATACGCTCGATGCGCTGGTGGTGAGCGAACGAAGCAACATCCGGTGGCTGACCGGGTTTCGCGGTTCGAGTGGGGTGGTGCTGGTTACCGCCGAAGACCTGGTCGTGTTCACCGATGGCCGGTACACCCAACAGGCACCGTTAGAACTCGCCGCAGCCCAATGTCCGGGCCGGGTCGAACGAAGCTCAGCGCTCGAACGTGATGTGGCGGCCCAACTCAAATCAACCATGACGGTCGGGCTTGAGTCTCGTGCGGTTCGTTGGGCGGAACTGCTGCGCTGGGAACAAGTACTTCCGTCGCCTCCCGTACCGGTCCCGTCGCTGATCGAAGAACTGCGGGCGGTTAAAGACGAAGCCGAACTGGCCCGTATCGGCGCGGCGGCGGCTATTGCCGATCAGGCTCTGGCCCAATGCCTTGAGCACCTAGTCGGCGGGACCAGCGAACGTGACTTCGCGGAACGGCTCAACGATCGAATGCGGGCGCTGGGAGCGAACGGACCGGCTTATGAGACGATCGTGGCTTCCGGACCAAACGCCGCTCATCCCCACGCCCGGCCCAGCGACCGAGCGTTTTGCGACGGAGACCTGGTCATCGTTGACGTGGGGGCGGTAGTGGACGGATACCGCAGCGACATGACTCGCACGTTCGTGATCGGCAACGAACCGGTCGGACAAACCCGCCAGCTGCTGGAGGTGGTGATCGCCGCCCAAAAGGCCGGGTTGGCGACCGTGGCCCCGGGCTGCGAAGCCCGTGCGGTTGACCGGGCCTGCCGGCAGGTCATCGACGAGGCCGGGTTCGGCGAACTGTTCGCACACGGCACCGGGCATGGTGTCGGACTCGACATCCACGAACTTCCGTCTATCAACCACGCCAGTGCCGCTATCCTCCAGCCAGGCTCGGTGCTTACCGTTGAACCAGGCGTGTACCTTCCCTCCGTGGGTGGGGTGCGGGTCGAAGATCTCGTGGTAGTCACCGAGACGGGCTGTCGTCCGCTCACCTTTTCGCCCCAACCTTCGTACGAACCGGAGTTTTGATGCCGACCATCACCACCAACGACCTCAAGAACGGAATGACGCTTGATCTTGAAGACGGGCTGTTTCAGGTCGTCGACTTTCAGCATGTGAAACCGGGCAAAGGGCATGCGTTCGTTCGGACCAGCCTTCGTAACGTTCGAGCCGGTGGAACCGTCGAACGAACCTTCCGGGCGGGTGAGAAAGTCGAACGGGCAACGATCGACAAACGCGACTTCAGCTTCTTGTACCGCGAAGGCGACGATTATGTGTTTATGGACGCCGAATCCTACGACCAGATCACGGTCACACCCGAAGCGCTTGGCGATGCCGGCAACTACATCGTTGACGGATCGAGCGTGGTGCTCGAACTGTTTGGAACAGAAATCGTCGGGACCGACCTTCCGGCTTCGGTTGAGTTGACGATCGCCCACACCGAACCGGGTTTGCAAGGTGACCGTTCGTCGGGCGGAACGAAACCCGCCACCCTCGAAACCGGACTGGTCATTCAGGTTCCGTTGTTCATCGAACCCAACGAGCGAGTCAAGATCGATACCCGTAGCGGCGAGTATCTCAGCCGCGCGTGACTACCGACATTCCCGGCTTTGCCCGGCGACGCGAAGGCCGCGAAGAGGCGCTGGGGCTGCTGTACCAGGCTGAGTTGCTGGGTACCGACGTGGAAACGCTGGTGGCCGAACGAGGGCTGGCCACCGACGACTATTCGGTGTTGGTCGCCCGCGGGGTCAGCGTCAGCGTTGCCGAAATCGACGAGCTGCTCGGACGTCATCTCAACAACTGGCGAGTTGATCGCATGCCGATCATCGACCGGGCGTTGGCTCGGATCGCTGCTTGGGAACTGTTGAGTCGACCCGATATCCCGACCGGGGTGGTTTTGTCCGAAGCGGTAGAGCTGGCTGGCCAGTACTGCGGGGAACAATCCCCGCGGTTCCTCAACGGGGTACTCGGCGAGATGGCCCGCGAGGTACGAGACTGACGTGCACGGGTGCAGATGCACTGGTTGATGCCCGAAATCGAAGCCGGCGAGTTGCTGCTTCGACCGTGGCAGATCACTGACCGAGACGCGCTCTGCGCGGCCTGGCAGGATCCGACGATCCGCCAGATCGGACAAGTGCCCTCCGATTGCTCAGCGCTCGCCGCTCAACGCTGGATCAGTGGCGCGGTACTGCGGGCCGAAGCTGGGGTAGCGCTCGATCTGGTTATCGATCGGGGTGGGCACTGTGTGGGAGAAGTGGGGGTGTCCCACGTCGACAACCAACGGCGAGCGGGACTGATCGGATGGTGGGTAGCGGCGGACCAGCGCCGGCGAGGGTACGCGACCGCAGCGGTTCGGGCGTTCAGCGGCTGGCTGCTCAGCGAGGGGGGTCTCGACGCGGTGGTGGCCGAGATTGACCCTGCGAACATCGCCTCGCGGCGGGTGGCGGAAACCAGCGGTTTTCTGGTGTTGCGTGACGGTGGCGCAACCGACACCACGGTCATGGTCCGGCGGAGCCCGCAAGGCACGGCGCGAAATCCACAGCCTTGAACCCGACGCGGTTCGACGCGCGCCTGCTAGGTTGCCTTCTCGACCGTGAAATGAGTCCAGAGAGGCTCGTACGGACGAGAGAGAGACATTGTGGCTGAGCGCGAGAGGCGCCTTACGACCCCCAATCCGGGGGTCTCCTTCCAAGCACGAACCCGGGTGATGTCCGCCGATGACGTTTCCCGAGCGGTACGGCGGATGGCTCACGAGATTCTGGAACGAAATCACGGCGCCGATCAGGTGATGGTGGTGGGGATGCAAACCGGTGGGGTGGCGCTCGCTCAAGCCATTGCCGAAGCGATCGAAAACATCGAAGGCACCGGGGTCCCGGTCGGCACCCTTGATGCCACCATGCACCGTGACGATTTCGGGTTGCGCCCGGTGGTTCCCGAAGCGGTTACCGACATTCCGGTCGATCCGAGCGGTCGGGTGGTGGTCATTGTTGATGATGTGTTGTTCACCGGCCGAACGGTGCGAGCCGCGATGGATGCCATTCACAGCTACGGGCGGCCGCAGGCCATCCAGTTGGCGGTCATGGTCGACCGCGGCCATCGCGAACTTCCGATCCGACCCGACTATGTGGGCAAAAACCTGCCGACCCGCATAGACGAAATTGTTGATGTCAACGACGAAGGCGTGGACCTGGGAGAAATGGCATGAGGCAACGAGGGCCGCATCATCTGCTTTCCATGGCCGACCTGGACCGGGACGGGATCGAACAACTCCTGAACCTGACCGAGTCGTTCGCCGAAGTCGGAGAACGGCCAATCCCAAAGGTTCCTGCGCTGCGGGGCAAGACGGTGGCCTGGCTGTTCTACGAAGACAGCACCCGAACCCGACTCTCGTTCGAGACGGCAGCCAAACGGCTTTCGGCGGACACCATGAACTTCTCTGTGAGTTCCTCGTCGGTCAACAAAGGCGAGTCGTTGCGGGACACGATCGAAACGATTTCAGCGATGGGGATCGACGGAATCGTGGTGCGTCACAGCGCGGCGGGGGTGCCACAGCAGGTCACTCAGTGGACCGAAGCCTCAGTGATCAATGCTGGTGACGGATGGCATCAGCATCCAACCCAATGCCTGCTGGATCTGTTCACGGCGCGAACCCATTTCGGTGATCTCGAAGGCCGACGGATCACCATCGTTGGCGACATTCGCCATTCGAGGGTGGCTCGCTCCAACGCGTTGGGGTTCGCGACGATGGGCGCCAAGGTCACCCTGGTGGCGCCGCCTTCGCTGCTGCCCAGCTCGCTGGAAGGTTGGCCCGTTGCGGTCTGCCACAACCTTGACGAGGCACTCGAAGACACCGACATCTGCTACCTGCTGCGGATGCAACTAGAACGGCAAAAGCAGGCGGTAGTCCCCAGCCTTCGGGAGTTTCACAACGAATACGGCCTGACTGTGGCCCGCGCCGATCGGCTTCGGTCAGACGCGCTGATCATGCACCCGGGGCCGATGAACCGGGGGGTTGAAATCGCTGGTGAGGTGGCCGAACGCCCCCAGGCAGTGATCGGTGAACAGGTCGCTAACGGTGTCTCGGTGCGGATGGCGGTCCTGTTCTTGCTGCTGGGATCCGGGCTTGACGTGGTTGACAACAATCGGATAGCCGCATGAGTGACGTCGTATTGAAAAACGCAACAATCGTTGACGGTTCAGGTAGCCGCCAAGGTGATGTCGCCATCCGGGATGGCGTGATCCACGAAGTCGGCGAAAAGCTTGGCGGAGGCGACACGGTTGACCTCGACGGGTTGGTGCTGATGCCAGGCCTCGTTGACCTTCACACCCACCTGCGTGAACCAGGAGACGAAGAAGCGGAAACGATCGAAACCGGGTCGCGTGCCGCAGCGCTCGGTGGCTACACCGCGGTAGTGGCCATGCCCAACACCAACCCGACGATCGACTCGGCGGCGGTGGTGGAACAGGTACGTCGTTGTTCGTCCCGGGCGCTCTGTGACGTGGTGCCCAGCGCGGCGATCACGGTCGGGCGAAACGGCGAACTGCTAGCCCCGATGGCAGAACTGGTACGAGCCGGGGTTCGGATCTTCACCGATGATGGTCGAGGCGTTCAAGATCCCCGCCTGATGAGAACCGCGTTCGAATACGCCGCGGGACTCGCCCATCTGGCTGGCGGCACCGCGGGTTCAGCCAGCGGTGTGGTGCTGGCCCAACATTGCGAAGTCGACGAACTAGCCGGTCATGGGGTGATGCACGAAGGTGAATGGTCGAGTCGGCTTGGATTGCCAGGCCAACCAGCCGAAGCCGAAGAGTTGATGATCCACCGCGACCTCGCCCTTGCTGGCCTGACCGGAGGGCGCCTGCACATTCAGCATGTCTCCACCGCCGGGGGAGTCGAGATGATCCGCACCGCTAAAGCGGCAGGGATCGCAGTGACCGCCGAAGTCACCCCGCACCATCTGGTCTTGGATCATTCGCACTGCGCCGGTTTCGACCCGGTGTTCAAAGTACATCCGCCGCTTCGGACCGCGGCCGACGTAGCGGCGCTGCGGGCCGGCTTGCAGGACCAAACGATCGACGCCATCGCCACCGACCATGCACCGCACACTCAGCAAGCCAAGGAATGCTCGTTTCTTGATGCGGCTCCAGGGATGCTCGGTTTGGAAACGGCGTTAGCTGTGGTTCTGACCGAACTCGACCTTGACTTGTCGACCGTGGTTCGAGTCATGTCGATAAACCCGGCTCGTATCGCCGGGCTCGACCACCGACACGGCGGCCCGATCGCTGCGGGTCGGCCCGCCAACTTGACGGTGGTTGATCCGAATGTGTCTTGGACGGTTCAGGGTTCGACGCTGGCGAGTCGCAGTTCCAACACCGCCTTCGAAGGTCGGGTGTTGCGCGGCGGGGTGATTCACACCCTGTGCGATGGTGAGTTTGTTGTTCGAGATGGGGAGGCAACTCGTTGAGCGAGCTGCGGGAATATCAGTTGGTCCTGGCCGATGGTGAGGTGTTCGAAGGAGAAGGGATCGGGGCTGATCTCGGTGATGGCATCGCGGCTGGCGAGGTGGTGTTTAACACGGTGCTCAGTGGCTATCAGGAGGTCATCACCGACCCTTCCTATGCCGGACAGATCATCACGTTCACCTACCCGCACATCGGGAACTACGGCGTGAACGCGGTTGATGACGAGGCGGCCCGTCCGTTCTGCCGAGGGGTGGTCGTT
>JAFMKU010000033.1 GCA_017852795.1 Candidatus Neomicrothrix sp.
CGGCCACAGAACGTGAACAACGCCAACGCTAGTTAGGCCGCCAATTCAGGGAAGAAGATACCGATTTCTCGGGCGGCAGATTCCGCCGAGTCGGAGCCGTGAATGAGGTTTTCGGTGAACAAGGTTCCGTAATCGCCGCGGATCGTTCCCGGCGCGGCCTTCAGCGGGTTGGTTGCCCCCATCATTTCGCGGACCACCGACCAGGTGTCCTCCGGGCCTTCCAGAACCGCAACCAGGACCGGTCCCCGACTCATGAACGACACGAGATCGTCGTAGAACGGCTTGCCGACGTGCTCTTCGTAGTGCCGACCCAACGTCTCGGCGTCGAGCGTGCGGATTTCGGCGGCGACGATCGAGAAACCTTTGGTTTCGAAACGGCTGAGAACGGCGCCTACCAGGCCACGTTCCACCGCGTCGGGCTTACAGATGATGAAAGTGCGATCCATCCGCAGGAGGCTAGCGGGATGAGGTTCTCGTGCCGCTACAAGCCAGCGGCCAACGACCGCAAGGCTCCGATGGTCGAAATCGACCCGGCGATGACCAGCAGGTCATCGTCCTCGCACTGGTTCAACAGATGATCAAACGCCGCCTCGGGATCAGCGACCGGATCGGCGTTCCCGCCAGCTGAGCGGACCGCATCGGCGAGCGCAACCGCGTCGATTCCTCGAGCGGTGGGGGTGGTGCAGGTGGCAACCAGATGAAAGTCCCCAACCCGCAACGCCCGACAAAGGGCGACCGGGTCGCGACCGTCTTGCATCCCGAGGAGCAGGAACCTTCGACCACTCTGGCCGAAATCGCCGTCGAGGGTTTCGGCCAGCACTTCAGCGCCAGGCGGATTGTGGGCGGCGTCGAGAAGCACCGTCGGGTTGCGATGCACAATCTCAAGCCGCCCCGGTACCTCAACCGACCCGAACGCTTCTGAGACCACATCACTTCCGAGCGCTGACGCAAAGAACGTTTCGACAACCGTGAGTGCCAGAGCAGCGTTGTCGGCCTGATGCGCCCCATGGAGCGCCAGAAAAACTTCGTCGTAACTTGCGAGCGGGGTACGAAGGCTGATCAGGCGTCCACCCACCGCGAGGAGGTTCTCCACCACATCAAAATCGGCCCCGCGGACCAGCGAACGTTCGCAGGGTTCAGACGCCACGATCTGAACAAGCTCGTCGTCTGATTCGCCAAGGACCAGCGAACAGCCAGGGGTGATGATCCCCGCCTTTTCACGGGCGATCTCAGCCCGCCACTGGCCTTGCCCTGAAGTGTGATCCTGCCCGACGTTGGTGATTGCCGCGACGTTGGCTTCGACGACGTTGGTGGCGTCAAAGCGGCCCAGCATTCCGACTTCGACAACCGCCACGTCAACCGCTTCATTGGCGAAATGCACGAACGCCGCCGCGGTCACGACTTCAAACCAGGTGGGGTTCGGTAGTTCGTAACCGTCAACCGATCGGAACACCGTCGCCAGCACCTCGGTCAGGTCAACGTCGTCGATTGCGTCTCCGCCGCAGCGGATTCGTTCGTTTACTGCTTCAAGGTGCGGACTGGTGTAGGTGCCAACCCGCAGACCCATCGTTTGCAGCAACGCTTCGATCATGCGAACCGAGGAACCTTTGCCGTTGGTTCCGGTGATGTGAATCACCGGGTACACCAGTTGCGGGTCGCCAAGACTCGCCATCAGGTTGCGCATCGGTTCCAAGGTGAGACCGTCGATCGCTCCGGCCCGAGGCACTACCTCATAATTGATAAGCGCGTCGAGCCGTGCCTGTGTCTCCGCCGCGTCCACGGGTGGTCAGCTGGCTCGACGGTCAGCGCCGACAAACACCACTTCTGGTGCTTCGCCGGAGAGAACCGAAGCTTCAGAGACGATCACTTTGACGACCTCATCGCGACCAGGAACCTCGTACATGGTTTCGAGAAGCGTCTCTTCAAGGATGGCCCGCAAACCGCGCGCTCCTGTTCCTCGTTTGATTGCCTCATCGGCGATCGCCGCCAGCGCCTCCGTGGTGAACTCAAGTTCTACATCTTCAAACTCGAAGATTTTCTGGTACTGCTTCACCAGGGCGTTGCGGGGCTCAGTCAGGATCTCGACCAGCGCGTCTCGTTCGAGATGATTGACCGCACCCACCACCGGGAGTCGGCCGATGAACTCAGGGATCAAACCGTATTTGGTGAGGTCCTCGGGAAGCACATCGCTAAACAACGCTCCCAAATCCTTTTCGCCGGGACGACGGATGTCGGCACCGAACCCGACCCCGGCCGAACCCGAACGGCTTTCGACAATCTTTTCGATACCGGCGAAGGCGCCACCGCAGATAAACAGCACGTTGGTGGTGTCAATCTGAAGAAACTCTTGATGCGGGTGTTTGCGCCCACCTTGAGGAGGAACGGCTGCGGTTGTTCCTTCAAGGATTTTGAGCAACGCCTGCTGAACGCCTTCACCGGAAACGTCTCGGGTGATCGACGGGTTCTCGCTTTTACGAGCCACTTTGTCGATTTCGTCGATGTAGATGATGCCGGTCTCGGCTTTCTTAACGTCATAGTCAGCCGCTTGGATGAGTTTCAGGAGAATGTTTTCGACATCTTCCCCGACATACCCGGCTTCGGTGAGGGAGGTGGCGTCGGCAATCGCGAACGGGACGTCCAGCATTCGAGCCAACGTTTGCGCCATCAACGTTTTGCCACAACCGGTCGGTCCGATCAGCAAAATGTTTGATTTCGCGAGTTCAACTTCACCGTCAAGCGTGTTGCTGAGTTCGACTCGCTTGTAGTGGTTATAGACCGCAACCGAAAGGATCCGTTTCGCCTGCTCTTGGCCAACAATGTAATCGTTGAGAAACGAGTAGATCTCTCGAGGAGAAGGCAGCTCACCGAGCGAAATCTCAGAGGTCTCCGCCAGTTCCTCTTCGATGATTTCGTTGCACAAGTCGATGCATTCGTCGCAGATGTAGACACCGGGGCCGGCGATCAGCTTCTTGACCTGCTTTTGGGTCTTGCCGCAAAAGGAGCACTTCAGGAGTTCCCCACCCTCTCCGAATTTAGCCACTCCGTACTCCCCTGACTATTAGCTGATGGCCGCTATCGGCCCACTGTTATCCACAGCATTGCGCGTTTCGATGACTTCATCGATGATCCCATACTCTTTCGCCTCTGCGGCGGTCATCACGAAATCACGATCGGTGTCGGCCGCGATCCGTTCCACTGTCTGTCCGGTGTGGAACGAAAGCACCTCTTCGAGCGACGTTTTTAGCCGCTCGATTTCTTTGGCGATGAGTTCGATGTCGCTGGCCTGACCTCGAGCACCCGCGTATGGCTGGTGGATCATGATCCGAGCGTGCGGCAACGCGAGCCGCTTACCGGTCGCCCCGGCTGCGAGCAGAACCGCAGCCGCCGAGGCCGCCTGCCCGAAACAGATCGTGGTTATGTCCGGCTTGATGTACGACATCGTGTCGTAGATGGCAAACAGCGCGTTGATGTCACCACCCGGGCTGTTGATGTAGAGGTTGATGTCTTTGTCCGGGTTT
Source organism: Candidatus Neomicrothrix sp. (assembly GCA_017852795.1). GTDB lineage: Bacteria > Actinomycetota > Acidimicrobiia > Acidimicrobiales > Aldehydirespiratoraceae > UBA11606. Next base: position 3,519 of record JAFMKU010000033.1, read on the forward strand.
TCCGACTCGAGGTGGAGCAGCTGGGCGCAGATCAAGTTGGCAACGGTGTCATCGATCGGTGTCCCGACGAAGATGATGTTTTCTTTCAGGAGCTTCGAGTAAAGGTCGTAGCCACGCTCGCCTCGGTTGGTCTGTTCGACCACGGTCGGTACGAGATAGTTGCGGGGGTTGATCTCCATACCGTCCACTGTCTCATTTCTCCCGGTTGGATTCACTAGTCGGCCGCTCATTCTTCCTCTTCGGTAGCTTGATCTTCGGTGGCTGGCGCATCGGTTGCTTCGTCTTGGTTGGTTGCCGCTGCGTCGGATTTTGCCGGCGCAGGGCTGATCTCGGGGTATTCGAGATCGGCTCGATCGATCGGAGCGCCAGCTTCGTCGACGAGTGTGACATTTTCGGTGAGCCACTCCATCGCAGCCTGCTTGGCCAGATCAGCCCGCAGCGCCGAAAGTTGACCGACCTCAACCAGCCGAGCTTTCAAACCGTCGACATCTTGACCGCTCTGCTCGGCCATCTCAGACAACGCTTCGTCGAGCGCCGCGTCATCAGGCACCAGACCTTGGAGCACCGCCACCGAGCGGAGCGCCAAATCAACCCGGACCGCTTCCTCGGAAGGGGCCCGGAACTCGGCCGCCAACGACTCCGCGGTCTGACCCATCGCCTGAAGGTAGGCGCTGACATCGATCCCCTGCTGCTGAAGCCGGCTCACCAGATCCTGCAGCCGAGCGTTGATCTCGTTGTCGATCATGGCTTCAGAGATCTCACCGGTTACTAGAGCCGCCAGCGCCTCCGCAGTTTTCTGCTGGAGCGCCATCCGAGCCTGGTTGATCCGCATCACCCCGAGCCGGTTGCGGGTGTCGGTGGTCAGTTCTTCGACCGTGGAAAACGCTGAGTTCGCGTCGGCGAACGCATCGTCAAGTTCGGGAAGTACCGCTTCTTTGACTTCTTTGACTAGGACCGTGAACGACAGCTGTTCGTCTTCGTCCGGATCAGGATGATCGGCGCTGAAAGTCACTTCGGCCCCAGCCGCCAACCCCCGCAAGTTCTCGTCAATTTCGGCCACCACCGCACCGCTGCCGACCACGTAGTCGTAGTCCGAAGCGGTCAGGCCCGGCACCGGTTCACCTTTGTGTTGACCTTCGATGTCGATCGTGACGTGATCGTCGTCGCCGGCTTCACGATCAACGACGCTGAGTTCGGCAACGTTTCGTCGCAAGTTGTCGATCTGGTCGTTGACATCGTCATCGGTCACCAACGGTGACGGAATCTCAACCGTGATCGAGTCGTAACCGGTTGCGTCTACTGACGGCCGAACTTCCACCGTCGCTTCGAAAAGCAACGATCCGCTCTCCTGGCCACCGGTCACTTCGATTTCGGGTGCGGCAACCACGTCAACGTCGTGCTCGATCACCGCTTTCGAGTAGTACTCGGGCATGGCTTCACGCAGGGCTTCTTCGCGACCGACCTGATGGCCGAATTGCGCTTCAAGAATTCGCCGTGGTGCCTTCCCAGGACGAAAACCGGGAACCCGAACCTCCTTCGCGATCCGGCGGAACGCGGCGTCAATGGCGTTATTAAACTCGCCTTCGTCAACTTCAACCGACAGCTTGACGCGGTTGTCTTCAAGGGTCTCAACGGTGGTCTTCATTAGGCGAAGAGCCTAACGGCCTCAAGTGACGTTCGGTTCGGAGAATGTCGAGCTGTCGATGCCGAGAACGCCAGATAACCGCTAGTGTGTTCTCGCCCGCGGGTGTAGTTCAACGGCTAGAACCTCAGCCTTCCAAGCTGATGATGGGAGTTCGATTCTCCTCACCCGCTCCGTCCAAAATAGGCGTTTTCGAATCGTTGCGGGTCCGCTCGCAACGCCATCGTTGAGCCGTCAAGAACAACCTGGCCGTGGGCCAGCACCACCGCTCGGTCCGCGACTTCAAGCGCCAAACCGACGTGTTGTTCGACCAGAACCACCACTGCGGCGCGTTCGGAGGCGATCGAGCGAACCAGAGGCAGTAGTTCTTCGACGACGACCGGAGCGAGCCCCATGCTCATCTCGTCGATCAACAACACTCGGGGGTCTTGCATCAACGCCCGGGCCATCGCCAGCATCTGCTGCTCACCTCCCGAAAGTTTCCCGGCCAACCCAGAAACTGCGCCGCTCACCAGCCAGTTCGTTGCCGCCACCCGATCGGGAGAGATGCCGCTGGCGTAGGCACCTTTTTCGGTTTCGGCCACCGCCCGGGTGAGCAACCCGAACGAAGTGAACCGGTACAGCGCTGCGAGCACCAGAGCCAACCCGACAACGATCACCGCCAGCCACACCCGGCTGCTGGCAACCCGCACGTCCCCCACCATCCAAACCCCGTCCGGCAGGATCGGATCCACCCGCATCCCGCTGGTCCCGACCTTGTCGGTAAACAACGCGGTCAGAAACACAAACAAGCCAAGCGAAGCTACTGCTTTGGCAACCGGCGGAGCCGTCCGCAGAAACCGAAAGATCCCGACATACAGCAGCAACCCGACCAGTGCACATAACCCGACCGAGATCAACAGCGCGGGCCAGAAATCAAGCAGAACCGGAAGTTCGATCACCTTGGGCAGATACGGAACCGGGATGAAAATCTCGCCGCGGCGGAGAAACGCGTAGCAGTACGCCCCAAAAACGGCGAGAGCCCCGGTCGCGAAGTTGGCTACCCCGCTGGTGCGGTAGGTAACCACCAACGAAAGCGCCAACGCCGCATACACAGCCCCACTCCCCAAACCGAGAAGCAGAAAGATGATGTGCTGGTCCACGCTGCTCCGATGGGACTAACCAAGTTTGAGCAGGTCGCTCAAATCTGTGGGTACGAAACCCGCCGCACGATTTTCGGCGTTGATCGTTGCCAGAAGAATTCCTGCGCTACACAACCCCGGAAGGTACGCGACCGCTTGCGCCCCGCACTGGAACGTGAGCCCTGCCCCAAGCGGCAGCGCCACCGGCTGGGTCATGTTCGACAGCGCCGCCCGGATAGACGATGCGTCGGCAGCCCCCGAACCGGCCAAAGCCCGCTGGAAGCCGAGCACCAAACCGTAAGCGTTGAGGGTCGTGGCGGTAAACCGGTAATCAGGTTCGTAATGAGCCATCACCGCCTCAAAAAGCTGGTAATCGGGATCGTCGGGATCGTTGGAGAAGCTGGCTCCAATCCGGATCCCTTCCAAACCGGTGGGGACGCTCTCGATCATCAGTTCGGTTGGGAGGCCTCCGAAAAACAACTCCCCTTCGAACCCGAGTTGTTTGGCGGCACGAACCGCGCCCGCATTGAACTCATCGGTGCCGCCGATCGAAATCATTCCCGCCCCCGAACTGATGGCCTGCTGGACCTGCGGAGTCAGGTCCGCTACCTGAGGAGAAACGGAGATCAGGTCGAACTCGACGCCGGCGTTGCCGTAGATCGAGTCGCCGAGCTGGTTGACCGCGTCGGTGGCACCCGGGACGTCAATGAGGATGATGGCGGTTCTAGCTATCCCAAGGTCTCGGGCGAGTGCGGCTGGCGCCGCTACCGCCGCGAGTAAATTGGTCAACACCAACGCGTCGGGGCTTTGGATGACGTCCGGGGTCACCGATTGGTAGGCCACAAAGGGAACACCAGCTTCAGCGAGCACGGTAAACGCCGGGCCGTCCTGAGCTGAAGCAGGTACGAGAACGGCCGCGACGTTGGCGTTCGCGAGTTCGACCCCGCATTGGGTACCCCCGGTCGGGGTGTTCGACGTCGTGCATTCCTCAACGTTGAGGACGTGCCCGTCTACCCCGTTGAGATACTCGTTGACATAGGCAACCGCGGCGTAAAACACCTGCTTGGCTGCGGTGTCGTCAATCCCCGCGGTTTGTCCATCGGTAAGAAACCCGACCGTGATCGGTTCGCCGGTCGCCGGGTTCGGTTCGCCGAGAACCGCTGCGATGGCCGCATCACGAGCAGCTTCTTCGTCGCTGCTGGTTTCGCCGGGGTCCGCACCGGCCGATTCGGTCGGTTCGTCTACCACGGTCCCACTTCCGGAACCCTCGGTGCCTACCTCGTCAGTGGCTTTGCTACTACACGCGACTGAACCGGCGAGAGCAAAGCTAAGCAACACCGCCGCCATCTGCTGCTGAAAGGCCATCGTCCACCCCCTGAGCCTCGTTAGGGGAAGCTACCACGGCGCCGGCTGCCATTTATGGCGTCTCGTCCTCTCGTCTAGCGGTCCCAAACGCGGATTGTCACACGGAATGTGCTACGTATTGCGGGGTCGCCCACACCGGTGGGCTGGAGGACGGAGTTTGCGTGTTCGCAGTGCTTGATGTCGAAACAACCGGGTTCGATCACGCCGGAAGGGATCGGGTAGTCGAGCTGGCGGTTATCGGACTCGACCGGGACGGCAACGAGGAATTCCGTTGGGCGTCACTGTTCAACCCCGTTCGAGACGTGGGGCCAACCCACATTCATGGCATCTCCGAAGAGCTGCTGGCACAAACGCAGCCGGCCACTTTTGCTGAAATGGCTGGAGATATCGCTGAGCTTCTCGGCGACCGAATCCCCGTGGCCCACAACCTGGCGTTTGACCGAGGTTTTCTCACTGCCGAATTCGCCCGATGCGAGATCCAAATCGCCGGTACCGACGGTCTGTGCACCATGGGTCTCGCCTCGGTGACCGGATCGCGGCGGTTGGAAAGCTGCTGTGACGCCTACGGGATCGTGCTTTCCGATGCTCACACTGCGCTTGGAGATACCGAAGCAACTGCGCAGCTGTTCGCATCGATGCTGCGCGAACCTGACCGTCACCCCGGACTTCTCCCGTTGCCCTCCCCCATGCGGTTCTCCGGCCCGGTTCCCGAGCCGCTGGGCCGAAGCTGGACACGGCAGCCCACCGTTCACTAACCCCGGAACGCTCCAGGGCAGTCCGGCCCGTGCTGTGACAACAAGCCCCGTGCTGTGACAACAAGCACGAGGCGATAACCGTGGTTCCTGGCGGGCGAGCACTACGATCAGTGGCATCTACTGTATCGATCAAGAAGGAACGAGATGAACACGATCCTCTCCATCACCGAATACCTCGGAGAGACCGGCCCCACCGCCGAAACCCGTCTTCCAGCCGCACTCGCCCACGCGGTGGAAGTCGCCTCAGAACGAACCAATGAGCCTCAGGTGTCGGTTTTCCTAACCGGCAACGACTCGGCTACCTTGACCGGCCCCGGTTCGCTCAGCGGAACGTCAATTACGTTGGGTCACGAAGGACCACTAGGAACCATCCAGCTCCGATGCCCGTGGGATCCGAACCGCCGCGAGACCATCACCTTGGCCGCGACCACCATGATCCACTCGCTGGCCGGTGACCTCCGCGCCTCGTAGGCCTGACCGGCGGCGACCAACGCTGCAAACGGTGGCCGACCAGCTTGGGGTTTCGAGGACCACTGTCTCCAACGCCTACAACCGCCCGGAGCAGCTCAGCGACGCGCTCCGGCAACGCATCCTCACCACCGCAGCCGACATCGGATACCACGGCCCCTCCCCCGCGGCCCGAACCCTGCGAACCGGTCGCCACGGTGCGATCGGTGTGGTGTTCACCGAAGAGCTGAGGTTCGTTTTCAGCGACCCTGACACGACCTGCTTCTTGCAGGGCGTCGCCGAAGCGTGCAGCAGTTCAGCCACCGGCGTTGTGCTGCTACCGGCACCCGCCGGTCTCGCCCTTGACCAAACCGCAATCCCTTCGGCCGCGGTCGATGGGTTCATCATCTTTTCTGCCCCCGACCATCACCCGGCCATCCAATCCATTCTCCGTAGGGCCGTTCCGACCCTCATCGTTGATGAGCCCGCTCCCGAACCCGGCCACGCGTTCATCGGGATCGATGATCGTGACGGCGCCCGGCAGCTTGCCAGCTACCTCCACGGGCTCGGACACCGCGAAGTAGCTGTCGTGACCCTGCCGATGACCGTCGAACGCAACGAACCGGGCGGTCAACGAACGATCGAGCAGGCGATCGCCAGCCCGGTGCGGGTCGTGCGTGAACGCCTCCAAGGCATCATCGACGCCGGCATCACCCCGCTGGTCTGGGAAGCCGACGCGAGCGATCCTGACGCCGGGCGACGGCTCGGACGTCGTCTCCTCACAGCCCATCGGAACACCACCGCGGTGATGGCGTTGTCCGATCAGTTGGCCATTGGGGTCACGCAAGCCGCTTGGCAGCTCGGGATTCGTGTCCCTCAAGACCTTTCGGTCACCGGGTTTGACGACATCGACCGGGCAGCAACCTGGGGCGTTCCGATTACCACCATCGCGCAACCACTCGTCGAAAAGGGGCGGGTTGCCGCCGCGGATCTACTGGACCTGATCAGACTTGGCCTTGCACCCCAGCACCGAACACTGCCGATCGAACTGGTGGTGCGAGGATCAACCGGTCCCGCTCCCACCGGTAACACTGCCCATATCTGAGGGTCGATCATCATCATCGGTGGTGCAGAGATGCCCAATCGAGCCAGGTTGTAGACGGCAGCGCTCAATGTAGGCCATCACGTCTGCTTCCTTGAGGCGAATAACGCGCCCAAATTTGTAAGCCGGGAGCTCGCCGTCGTTGATGAACCGGTACAGCGTCCTCGTGGTGATGCCGATGAGTTCGGCAGCCGAGGCGGTCGAGATCCATTGCAGATCGCCAATCATTGCCGAGATGTTACCAGCGACGAGTTCTGTGGGTATAGTTAGAAACCTTGGTTAGGGTTGCTTATTGTTGATACTTCTGCAAACTTACATACTTCTCCCTCCTTACGTACTTCCCCCTCAACGACCTTCGTAAACGAGGAGCCACGTATGAGCCCGGACATGCCGTCCCCGACGACACCGACCACGACGACACCGACCCGAACGATCAGACAACACCGCTCGCTTCCCAACGGGCGCACCATGCTCGGTTCGCTTCTCGTGGCCATGGCCATCGTCGGGTCGTTTCTGGCGGCCAGTCCCAAAGGTTCAACCCCCTCGACGCGGTTCGCGGTGGCGGCCCGGCCGCTTGCGCTTGGCGATGTGATCACCGTAAACGACCTTGATCTGGCTCCGATGTCCCTGCCCGACGGTTTAGCGAACCGCACCTACACCTCGCCGGATCAACTCATCGGCGCGGTCGTGCTGCGGGGAGTTGCTCAACACGATCTCATCACGTTCGACGACACCGCCCCGGCCGAGTCAGGCACCGAATTGTCCGACCGGTCGAACCACGAAATGAGCTTTGCTGTGCCCGCCGAACGCATCCCCCCCAGGGTTTCGGTAAACGATCGGGTCACCGTCCTAGCCACCACCGACGACGCCCTCGGCGCGATCGACATCGTGGCGTTACGCAACACCGGTCGAGCACAGTTCAACCAAAGTGAGATCGTTCGGATCGCCAACCAGACCGTCGCCGCCAGCAACCTCCCCGACGCTCAGGTGGTCAACGTGGTGCTTAACGACCCCGACAGTTTGTATCCACAGCTAAGGGTCACGTTGCGACTCAGGGTTGCGCTGTTGATGACCCCGATGGTGCCCGGCGCCCCGCACCAGACCACCATCACCCGAACCGGTACCGTTTCGATCTTCGGATTTGATTATCTTCAGCCCGGCTAGCGCAACCGGCAGCCAGTCAGAAACCCGCTGGGTCATGCGAGCTCGACCAGCAGCGGTACCGTTACCGCATGGCCAAGTCGCAGAAGAAGCGTGACATTCCCGAAGGTGCCGTCGCAGTTGCGACGAACCGGGTGGCGCGGCGCGACTACGAAATCATTGACACCCTCGAATGTGGGATGGTGCTGCGTGGCAGCGAAGTGAAATCGCTTCGGGAAAGCAAAGTGCAGCTCAGCGACTGCTACGCCATCGTGTTTCAGGGCGAACTCTGGCTGGTGGGGCTCAACATTTCTGCCTACTCGCACAGCGGCAATGCGTTCGCTCACCAAAGCGACCGGCGTCGCAAGCTTTTGGCCCACCGCCCAGAAATCGCGCAATGGGCGAGTCGTACCGACCGGGAGAAACTGGCGATCATCCCGCTGGCACTGTATTTCCGAGATGGGCGAGCAAAAATTCAGATGGCGCTCGCTCGGGGTATGAAAGCCCACGATCGCCGCCAAGAAATCGCTCGGCGAGACGCCCAACGCGAAGCCGACCGGGCGGTGTCTCGTTCTCGCCGTCGAAACTGAAACGGGTTAGCGGCGCTGCCCTACCGGGAAGCTCATCGGCATCACCCGCGGGCCGCGGACCTGACCACCAGCCCACTTCATTGGTTCGCGGTCGCTGATCTCAAACTCGGGGATGCGTTCCATCCACACCCGCAAGGCAATGGTCATTTCGAGGCGGGCCAGGTTAGAACCGGCGCAGCGATGGATGCCCGAACCGAAAGCCACGTGCCGGTTGCGTTCACGGTCGATGATGAACGTGTCCGGATCTTCGAACTGTTCCGGATCGTGGCAAGCAGCCGGGAAGTTCATCAGGATCTTGTCGCCTCGTTGGATCGACACACCATGAAAGTCGATGTCTTGTTCGGCGATCCGGGCCATCGTGACCGGTGCATAGAACCGAAGGAACTCTTCAACCGCGATTGGGAGCACCTCCGGGTCGTTGGCGAGTCGTTGGCGGTCCGACGGGTTCGTTCCCAGATGCCAGAGGGCTGAACCGATCGAACTCCATGTGGTGTCAATACCAGCCACGATCAACAGGTTGGTGATGCCAACCACGACCTCGGGGGTGATGTCGGCATCGGGATGATCAAGTTCCATGTGCAACAGCTCGCTTAGGAGATCTTCGCGAGGGTCGGTGATACGGGCCCGCACTTCGCTGTTGATAAACCCCAACAGTTCGTCACGGGTCTTCATGCGCAGTTCCGGGTCGTGCAATCCTTCACCAAGGACACCGTTGACCCAGATCACGAACTGGTCGGCCATGCCTTCATCGACCCCCAGCATGTGGGCAATCACCCGCGGCGGAATTTGCTGGGCGTACTGTTCTGCACCGTCGCATTGCCCCGTCTCGATGAACCCATCGATCAGCGAATGGCAAAGCTGCTCGGTGTAGTCCTCGTATTGGGTGACCGTCTTGGGTGAGAACGCCGGAAGCAGCATCCGGCGAGTCCAGGTATGGATCGGCGGGTCGGCGGTGATCGGTGCTGCGGCGATTTGCTGCTCGTAACGGGACATTTCGGCGGCACCTGGAGGCGGCGGCATGACCAGAATCTGGCGGGACGACAGCTCGGGCACCATCTTGGCCATCTCACGAACCGCATCAAAACTGGTGGGGTTCCATGAACCACCGAGGCGTTCGGTGTGGGCCACTGGACATTTGGCCCGCATGTCCGCCCAGATCGGCACCGGGTTCTCGATGTACTCCTGATCGCGGATGTCATAATCGGTCGTCCAGTCGGTGACCGGCCCTCCCGCCGCCCAAATCGACGCATCATGGGTGGGCACATCCGCTGACCCGTAGGTGTCCTGTTCGCTCATGGGCAAACAGTACCGCCTCGCTGAGGTACACGCAGCCCGGTACCAGCCCGGTGCCAACCCGGTGCCAACCCGGAAGTCACACCACACCGGTACGATAAGGGCGTTGATAGCGCTGGTTCTTTACCCAACTAGCGGTGTTGATCGCCACTTGACAAAAGACGGCACCACGGGGCTGATCGGTTTCGACGCTGGGATCAGGATGCTTTGACGTGCGACCGGAGTTGCTCAGACTCCAAAAACGGGGCAACCAAAGAGACGCCACTACGGACGATCTCGCTCTCGCCGCCTGATTTCATCAGGTGAAAGAGAGTCATTGTTAGGCAGCGATGTCTAACGGGGCCTGACCACCGCAGCCTGTCACCAGAAGCGGTGGTGGACGGCAGGGAAAGACCGCTGACAGCTGGCAAAGACCGCTGACATTGGAGAAAGATCCAACGGTTGGGCCTTGTGCCCGCTTGACCCGGCAAACTGGCGACCGCAAGCCAGAGGCACGGGAATGGTCGTAGCGCGTTGAGTGACCACCTGGCGGACGAGGGTTCGATTCCCTCCAGCTCCACTCTCCAAACACCAAACTCCGAAACATTGCAGGCACAACCGGGCTCGGCTCGCCCGCTTGGCTCAGAACCCACTAGCGTTGGGGCAACGTTTCGGAGACACCACCGTGTTTCTCGAACCAAACCCTGTTTCTGGGACACAACCGTTGGAGTCACCATGAGTCAAGCCGTCCTTTCTCCAGAAGAAGCAGAAACGTTCCGGGCACGCTGCCGGGCGTTCCTCGACGAGCACGCCACCGGCATGAACCTCGGTGGCGACCCGGATCCCCGCGGATCACGACGCCTCGACCACGGCAAAGTGTTTCAGCAGGCCCTCACCGATGCGGGACTCGCAGGTCTCACCTACCCGGTCGAATACGGCGGGCAGGGACTCACCAAAGAACACGAGCGAATCTGGCGCGAAGAATACGGCAACTACCCGAACATGACCTTTGAGCTGACCATCTCGCATGGGATGTGTCTGCCCATGCTGGCTGAATACGGAACCCACGAACAAAAGAGCATGTATCTGGCCGACAACATCGCGGCCCGTACCGTCTGGTGCCAGATGTTCTCCGAACCTGGTGCCGGTTCCGACGTTGCGTCGCTGCAAACCAAAGCCGAACGCGACGGCGACACCTGGATCATCAACGGGCAGAAAGTCTGGACGACCCTCGCCCACGTCTCCGACTACGGGGTCATCATCGCCCGCACTGACCCGTCGGTGGCCAAACACGCCGGTATCTCCATGTTCATCGTCCCGATGGACGCCCCCGGGGTGGAGGTGCGACCGATTCATCAAATCGACGGTGGGAAGCATTTCAACGAAATCTTCTTCACCGACGTAGAGATCCCCGCCGAAAACCTGCTGGGCGATCTCAACAATGGCTGGAACATGGCCACCGCCATGCTCATGTACGAACGAGTCGCCATCGGTTCGGGTTCGGTCGGCGGTGTCCGTCACGAACGCGCCGATCAACTCATCGAACAGGCCACCAAGCTCGGCAAAGTCAGCGACCCGGTGCTTCGTGACCGCCTCATGCAGCTCTACATCCTCGAAACGACCGCCTCGTTGGTCTCCATGCGGACCCGGGCCGAACTCCAAGCCGGAAAAACCCCCGGCCCCGGTGGTTCGCTTGGCAAGCTCATCAGCACCAACAACATGAACTTCGCCCGAGACTTGTCGTTGGAACTCATCGGCCCGGCCAGCGTGGCGTGGGAAGACGAATCTGGTGGCAGCTGGGCTCGTGGTGCGCTCACCGGCCTTCAGGGTGGTATCGCCGGCGGAACCAACGAGATCCAGCGCAACATCATCGGTGATCGAGTGCTGGGACTCCCCCGCGACATCGACGCCAGCAAAGGTGTGCCGTTCAACGAACTTCGGGTCGGCACCCAACGCGACGAACGCTGATCTCACCCACCGGCGAAACCGGCGAGGCACGAACCAGAACCACGGACGGTCAGGCGCGAGCCATGATCAGGTGGGCTTTTTCAAACAAGCCAACCGTTGTGGCGTGAAGCAAATCTCCGAATGCTTTCGACGCTTTCCCCGCCGCGGCTCGGGCGTGGGTTCCTTCAAGGATGATCCCGGTCTTGAAACAGGCCAACACCGCGTACCAGTCCAGCGCGTCGAGAGACCGCGACGACCCGGCCTGGTAGTGCGCCACGAGCGCCTCAGCCGGCGGGAACCCATCCCAGGGTTGCACGCTGACCACACCGTTACCCGAACCGTCAGGGTTGGGCCACATCGCCACCACCAGCCCCAGATCGACAAGCGGATCACCGCGGGTCGCTAACTCCCAGTCGACGATCGCAGCGACCCTGCCAGCGTCGTGGCGGAACATCACGTTTCCGAGGTGATAGTCGCCGTGGATAATCCCGGTCGGAGATGCCGGCGGACGGTTGTCTTCGAGCCAGCGACCAACCGCGTCAAGGTGCGGAATGTCAGGCTTTCCGTAGCCCTCATGATCTCGGTAACTATCCAACTGGGCTTGCCAGCGCGGCACCTGGCGTTCCAAGAACCCTTCCGGATGACCAAAACCGTCGAGCGCACCATCCTCGCTGTTGACTTCATGCAGGGACAGCAACGCATCAACGAACGACAACCCCATGGCGGTACGGACGGCCGGGTCGCTGGAATGCAACGCCGGTAGCCCGGCCGTAGCCGTGAACCCATCAACGGGTTCCATGAGATAGAAAGCGGCTCCAAGCACCTGCTCGTCGGCCTCGGCCGCAATCAGCCGCGGGTGAGGAACCTCAGTGCCCGCCAACGCGGCCAGCACTCGGGCTTCGCGCCGCATCGTCTCATCAGAATTCGCTCGTTTGTGTTCCGGGGGTCGCCGCAACACATACTCCCGTTGATCCCGTTCGAACCGGAGCAGCAGGTTCTGGGTACCGCCGCTCAACGGGGCTGCACCCCGCAACGGCCCACTCCCCAACCCGCGTTGATCCATCCACGACGCAAGCACCTCAAGGTCGACCACGGCTGGGTCAACCGGAGTGGCGTCAGCCATTCCCTGAAACCCCCGACATGCCACCGTCCAGACGCAGAATGGATCCGGTCAGGTAGCTTCCGGCGTCGCTGGCGAGCAGCAACGCGGCACCGATCACTTCGGAAGGCTCGCCGATACGACCCAACGGAATAGACCGTTCGAGTCGATCTCGCATCTCGGCAGGCCAGGCGTCGCTGATGTCAGTAGCGAACGGTCCTGGCATCAAACAATTGACCCGAACTTCTGGAGCGAGCGCTTGAGCAAAGCTGGCGGTCAGGTTGTTGATCCCAGCTTTGGCGGCGCCGTACGGCATCTCCCCGGGGCTTGGGCGCAGCGAAGCGGTACTGCTGACGTTAATGATCGAACCTGAACCGGCAGCCTTCATTCGTTCACCGATCAACGCCGACAACCGCCACGGCCCGGTCAGGTTGACATCAATAACCTTGCGCCACAGTTCTTCGGTCACCGCCGCCGGTGAGGGATACACCGGGCTCATCCCAGCGTTGTTGACCAAAATGTCGACCGTCCCGAACGTTTCGTACGCCGCGTCAGCTAATGCCCCGACTTGATCCCAGTCGCCAACGTGACAGACCTGAGGTACGACCCGACGGCCTGTCTCGGCGGCAATCTCGGCCGCGGCCGCGGTAAGGGCATCTCCTTTGCGACTGGCGATCATCAGATCGGCACCATGAGCGGCGAAGGCGTGCGCCATCTCGCGCCCTAACCCGCGGCCGCCACCGGTGATCAACGCCACCCGGCCGCTCAGGTCAAATCGGTCAGCCATGACATCACACCGGAAGGTCGCCGGTCGCGGCCCGGGTCGTCCCGAAATCTTTGTAGGCGGCGATGGTGCGTTGCGCGATGCGCATCTGATGGATCTCATCGGCGCCGTCAGCAAACCGGGACCAGCGAGCGTGCTGATACATGTGAGCCAACGGTGTGTCGGTCGAATAGCCCAACGCCCCGTGCACCTGAATGGCCCGGTCAATGATGCGGTTGAGGCTGTTAGCGACGAAATGCTTCGCCATCGACACTTCAGATTTGAAATCAACGTTTTCGCCTCGGTGAGCGGCATCGATCTTGCTGGCGGCATGGAGCACCATCAACTTGCACTGGTACAACTCCATGGCCGAATCGGCGATCATCCACTGCACACCCTGCTTTTCGGCCAGCAGCGAACCGTGACTGAACCGTTCCAGCGAACGACCGACCATCAAGTCGAGCGCCGTTTCGGCTTGAGAAATCCAGCGCATGCAATGCGCCAACCGGGCCGGGCCCAGCCGGTACTGGCCGAGCAGATGACCCTGGCCTCGCCCACCCAGCATCTGCGACTCGTGCACGCGAAGGTCTTCGATCAGGATTTCGCTGTGCCCGGTCGAACCATGCATCGTCTCGATCTGACGAACCTCGGTCCAGCCTTCCGCCGGAAGGTCGATGAGAAACGCGGTGTTGGCGGCCTGCGGGAGATCCGGGTCGTCTTCGGTGCGAGCGATCAGAATCGCGAAGTTGGCCCGGTGCGCATTGGAAATGAACCATTTGTGCCCGTTCAGCACCCATTCCTCACCGTCCTGATAGCCGTTGGTGCGGATCAGGGTCGGATCAGAACCTGCCACTTCGGGTTCGGTCATGGCGAAACACGACCAGACGGTTCCGGCGCACAGCGGCTTCAGGTACTTTTCTTTCTGCTCGTCGGTACCCCAATGCAACAGCGTGTGCATGTTGCCTTCGTCGGGGGCTTGACAGTTAAACACCCACGGCCCGTAATGGCTTTTGGCCGCTTCGGCCTGGACCATGGCCAGTTCAACATGGCCAAGACCCATCCCACCCCAGGCTTCGGGCATGTGCGGGAGCCAGATCCCCGCCGCGAACGCAAGTTTCCGCAACGAAATCAGTTCCTCGAGTCGTTCCCGACCGGCAAGGCCCTCGCCACCATCGTTTCCGTCGATCCGGTCTTCGGCCGGTTTGATCACTTCGACCACAAACGTCCGGACCCGGTCACGGATCGCTTCAACTTCGGGGCTTAGCGTGAAATCAATGGCCATCGCGTCTCCTCAGACAGGTCAACCCGAGCACCGTAGCGCGATCAGGCATTGGCACACTAACGGCTTCACCGGTACCCAAACCGGGGTTACGGCAGTCCCGCTCCCGGCACGTCCACCTCAACGGTGTAAATGCTGGACAGTCCTTTTCCCGCCACAACATCGGGCATCGACCCGGGCGACACCAGACAGTGCAGCGTCCGGCCGTCATCTCCACCCAACATGCAGGCCACAGCATGGCCATCGGGATGAATTTCGGCGCTGATCGTCCCGTCCGCGTGAACCCGCAAAAACCGGCTCCCCAAGAAGTCCGACATCCAGATCGCCCCTTCGGCATCAAGACAGCAGCCATCCGGAGTGGTCCCCTCGAAATGAGCCCAGATCCGCTTGTTGACCGGAGTTCCGTCATCGGCGAGATCCCACGCCGTGTACTGCGAACCATACGTTTCGCCCACGATCAGCGTCCGGCCATCGGGGGTAATGACCGAACCGTTGGGGAACATCAGATCGTCGGGCACCTCGTGCACCACCCGATCCGGGGTGACGTGGGCCAGTCGGGTGAACGCAAAATCTTCACCGTTTTCCATGTCAAAACCGAAGTTGCCGACGTAGGCATGGCCGGTGTCGGACACCACCATGTCGTTGCAGTGCCCACCCGCGACCCCGCTCAGGTCGGCGTATTCGCTCAGTGTCCCCGACGGGTCCAACGCCAACAGTCGGCGGGTGGTCATCGCCACGATCAGCAGCGTGCCGTCCGGGAGCCAACCAAGCCCCGACGGGCGGTCGTCGATCGCTACCACGAGCTCTTCGCGATGGTCCCGATCCAGCGTGAACACCCCTTGCCGGAAAAAATCGGAGTACCAGAGGCGTTCGTCGTGCCAGCGAGGGCCTTCGCCGAAGTCAATACCGGAATGGATCTTCGTTAGTTCGTTCACGCCAGCACAGTAGCGGTTTGCTCAAGGTCACGAAGCGCTGTTGAGCAGGGAACCAGGTACAGCTCGTCGAACCCGCCGTCCGCGCAGCGATCAACGGCGTCTTTAAGCGCTTCGGGTCCCGCCGCCGTGCACTGTGAAGCCATCCAGGTAGCCGCTTGTTCACCGAACACTGCGAGGTAACGGTGGGCGTAATCGTTCAGTTCCTGCTCCGGGTCGTCTGCCACCGAATACCAGAAGCTGGTCGAAAGGTATGGCGGGTCAACGCGACCAGCCGCCGACCAGGCGGTACGAAAACTGTCAACCACCGCGCCGTGGTCGTCATGGTTGGGGGACAACGAAAACCCCATGTTGCCATCGGCCCAACGAGCGGCTCGGGCGGTCGACAGCGGCCCCATGGCGCTAGCGAAAACCGGTGGACCGCCGGGTTGCACCGGGGCTGGCCCGACCTGCGACCCGTGAAAGGCGTGACCAGCCCAGATCGAACGCATCTGTTCGACCTGCTCATCGAGGCGTTGATGTCGGGCCGCGAACGAACGATCGTTGAGACGAAAATCTTCGTCCCGGCCGCCCACCCCGACCACCACGTCGAGCCGACCGCCACTGACCACGTCGAGGGTGGCTAATCGTTTCGCGGCCGTAGCGGTGGCGTGCATGGGCAAGACAGTCAACGTCGAGGCGAGACGCACTCGGCTGGTAGCCGCCGCGGCGTAGCTCAACGCCGTGTGCATCTCGAGGTTGTCGAACCCGATCCGCTCACCGACCGCTAAGGCGTGAAACGGACCCTGGTCGATCATCTGGCACCAGTCAGCAAGCAAGCCTGCGTCGATACCGCCCGCCATCGTCGGGAGGGTCATGCTGATCCGCATGGATCAGGCGTCGAGATATCGGGTGACGGCTACCGAAGAACCAACGACCGAAACGATCAGCGCGATCACCAACACTAGGCCTCCGGTAAACACCAGCTCGCTGCTGTCGACCCGGAAACCCGCCATCAACTCGAGACTGTCAGGCTGGCTGAACCGACCAATGACCCGGCGGTCAATAATCCAGAGACCACCCCAGGCCACGATCGCACCAAACACGGCCTGCACGATGCCTTCAAGCATGAACGGGATCCGGATGAACCAGTTCGTGGCGCCAACCACTTTCATAATCTCGATTTCGCGACCGCGGTTACGGATAGCGCTCACGATGTTGGTCAAGATCAGCAACGTCGCCGCCGCCAACAACACCAGCGAACCCACCAGGAACACCCGGCCGACTTCATCGGCGAGACTTTGGATATCACGAATGGTGTCGTTTGCTGACACCACCGTGCGCACCCCGGGTCGGTCATCGAACTGGCTAGCCATTTCTTCCACCACGTCGGCGTCGGGGTCGACCGGCACGATCCGATACGACGGTGGCATCACTTCCGGGCTCACCACCTCGATGAGTTCGGGGGTGTCAGCGAAGATCTCTTTGAACTCTTCGAACGCCGCAGCCTGATCAACGAACTGATATTCGCGGATCGCCGGGCTGTTGTTGATGGCGTCGAGGACACCCGCGTTTTGTTCCTCGGTCGCATCCGGGTTCATCCAGACAACGAACTCGATGCCACCTTCCCACCGGGCGGTGGCGTTATCGACCGCGTAGTTGAACAGGAAGAAACCGCCGAACAACCACAGCGACACGGCGATGGTGATGATCGTCGCCATCGACAGCAGGAAGTTGCGCCACAGGTTCTGACCGGTTTCCCGAAGGGCGTAGACAGGTGAGATAGCCATGGCGCTCCTACTCGTAGACCCCACGGGCCTGATCGCGAACGATCGACCCGTTGTCGAGTTCGATAACCCGGCGCCGCATCGTGTCAACAATGCCCCGGTCGTGGGTTGCCATAACCACCGTGGTCCCGGTCCGGTTGATTCGGTCCAGCAGGCGCATAATCCCCACCGACGTCTGCGGGTCAAGGTTTCCGGTTGGTTCGTCAGCCAACAAAATCAGCGGCCGGTTGACAAAGGCTCTAGCGATCGAAACTCGCTGCTGTTCACCACCGGAAAGTTCCGACGGGAAACTGTTGACCTTCTGCGAAAGACCGACGAGTTCCAGAATGGCCGGTACCTGCTTGCGGACCACCTGGCGTGGTTTGCCGATCACTTCAAGCGCGAACGCCACGTTTTCGGCGACCGTCTTGTTCGGCAGCAGCTTGAAGTCCTGGAAGATGTACCCGATGTTGCGGCGCAGGTAGGGAACTTTCCAGCTGCTGAGGCTGCCGATGTCTTTGCCGGCCACGTAGATCTTTCCCTGCTCCGGGACTTCTTCGCGGTTCAGGAGGCGAATGAAGGTTGATTTTCCGGAACCCGACGGGCCAACCAGAAAGACAAACTCGCCTTTGCCGATCTCGAGGTTGGCGTCGCGCAATGCGACGCTTTCACCCTTGTAGGCCTTGGTGACGTTCTCAAGTTTGATCATTACTCAGGCACGATCCATTGGTAGCTCAAGCGCAGAATGCTGACCCCTGACGCTAGCAGTCTGCTCACCGCTGACGCGGGCATCGGTCCAACGAAACCCCCGGACCATGCTCAATGCCTCACCGGTGTTGACTGCCAAGCCTCGAACGCCCAACCCGTCTCACCTTCGGTCCAGACGGCAAGGTAACGAAGGTCAAGGTCCACTCGGTGCTCGGCGACGTCCACCACGATCGCCACCCGACCGGTGAAAAACGCCGTGGGCCCAACCAGTCGGACGTGCTCTTCGCTGCGCTCAATTGTCCGGTACTGGATCGGGCCGTTGCGTACATTGTCGAGAAACGACGCTCGGTCATCGAGCGAACCCGACGAATGGCAGTAATACAAGTCGTCGCTGAGCATCTCGGCCAGCACACCATCGTCTTGGTCAATCATCGCCGCTAGCCGCCGAGATTCGAGGTCTATCACTGTCTGCGTTCGCGGGTCAGTCACCAGCCACCCCCTGCGCTCGGGTCCAGCGCAGCCACGCCTCCATGAACGGTTCGATCTCGCCGGAAAGCACCGAATCTACGTTGGCGGTCTCGTGTTCCGAACGAAGATCTTTGACCATTTGGTAGGGCTGCAGCACGTAGCTCCGGATCTGACTACCGAAACCAACATTGCGCTGCTCGCCAGTGATCCCGGCGATCTCGTCGTCTCGTTTCTTGCGTTCGAGATCCAGAAGTTTGGAGGCCAGCATCTTCATTGCCCGGTCCTTGTTTTGATGCTGGCTGCGTTCGTTCTGGCAACTCGTCACCAAGCCGGTCGGTAGGTGGGTGATGCGAACTGCCGAGTCGGTCACGTTGACGTGCTGGCCACCAGCCCCCGAACTGCGATAGGTGTCGATTCGCAAATCTTTCTCGTCGATCTCGATCTCGTCAGAGACCTCTTCAAAAAACGGTGCGACCTGAACCGCCGCGAACGCCGTCTGCCGTTTGCCTTCGTTGTTAAACGGCGAGATCCGCACCAGCCGATGCACGCCGTGTTCGGACTGCATCATTCCGTAGGCGTTGCGCCCTTTGAGAATGAATTCGGCACTGCTCAAACCGGCTTCGGTGCCTTCCGACACTGAAGTGATCTCCACCTCGTAGCCGCGCCGGTCGGCCCAACGGTTGTACATCCGCAGCAACATCTCGGCCCAGTCCTGAGCATCGGTGCCGCCCTCCCCCGACTTGACCAGACAAACCGCATCTCGTTCATCGAACTCGCCGGTGAACAACGATCGCACTTCCAGATCATCTAACTGGGCGCGGATCGCCGCGAGTGCTTCGATGATCTCCGGTTCGAGCGACTCGTCGAGTTCTTCGCGGGCCATCAACTGCAAGGTGTCAACGTCGTCAACTTCCTGACCGAGCCGCCCGAACAAGTCGAGGTCTTCGCTGACCGACGCCAGTTCGCTAGTTACCTGCCGGGCCCGTTCCTGATCGTCCCACAAATCGGGTCGTGACGCTTCGGCTTCCAACTGGGGGCGCCGCATTTCCAGATCGGCAACGCGCAGATACACCGCGGCCTCATCGAGGCGGGTTCGGATGGCGCTCAGTTGATCGGTGAAGTCCTGCATCTCGCTACCGGGTCGATGGCCTGAGAGAACCTACTCGGCGGTGGCGGTCCGCCCGTGACACTGCTTGTACTTGCGACCACTTCCACAGTGACATGGATCGTTTCGTCCCAGCCGCTCCAGGTCAGATTTCACTACCGGAGTGCGGTTGACTGGTTCGCTTGGGGCCACCGTACGCGGGGCGTTGGCCACCGGAACTTTGGTACCGGGCGATGCGTCAGATTTTGTGGCGGTCACACCGGTGAGCGCCACCGAATCTGATTGAGCGGTGGGGGCAACCTCGGCGTGCATCACGTACCGGACGAAATCAAGGGCGATCGACGTCATCATCATCCCGAACATTTCGTAGCCCTCACGCTGCCATTCGCTAGCCGGGTCTTTTTGACCCATGGCCCGCAGGTGGATGCCTTCGCGCAGCAGATCCATCTCCCGCAGATGTTCCCGCCATTTCTGGTCGATGATGCGCAGCATGATCTGACGCTCCACCTGACGCATGATGTCGTCGCCCATTTCGGCTTCGCGCCGTTCGTAACAGGCAAGCGCCTCGGTAGCCACCGCTTCGTGAAGCTCAACCACGCTTTCCGCGGTGTCGAGCTGCTCCACGGTCAGTTCCGAAGGCCAGAGGCTGCGCAGGTCAACCAGCAGGCTTTCCAGATCCCACTCTGAGCGAATATCGCTCACGCAGTAGGTGTCGATCGCGCCCTCGACCGCGTCGTCGAGATACTCAAGGGCTTCAACTCGCAGATCGGCACCATCAAGGATTTGCGCCCGGCGGCGGTAGATGACTTTGCGCTGCTCGTTCATCACCTCGTCGTACTTGAGCACGTTCTTTCGGGTTTCGGCGTTGCGGGCCTCGACCGTGTTCTGGGCCCGTTCGATGGCTTTGGTCACCATCTTGGCTTCGATCGGTACATCATCGGGAAGCGCCCGCCCCATCACCCAGTTCATGGCGCCGGTCGCGAACAACCGCATCAGGTCGTCTTCGAGCGAAAGGAAGAAGCGACTCTCCCCCGGGTCACCTTGACGCCCCGAACGGCCCCGCAGCTGGTTGTCGATGCGCCGGCTCTCGTGCCGTTCGGTACCGAGCACGTACAGCCCTCCGAGGCGGAGCACTTCGTCGCGGTCACGTTTGGTGGTCTCCGCGTGCTTGGCGATCAGGCCATCGATCCGGTTCACCCATTCGTCACTGCCCGGCTCTACGCCTTCGGCCCGCAGGTCTCGCTGGGCCATCCCTTCCGGGTTGCCACCGAGCAGAATGTCCACACCTCGACCCGCCATGTTGGTTGCGACGGTTACCGCGGCGAGCCGACCGGCCTGAGTTACGATTTCGGCTTCTCGATGGTGCTGCTTGGCGTTGAGCACCTCGTGGGCGATCCCACGCTTTTCCATCATGCGCGACAACTTCTCGGATTTCTCAACCGAGGCCGTACCGACCAGAACCGGCTGCCCGAGTGCGTTGCGCTGCTCGATGTCTTCGATGCACGCCTCAAACTTGGCGTCTTCGGTCTTGTAGATCAGGTCGCCTTGGTCGATGCGGGTGATCGGCACGTTGGTGGGGATCGGAACGACATGCAGGCCGTAGGTGGAGACAAACTCGGACGCTTCTGTCTCGGCGGTACCGGTCATGCCAGCCAGACGGTCATAGAGGCGGTAGTAGTTCTGCAACGTGATCGTGGCCAGCGTCTGGTTTTCTTCTTTGATCGACACGCCTTCTTTGGCTTCGACCGCCTGATGCAGACCATCAGACCACCGTCGACCTTCCATCACCCGACCGGTGAACTCGTCGACGATCTTTACCGCCCCGTTGCCGTCAACGAGATAGTCACGGTCTCGGCGGTACAACTCTTTGGCTCGCAACGCGGCCTGAAGCTGATGGACCAGATTGTTGGACACCTGGTCGTAGAGGTTCTCCACGTCGAGTTCACGTTCAACCGCGTGAATGCCCGCTTCGAGCGGGGCGACCGTCCGCTTTTCTTCGTCAACTTCGTAATGCACGTCGCGCTGCAAACCGCGGGCGATCCCGGCAAAACGCACATACAGATCAGCGGCATCGGCGACCCGACCCGAGATGATCAGCGGGGTCCTTGCCTCGTCGATCAGGATCGAGTCGATCTCGTCAACGATGCAGTAGCGGTGGCCCCGCTGCACCTGCGCTTCGCGAGACATCGCCATGTTGTCGCGGAGATAGTCGAAACCGAATTCGTTGTTGGTGCCATACGTGATGTCGGCGGCGTACTGTGCTCGCTTGTGGGCCGAATCGCGGTTTCCCGGGATGATCAGCCCGACGTCAAGCCCCATCCAGCGGTACAACTGACCCATCCATTCGGCGTCATGGCTGGCTAGATAGTCGTTTACGGTGACCACATGCACCCCGCGGCCGGTGAGTCCGTTGAGGTAAATGGGCAGCGTCGAGGTGAGGGTTTTGCCTTCACCGGTTTTCATTTCGGCGACCCACCCAAGGTGCAGCGCAGCGCCACCGATCAGCTGAACGTCGTAATGGCGTTGGCCAAGGATCCGGGAAGCTGCTTCGCGAACCACCGCAAAAGCTTCGATCAGTAGATCGTCAGGGTCAGCACCGTTTTCGAGCCGGGTACGGAAATCATCGGTGCATCCCCGAAGGGCGTCGTCAGAGAGCCCCTGCATGTCTGACTCGAGAGCGTTGATGTCTGGGACCAACGCCTGCAACGCCTTCAGCTTTCGACCTTCGCCACTTCGTAAGACCCGATCAAAGATGCTCATAGCGTTGCCAAGCCTACCGATATCCTCCGCAGAGCATCGGGCACGCCGGTCGGGAACAACCAGCGCCGCGGCAGCGACTACCCGGCTTCGTCGATCAGCCCGACATCACCATCGTCGCGTCGGTAGATCACGGCCGAACGGTTGGTTTCACGGTTGATGAAAAAGAAAAAGCCGTGGCCCAGCATTTCCATCTTTTCGATGGCTTCATCGGCGCTCAAAGGGCCCAGGTGGAAGCGCTTGGTTTTGACGATCTGTGGCAACGGTTCGGTGTCATCGTCGGCATCAGCACCAACCGGTTCGGTTTCGTCTACGTCGATACGGCGAAGCGTTGCCCCATCACCGTGCTGGCGACGCTGCAACTTGGTGCGGAGCTTGCGAATCTGACGCTCAAGTTTCAGCGTGGCCTGATCAACCGCGGAATAGGGATCTCGGGCGTTGACCTTGCAGCGCAGGTGATGGCCGTGTCCGGAGACGACAATCTCACAGGTCTCTTTCTCACCGATGCGCGGGTTCTGCGCCTCGTCGAAATGGACTTCAGCGAAATCTAACTCGGCAAGGAACCGATCAAGGCCGCCGATCTTTTCTTGAACCACCTCCTCCAGCCTGGGCGTAATCTGCAAATGCCGTGCGCTGATGGAAACGTCCATGTCGTACTCCTCCCTAGACAGTGACGCGACCCTAGACCGTTTCGCCGAGCTGAACCATCGCCCCCCTCCTCGCTCACGCTTTCGCGGGACCGTCATCGGATGCTGGCCAACGAGCCCGGCGTGGCACGGCTCGAGTCGCCACCACCGCGTGAACTGCACCAGCCCCGCGGTCTCGCAGCACCGCGGCCGCGGTCCGCAAGGTGGCTCCGGTGGTTACCACATCGTCGATCAGCAAGATCCGTGGCCTACCGCGAAGCGGTGCCCCAACTGCCATCAAAAGGGGCCCGTGTAACCGCCCGGCCCGATCGAGCGTTGACTGCGGAACCCCACGGTTCCGGCGCAACAACCGCCGGCACGGCCGGCCAATACGGTGCGCCACGGCCCGGGCAAGCAACTCGGACTGGTCAAAGTGGCGCTGCCGACGATTGCTGGCATGCGCCGGACACCAAGTCACCACGTCTATCGAAGCTTCGAGGTCGGTAACCGGTACCAGCAACGCCATCCGGTCGGCGAGCACCGTCACCTCAGCGGTCCGGCGGCGATATTTCAACAACCGAACCGTGTCGGCCGGGCCTCCCGCATGAGGCCAACCAACCGCCAACGAAGACAACGGAGCGTGTTCGACCAAACCCATAGACCGAACGTAGCTGGGCCTGATGACATTGCCCGGTGAGGTTTCGTTGGTTACGACCCGTCGTCGACGTCGTCGTACACCGGGTCGCGCCGGGCAAAGAACGCGGTCACGCTTTCGACCTGGTTGGGGGTTCCGATCAACGCCGCGATCTCATCACGTTCCCGGGCGAACCCCCCAGCGAGGTCCCG
>JAFMKU010000034.1 GCA_017852795.1 Candidatus Neomicrothrix sp.
TAAGCCCGGTGTTTCGCGGTTCAACTGCTGCTCAAGTTCGGTAATCAGACGCTCAGGATGGGCCGCTGCCATCACGCTCAACGGGACCACTCGACGCGGTCCGATCAGTAGCTGGCACCCAACCGCCCGATCGGCCAACGTCACCTCACTGTCGCCACCCAAGCCATGGGTCTGCATCGAAACCGCTTCGACCATGGTTCGGTGACCGCCCACCACCGCGCCATCGGCATCAAAGGGGCCACGCCCGTCCCGCACCACCGCGATGTCAGTGGTTGTCCCCCCGATGTCAGAAATGATGGCTTGATCGCAGTCGGCCAGATGCGCCGCGCCAACCAAACTGGCGGCGGGCCCGCTGAGGATGGTTTCCACCGGGCGTTCGGCAACAAAATCGGTGGAGACCAGCGAGCCGTTGCCTCGAACGACCATCATCGGAGCCGAAATGCCTCGTTCGTGCAGGATCCGGGCGGTCGTGGCAACCAACTCATCGATCAACGAGATCAGCCGGGCGTTGAGCAACGCGGTCACACCTCGCCGGGGTCCACCCAAACTGGACGACAACACATGGCTGCACGTCACCGGTTTCCCGGTCCGGTCCCGGATCAGGTCGCGGGCTTGAAGCTCCTGCGCGGGATTGCGGGTCGCGAATTGGGCAGTTACCGCAAACGCTTCCACCTCGCCGTTCACTTCATCGACCCGGGCCGCCAGATCAGTGAGATCCAGCGGGGCGATTTCTTCCCCGTGACTGGTGTGGCCACCGGGGACCATGATCACCCGATCGGTGCCGATCGCCTCCGGCAGGCCATCCCGGGCGAACGAACCGGGCTCAAAACCGATCGTCACCAGACAGGCCGGACGGCCTTTCCCTTCCACCAACGCGTTGGTGGCCAACGTGGTCGACAACGCCACCATCCGGATCGCTGAAGGCTCAAGGTCCGCACCGCTCAACGCCCGGTCAACCGCTTCGCCGATACCAATCGCAAGGTCATCATGGGTAGTGGGCGCTTTGGCTTTGGCCAGAATCGAACGCGACTGTTCGTCGTACACCACTGCGTCGGTGTACGTACCGCCTGTATCCACCCCTAGCGCGAACCCGCGCATCGTGTTCATTACTGCCCCGTGCCCATTACTGCCCCGTGTTCATCGCTGCTCAGGCCGCTCGTTTAGCAGCTCAAGGCCAGAGGGGCTCATCAACCGAGAAACCCACCGGAGTTCCCCAGGTGTTTCGATACGCCACGTCCTGCACCGGTGTCCGCTGAGGAACCCCCCACCGACCGGTCGGATATCCGAAGGTCACGCAACAGGCCATCTTCCACTGCTCATCGGGAACGCCAAGCACCTCACGGGTCTCATCGGCCTTGAACGCCAACACGCTGGTCAGCGACGAGCCGACCCCTTCGGCCCGGGCCGCCAGTTGAGCGCTCCACACCGCGGGGAAAATCGAACCACCGCTGGTGTCGCCGTAAGCAAAAGCGAACAAGAGGAGCGGATACACCGCAAAGTTCTCTTGGGCCCACGACACCGAGTTGATCATTCGGCGCAGCGACTCCGCCTCCTCGCCTGCTCCCTGAGCCGCTTCGACCTTGTCGGCGTAGATCGTGGCCCAGAGCAGGTCGATACATTCCCGGTACAGATCCCCGAGTCGTTCCCGTTGAGTCGGGTCATCTACCAGCAAAAACCGCCACTGCTGGCCGTTGCCACCGCTGGGAGCGCGAATCGCCGCGTCAAGGATTCTGGCCTGCACGTCGGTCGGTACCGGTTCGTTCGTCACCCGGCGCATCGCCCGGGTCGTGTAGAGCGCTTCGCGGATGTCCATTCCGGGAGTTGACCAGACAAAGCCATCTCTGCGCAAGCGGGAAACCGGCAAGTCGAACACCCTGTGAGCACCGGGTTGAACACAGCCGTCTACGCATTGAGTCGCCCCGAGCCCTAGCGTGAAGGCATGGCTGCGCTCCCCCAGCATTCACTCCACACGCTTCGCGACCGGGTCGCCCGAGTAGTCCGGCAAACCCTGGCCGGGACCCCCGATGAACCCGTGTACGACTACGACCCGACTGAGGAACGCCGATTTTCACCCGACTCGGCGATCTGGGAGGTTCACACCGACGTTTCCATGCTGATCGGCGGGTTGCGGGCGCTGCTCCTTCAGACGCTTCATCCGCTGGCCCTCGCGGGCGTCACTCAGCATTCGACGTACCGCAGCGACCCACTTGGGCGGCTGCAACGCACCGGTGCGTTCATCGCTACCACCACCTTTGGAACGACCACCGAAGCCGAGCAGGTCATTTCCATGGTGCGCGCCGTGCACGCCCGAGTCAACGGGGTTGCCAGCGACGGACGCCCCTACTCGGCACTCGACCCTCACCTGCTGGCCTGGGTCCACTGCACCGAAGCCGACAGTTTCCTGCGAGCCCGACAACGCTACGGCACCACCCCGTTGGCCGAGTCGCGCGCTGACGAGTACGTCGCCCAGATCGGCCAGATCGGCGAGGCGCTTGGCGTGGTTGACCCACCTCAAAGTCGTGAGGAGCTTCGTCAGCGGCTCCTGAGCTACCGAGACGAACTCACCGTCGGTCCCGACACCCGCGAAACGGTCCGCTTCCTGGCCTTCCCGCCGCTCAGCCTGGCCGCCCGACCCTCCTACGGGGTGATCTTCGCCGCGGCCGCCTCGATGCTGCCCGGTTTTGCCCGACGCATGTTGATGATCCCGGTGGCACCGCTGGCCGAACCGATCGCGATCCGTCCCGCCGCTACCGGCCTGATGCGAACCCTCAACTGGGCGCTGGGCGAACACCCGGCGGTGCTCGCGGCCCGGGAAGGCACCTCCGGTGGCCAACCGTCGAGTAAAAACGCCGAAACTCATGAATCTTGACGAGCTCCAACGGTTGATGGAGCAGCTCTACGGGAGCGCCGACCGAGACCGAGGAGTTCCGGCCACGGTGGCGTGGCTGGCCGAGGAAATCGGTGAGCTTGCCCAAGCGGTTCGTAAAGGAACGACCGAACAGCAACTCCACGAATTCGGTGACGTGCTGGCCTGGTTGGCTTCATTAGCCAACCAGATGGACATCAGCCTTGAACAGGCGATGCAACGCTACGTCGAGAACCCTCCGTAGCTTCAGGCTTCGCTTAGGCCCGGACGAGGCCTTGGGAGATGAGGCTCTCAGCGATCTGGATGGTGTTGAGCGCCGCGCCCTTCCGAAGGTTGTCGCCCACCACAAACAGGCTCAGCCCGTGCTCCACCGTGTCATCGACGCGGATACGGCCCACGAACGACGGGTCCTGCCCGGCCGCTTCGAGCGGGTTCGGGATTTCGGAAAGCACCACGCCAGGAGCGTCAGCCAGCAGCTCTCGGGCCCGCGCCGGGCTCAACGGTCGCGCAAACCGAGCGTTGATCGACAACGAATGCCCGGTGTACACCGGCACCCGCACACACGTCCCCGAAACCTTCAGATCAGCAAGGTTGAGGATCTTGCGGCTTTCGAACCGAAGCTTCTGCTCTTCGCTGGTCTCCTCAAGCCCATCGTCAACGATCGAGCCAGCCAAGGGAAGCACATTGCAGGCGATCGGACGAACGAAGTTCTCGCCAGCAGCCAACGTGACCGCGGCACCGTCATAGGTCAGTTTCGGACCGTCGACACCCACCTTTTGGGACTGCTCGTCGAGTTCGGCCACACCCGACAACCCCGCACCGGACACCGCCTGGTAGGACGAAATCACCATGGCTTCGAGCCCAGCCTCATCGGCCAACGGTTTCATCACCGGCATGGCCGCCATCGTGGTGCAGTTGGGGTTGGCCACGATCCCTTTCGGGATTGAGCGAAGGGCGGACGCGTTGACTTCTGGAACCACCAGCGGCACGTCGGGATCCATTCGCCACGCCGACGAATTGTCGATCACGATCGCCCCTGAGGCGGCTACCTTCGGCGCCAGTTCGGTGCTGGTCGCACCACCGGCAGAAAACAGCACCACGTCAAGCCCGGTGTAGTCAGCCGCCGAGGCGTCCTCGACGGTTACTTCACCAAACGCGGTTTCGATTGTCCGACCCGCGGAACGGGCCGAGGCGAAAAGCCGAAGCGTTTCGACCGGAAAGTTCCGTTCGGCCAGCAGGGTTCTCATCACCCCACCAACTTGACCAGTGGCACCAACGATTCCTACACGCATACGGTCAGGCTATCGCTGGTGCCACCCAGTGCTGTGGCCTATTCGTCGGGGTTGCTCTCGTTGGAACAGAACCTGGCGCTGTCGGCTTCATGGCCGCCACAGTCAATGCCGAACGATTCGTATTCGCTGCCGAACGGCGCGTTCATGTACAGATCGTCGCAGGCGACCAGATCGCCGCCCTCGCAGGCGTCATAGTAGGCGTCCAACTCGGGGTCGTCGCCGTAGGACTGAGGGGAATCATCCGTCATCAGATCCTCCATCATCTCGTTCAACTCATCTTCGAGATCGGTCACATCAGACAATCCGTCTTGGAGATCGGCCATCAGGTCGCCACCTTCGATGCAGCCCAAAATGATCTCGAACGCTTCGGGTGAAGGATCCGTGTCGTCTGCGTAGATGTCGTCAGCGGTGTAACCCAGTTCGACAAGATCGCTCGCCGCGCATTCGGCTTCGGATTCAGATGCCCCATCGTCGATCAGAGCAGCTTTGAGATCGTCAACCGCGCTGCCGGAACTCGATGAGCACGAGGCCAACAACACCATTACTGCAAGAACCCGTAGAAACCGACCCATTTCTGCACCTTTCAGCCGGCCAGCGTTGTACTGGCCTCAACTTGTCAATAGCACCCGCAGGCTCTGAGCCTCAGGTAATTGCCGGTGAGATTAGCCGTATGTTTCTGCCCAGTAGGTATCTAATCGAAGGAAAAGTTCGTCATCGTCGAGGTGGCCTTCAACCCGTTTCAACTCCAGTAGCCACCTCAAGGCCCGACCCACCGCTGGGCCAGGTTCAATCCCCAGATGGTCCATCACCGCCTGCCCGTCGAGCTGCGGACGTTCGGCGTTGCGACGGTCGGCTTCCGCCAAGTCAGAAATGCGTTCCTCGAGTTCGTCAATCGACTGTTGCAGGGCGTCGGCTTTTGTCTGATTTCGGGTCGTGCAATCCGACCGGATCAGCGCATTGAGCCGACCCAGCAACGGACCCGCGTCACGGGCGTAGCGACGCACCGCAGCATCAGACCAACCATCGGCGTATCCCTTGAACCGGCCCGACAACCGGACCAGTTCAGCTACCGCTTCGACGGCTTCTTCTTCGTATCCCAGTTCCTGCATTCGGGTCCGCGTCATTCGGCTGCCGACCACCTCATGGTGGCGAAAGGTCACTCCGCCGTGTTCAAAGCTGCGGGTTTTGGGTTTGGCGATGTCGTGAAACAGCGCGGCCAGCCGCACCAGTCGATCCTGCGGGGTTTTGCCGACCACCGCCACGGTGTGAGCCAGCACGTCTTTGTGGCGGTGGATTGGATCCTGCTCCATCCGCAGCAGCGCCAATTCCGGCACCAAATCGTCCATTTCGCCGCTGTCGATCGACGCCCACAGCGACTCGCTGACGTCGTCGGCCATGAGGATCTCGTCGAGTCGAGCCGCGGTTGAAGAATGAACAGGGGATGTCACAGAGAAAAAGTCTAGGGTCTTGGCCATGGTGCTTGAACAATTCCGTCTCGATGGCAAGGTTGCAGTGGTTACCGGCGCGGGTCGTGGGATCGGGGCCGCCGCCGCCACCGCCCTGGCCGAAGCCGGTGCCGACGTGGTAATCGGAGCCCGCAGCGAAGAACAACTCGCCGAAACCGCCGCCGCAATCGAAGGGCACGGACGCACGGCGATCTCGATCGCCGGCGACCTTTCGACCCGCGACGGGATGGAGGCGCTCATCTCCGCCGCCGTCAACGACCTCGGTGGGCTCGACGTTGTCGTCAACAATGTTGGCGGGGCGATGCCGCAAGCGTTTCTCGACACCAGCGAACGCACTTTCGATTCGGCACTTCGGTTTAACGTCACCACCGCGTTCAACATGACCCAACTCGCCGTTCCTCACCTGCTGGCCCGAGGTGGCGGGTCGATTGTCAACATCACGTCCACCGCCGGCCATTT
Source organism: Candidatus Neomicrothrix sp. (assembly GCA_017852795.1). Classification (GTDB taxonomy): domain Bacteria; phylum Actinomycetota; class Acidimicrobiia; order Acidimicrobiales; family Aldehydirespiratoraceae; genus UBA11606. The sequence goes on from JAFMKU010000034.1 coordinate 6,084, forward strand.
CGCCATTCGAGGGATGAGCGCGTATGGGACCGCCAAAGCCGCGCTTGTTCATCTGACCCGCGAACTCGCCCAGGATCTCGCCCCTCGGATCCGGGTCAATGCGGTGAGTCCGGGGGCGATCGCCACCTCCGCGCTCGACATCGTGCTTCAGTCCCCGGAAATCCACGATGCCATGGTGGACGGGACGCCGCTGCGGCGACTTGGTGAAGCCTGGGAGATCGGAGCTGCGGTGCTGTACCTTGCGTCGCCCGCCTCGGCATACGTCACCGGCGAAGTGCTCGCCGTGTCCGGTGGAATCCAAGGTTCCAATCTTGAACTTGGGCTTCCGGACCTGTGAGGCTGCGAACATGACTCCTGCCGACTCCACCAACTCCACCAACTCCACCGAACGCAACAAAGCCACCGCGGCCCGCTTCTGGGTCGCCCTGTACGCTCACGACTGGGACGCGGTCGCTTCGTTCTTCACCACCGATGCCAACTATGTCGATGTCGGCACCGGGGAAACCGGCGGGGGCGCCCACGGGCCCGACCAGATCGTGGCCCGACTCCGACTCGGACTCGACCCGGTGGACGCCCACAACCATGTCGACGGGATGGTTCTGGCCGAAGGCAACGCGGTCATCACCGAACATGCCGAAGAATGGGTGTTCTCAACCGGCGAACGGGTAGTGCATCCGTTCGCTTCGGTCATGGTCTTTTCTGAAGACGGTTTGATCGAACGCTGGTGGGACTATTCGAACCTGAGCAACCTGCTCGACAACGCACCCGCCTGGTGGATCGAACACATCGCTCAGGGATACCGGGACCTCAACTGACCGTCTGGTCGGACGGCGCCCAGACAAACACCCGAAACGCCCCCATCCCATCGGGGTCCAGTAGCGCCGCGGCTTCGTTGGCCCGGCTCCGACCCCGAAGTGCAACCAGATCACCGATCGCCGCTCGTTCCTGCCAGATTTGGCGCCCCTGCTCGACCAGTTCGTCGATGCCGTAACGGTGCAGAAACTCGGCTTGGGTCAGGGTCTGCGTTGGCTCGAACACGGCCACCTGCTCGATCGGGATGTCAACGGTGATGTCTTGGGTACCGGGAGCCGAGAGCCAGTCACGGCCCAACTGATGGTTACGAAATGCCCGCAGCCATCCCGCTTCGCGTGCCAACAACGCCACGGTTGGTGCCGCATAATCCAACAGCACCATGCGGCTCTCCGGGAACCGCTCCCGCCGTTCGCCCAGCCAAGCCGAGGCTCCCCGCAAAATTGGCAACTCGGCACCAAGAGTTGGCGTTTCGGAACCTAAACCTGGTGGGGGCGAAACCTTTTCGCCATCGCGCAGCACAAACCGGTCGCCGTCGAGCCCGACCCGCCGCTCCACCCACGAACCCTCCCGATACGCCACGATCCCGAACGGCAGATTGTCGAGCAGTTCGTTGGCGAACACGACGTCAACATGGGAAAGGTTCGCATCGTCGACTTGAGAAACCAGATGAGGGCCGGTTGGATGTCGGGACCGTTGCGGATCGGATGGTTCAATCATCACCCACTGCAACGCTCCGGCCCGAAGGCAGTCCCCTTCGGCCAACGTCACAGCTCGACCAAGCGTTCCTGGCCCGGCCCCGTGTTCGGCGACCACGAAGCGCTCTGGACGTCCGGCTGCTTCCCACCATTGGTCAACCGCCCGGCTCACCACCGCCCCAAACAACGGCCCGACCTCCACCGCAGTCAGAAAATCGCCGCTACGACCAGCCTGACCTGGTCCGCAGTAAAAACCTTCGGACGGGTCGTACAACGCGGCCGCCACGAAGTGTTCCACCGAGATCGTTTCGTTCCGCACGATCTCAGTGCGAAGGCGGTCGGCCAGTGCCGACATGGACGATTAGCCGCCGATGCCGGACAGCAGACTGACCTGCGTGAGGTCACCCACCAACTGCGGAAGCACCCCGAACACCAACGTCACGCCACCGGTGAGGATCAGCGCCGAAGCCAACGAGAACGGAAGACGAACCGGGGTGAGATCCCCATCGGGAGCGTCGTTGGCCCACATGCCCAAGCCAATCCGAGCGTAGTAGTACAAGGCAATGACCGAGTTGACGGCCACCACCACACCCAGCACCAACCCGGAAGTGGTTTCGGCCTCAATGACCGCCTCCATCACCCGGAACTTGGCGAACCAACCCCCGAACGGTGGGATACCTGCCAGCGCGAACAAGAACAGTGACATTGCCACCGCCAGACCCGGGGCGTAACTAAACAAGCCGTTGAACGACGAGATCTCCGCCGACCGGGTTTTGCGAGCCACAGCCATGACCACCACGAACGCACCGAGGTTCATGGCGGCATAAATCACCAGGTAGGTCACGGTTGCGCTCAACGCCGTGTCGGGAACCGAACTGGCAACCGCTAACGGCGCCAGCATGTATCCCGCTTGGGCCACACCGGAATAGGCCAACATGCGAACGATGTTGGTCTGACGCAAGGCAATCAGGTTGCCGACCGTCATCGACAAAGCCGCTAGCACCCACAGCAGCGGTTCATAAATGTCGCCTCGTTCGACGAAACCGACGAACAGCAAGTTCATCAACGCAACGAACCCGGCCGCCTTGGAAGCCACCGACAAGAACGCGGTAACCGGAGTTGGCGCTCCTTCGTAGGTATCTGGCGCCCAAGTGTGGAACGGAACCGCCGACACCTTGAACCCGAACCCCACCACCACAAACACGATGCCCAGCACCACGACCGCTGACGGGGCACCGCTAGCTCCGACCGCCGAGTTGATGTCGGTCAGCAGCGTCGAACCGGCACTGCCGTAAAGCAGCGACATGCCATAGAGCAGGATGGCCGAAGCAAAAACACCCATCAGGTAGTACTTGATGCCGGCCTCGTTGCTCTTGAGGTCGCGTTTACGCCAACTGGCCAACATGTAGGCCGGGATCGACAACAGCTCGAGGGCAACGAACACCGTGATGAGGTCGCGGGCCGAGGCCATCAACACCATGCCGAGCACCGAACTCAGCACCAGGCCGTAGTACTCGTTTTCCCAGTAGTCGCCTTCGGCCACGTAGTTCGCTGAGAGCAGAACCACCACATAGGCCGACAGGACAAACAGTGCCTTCATGACCAAGGCGTAGTTGTCGACGACGAACGCACCGCTAAACAGCGACCGATCGTTGCCGTCCAACGCCAAGGTGACGATGGGGACCATGGTGATCAGCAAACCGACGGCGGCAACCGCCGACGTGAACCGGCGACCACGTTCCAAAAAGACGATGTCGAGCAGCGTGACCAGGGCGCCAACCGCCAGCAAAGTGAGTTCGGGCGCGACGGCGTGCCAGTCGATCGCCGGCCGAACGAACGATTCGGTCTGCTGGGCGAGCTGGGCCAACATTGTTGATCAGCCTCCGAACATGGCCGTCGTTGCCGCGGCCACGCCTTCGCAGCCGTCGGGGAGCTGGAGGCAGTTGTTGAGCGATTCGACAACGGCCGGGTCGGTGACATCAAAAATCAGACCCGGAGCGACACCGAACAACACGATCAGGAACAGAATCGGACTCCAGGCGATCCACTCGAAGCGGTTCACGTCGGTGATGTGAGGATCGTTGGCAAACTCTTCGGAGGGTTCCCCCATCGCGGTGCGTTGCAGCAGCCACAGCAGGTAGCCAGCCGCCAGCACCGTGCCGATGGCTGCCACCACCATGTAGCCCCGGAACGTTTCTTCAGGGATGCCGTTGGCCGGCTGATACGCAGCAAGGATTGCCGGGAACTCGCCCCAGAAACCGGCCAAGCCGGGAAGGCCCAGCGACGCCATCGACGTAAAGCCGAGGATCCAACCGAGCCGGGGCGCCTGCAACAGCATCCCGCCCAGACGTTTGATTTCGAGCGTGTGATAGCGCTCTTTGACCGAGCCAGCGATGAAGAAGAGCATCCCGGTGATCAGGCCGTGGGCCACCATCCCGAAGATCGCGGCGTTGATACCGAAATCGGTGAGGGTGGCAATACCGAGCATCACGAAGCCCATGTGAGCCACCGACGAGAACGCGATCAGACGCTTCATGTCGGTCTGGGCCAGACAGCCCAAGGCGCCGTAGATGATGCCGATGACCGCGAACAACCCGATCCAAGGAGCCCACGCTTCCGCAGCTTCGGGCAGCATCGGGATGGCGATACGGATGAATCCGTAGGTGCCGAGCTTGAGCAGCACCGCGGCCAGGATCACCGAACCTTGGGTGGGCGCCTGCGTGTGGGCATCCGGCAACCAGGTATGGAACGGGAACAGCGGCACCTTCACACCAAACCCGAGGAACATGCCACCGAAGATCAACAGCTGGGAGCTGCGCACGATGCCAGCACCCGCGGCGTCGGTCAGGACCCGCATGTCGAAGGTTCGAAGCAGTTCACCGGTCACCGGATCCTTCGACAAGAAGAACAGGGCCAGGAAGCCCAGCAACATCAGCGCCGACCCGAACATGGTGTAGAGGAAGAACTTCAGCGAGGCGTAGCGACGATCCTCGCCGCCCCACACCGCGATCATGAAGAACATCGGGAGCAGCACAACCTCGAAGAACACGAAGAACAAGATCAGGTCCTGCGCTACGAAGGTGCCGATCATGCCGGTCTCGAGGATCAGCATCAAGGCCAGGAACGCTTTGGCGTTCCCCGGTGACGGGATGTGGTCCCAGGAGTAGATGAACACCAACGGCATCACCAGCACGGTGAGGGCCAGTAGCGGCAGCGACATGCCGTCGAGACCGAGGGTGTACCCCGACCCAATGACTTCGATCCAGTTCTTGTCGACCACGTACTGCAACGAACCCGCACGGTCGTAGTCGAACTCGACCAGCAGCCAGATCCCGGCGGCCAGCGTGGCTAACGAGGTAAGCAGCGCAGCCTGCTTGAGGACCTTCTCCTCCTCTTTTGGTATTGCCATCATGACCAACGCACCGGCAAGCGGTAGGAAGGTCACCAGCGTGAGTCCCCAGTCGTTGAGAAAGTCCATAAGCGTTTGTTCCTCGTGGATAGTGAGTTCTTAAAGGGCGAACAGGATGATGAAGGCACCAGCCAAGACGGCGGCACCGGCGAACATGAGGGCGGCGTAGTTTTGCACCTGACCCGAATTGATCTTGCGGAGTTCTTGACCAGTGGAGTCTGAAACTCGACCGGCCGAGTTGACCAGACCATCAACAACACCTTGGTCGATACGTTCGTAAACCACCCGCCCGGCCCGAACTGCGGTTTCTCCCGCCACGTTCACGGTCCGGTCCAAGACGTTCTGGTTGACCCAGTAGGCGGCACGAGCCAACCGGCCCTTGGTGAAACCGGCGATGATCCCGGTGTAGAGATGGTCGAGGTAGTACTTGTTGACCAGCAGCGTGTGGCCGGCTTTGGCCAACCGGTTGCGGGAAGTCAGGCCGTTCGGTAGCCCGGTCAGCGACTGCCCGGTCTGCTTGCTGAGCCGATCGACCCGCACGAAGTAGTACCAGAAGGCCATACCAATCCCGAGTACCGCGATAGCGGTGGAAACGATAGCCAGCGACCAGCTTGGCGTGCCGTGGGCAACCGCTGGGAAGTAGGACGAACCGGCTGGCTCCATGTAGTGAAGGAACCGTTCCTGCCAACTCGCCGGACTCTTGGCGCTTCCGCTGAACAGGCCGGGAGGAAGGTTGACCAGTCCGACCAGGATCGAGAATCCGGATAGCACATAGAGCGGTACCAGAATCCGTGGACCCGACTCGTGCGGTTCGCCGTGATGGCCGTGAGCATCGTGAGCATCGTGGCTGTCGTGGCCGTGATCGTCGTGGCCGTGACCGCCCCGCCATTCACCGAAGAAGGTGAGGTACATACAACGGGTCATGTACGCCGCGGTAAGCGCAGCACCGATCATGCCCATCGACAGGTGGAAGGTGTAGGCGCCGTTGCCACCGGTGCCCCCAAACAAGCCCCAGCCGCCGGTACCAACCAAGATTTCGTCTTTTGACCAGAACCCAGCCAACGGTGGCAAACCGGCCAGGGCCACCGAACCGATCAGGAAAGTCCAGAACGTGCGAGGCATGTATTTCTTCATGCCTCCCATGTCCTTTTTCATGTCGAACGAGTGGACTGCGTGCGCCACCGAACCTGAACCGAGGAACAAGTTGGCTTTGAAGAAGGCGTGCGTGAACAGGTGGAACACTGCGGCAGTCCAAGCCCCCACCCCGAGCGCCATCGCCATGTACCCCAGCTGGGACACCGTCGAGTACGCCAACACCTTCTTGATGTCGTCCTGTACGAACGCCAACAACCCAGCACCGACCAGCGTGACCGCTCCGACCGTGGACAACAAGTTGATGCTCGAACCGCCGATGGACATCCCCTCGAAGAACACCGGGTAGAGCCGGGCCACCATAAAGATGCCTGCCACCACCATGGTGGCGGCGTGGATCAACGCCGAAACCGGGGTCGGGCCTGCCATCGCGTCGGGCAGCCAGGTGTGCAGGATGAACTGACCCGACTTGGACATCACTGCAGCGGTCAACGCCGCCGCCGCAACCACCAACGCGGTGTGGCTGACGTTGCCTTGAACCACCTGCTCGTTGATACTGACCGTGTCGAACGTCGTTCCTCCGCCGGCGGCGAAGAACAGCGTGATCATGCCGACCAGCAGACCAACATCGCCGACCCGGTTGGTGATGAAAGCCTTCAACGCTGCGTCGCTGTTCGGTTTCTCTTCCCACCAATGACCGATCAGCGCAAACGAACAGACCCCGACCAGTTCCCAACCGACGATCATCTGCAAGATGTTGTCGCTCAGCACGAAGAACAGCATCGAGGCGGTAAACAACGACAGGAACGCGAAGAAGTGGGTGTACCGGCGATCCCCACCGACGTAATCAGTGCTGTAGATGTGCACCAACAGCGAGATCAAGGTGACAACAAAGAGCATCATCACCGACAAGCCGTCAACCAGAATGCCAGCTCCGAACTCCACCCCACCGGACTGGAACCACTGGGTGGTTTGCTGCACCGCCACGTAGGGATGCGCCTCGGTTTTGCCACCGGTTTCTGCGGCGGCCACGGCCAGCGACACTCGGTCGTCGCCGTTGGTAGTGCCATCATCAACCACGATGGCGTGTTCTTCGTCGGCCGTTGCGTCGCCGCTGTGACCGTCGTCGGTGCCGTAACCGTCGTCGCTACCGTGGCCATCGTCAACCACGACGCTTTCGCTGTGACCACCGTCGAACACCACGTTGTCGCGGTGATCGAGCCAGGCCCAGCCGGTGACGACCGCCAAGAGGAACGACACTGCAACCGCGGTGATCCCGATTTCCGCACCCTTCTTCGGCAACCGTTTGCCAAAGAACAGGATCAACACGAACGAGATCGCGGGCAGCAGCGGGATGATCCAAGCGTGCTCAAGGAACCAGTTGGCATCCTGCACCACCGTGGAGACCTCGGAAACCGATTCCAATGCGAAGAGAGACAACATGACGACCTCAGCCCTTCAGCAGGTCGACCTGGGCCAGGTCGATACTGCGGCGGTTGCGGTACATGAGCAGGACAATGGCCAAACCGATGCCAACTTCGGCGGCGGCGACCGCGATGGTGAACAGCGCGAAAACCGAACCGCCCACATCATCAGTGAGCGCGCCGAACGCCACCAGATTGATGTTCACGGCGTTCAGGATCAGCTCGATCGACATGAGCACCAGCATGGCGCTTCGACGGACCAGAACGCCGTACACCCCGATACAGAACAGGGCGGCGGCTAGCAGCAAGAACTGGTTCAGCAGCATCGACTCAGTCCTTCCTGGCCAAGACAATGGCCCCGATGAGGGCCGCCAACAACAGCACCGAAACCGCCTCGAACGGAACGATGTACTGACTGAAGATCGAGTCGCTCACCGTGTTTACTGACTGCGGTTCGTCGATCACTACCCGTTTGTCGCCAAACGAGTCAAACAAGGCAATGGCCATCACGGCGAACAACAGCAAGCCGACCATCCCGGCCATCCCGCGGCGTTCGTTGACCACCGATTCGTCATCGCCCATTGAGGCTTTGGTCAACATCACACCGAACAGGAACAACACGATCACCGCACCGATGTAGACCAGCACTTGGGTGACCGCAACAAACTCGGCGCCGAGGAACAAGAACTGCACGGCCACCCCGGCGAGCACCACGACCAGCCAGAGCGCGGCATGCACGACGTTGCCGGTCGTCACCACCCGAACCGCGGCGATCACCATGACCAACGAGATCAGCGCGAAGAAGACGTTTTGCGCGACCATCAGGTCGGCATCGGCCGAGACGGCGGCCAGCAGGCTACTCATCGGCTCGGCACCTTCTTGGTCTTGACTTCCGAACCGGCTTCGTAGTCTTCAAACTCGGGAACCGTCTCCATCCATTCCGCCAGCCGACTCTTGTCATGCAGCAGATCGGCGATGCGAGGCTCCGAGAATTCGTATTCCGGGCTCCAGAACAAGGCGTCGAACGGGCACACCTCAACGCAGATACCGCAGTACATACAGAGCGCGAAGTCGATATCGAAACGGTCGAGTGCGTTGACCTGACGGGGTTTGCCACCGGCCCGCCGCGGCGGTGCCTTTTCTTTGTGGCCTTCGATGTAGATGCACCAATCAGGACATTCGCGGGCGCAGAGCATGCAGGCCGTGCAGTTGTCTTCGTGCAACGCAATCACGCCACGCGCCCGAGGGGCCGGCGCCTCTTTCTCGCGCGGATACTGAACGGTTTCGGCGCCCTTCACCGGATTCGGGATCGGCTTCTTCAAACCGTCCGGGAAGATCGTGCGCAGCATGGTGCCACCGGTGACCCCGAGTCCTTTGATGAGTCCTGGTACGAGTCCCATAACGATGTCCTAGAAGGCGACCTTGAGAATGCCCGTGACCACGATGTTGGTCAGAGCAATGGGGATAAGGAACTTCCACGCCAACCGCTGAAGTTGATCTTCGCGGAAACGAGGGAAGGTGAAGCGGAACCAGAAGATCAGGAACGTCAGCACCACGATCTTGCCAACCATGACCAGCGGTCCCAGAATGTTCATCAGGTTGTCGGCCGGGTCAATGCCCGGGATGTACCAACCACCGAGGAACAACACGGCGGCGATCGCGCTAAACACGCCTGCGGTTGCGAACTCGCCGATGAAGAACAACAAGAAGCGCATTCCCGAGTATTCGGTCATGTACCCGGTGACCAGCTCCGACTCGGCGATCGGCATGTCGAACGGGGTTTGGGTCAGTTCGGCTTGCATGGCGATCAAGAACACACCGAAGGCCACGAACTGGGTCAGCAGGTAAGGATTACCGATCCCGCCGAAACCGAAGATTTCTCCTTCGGCCTGAGCCATGACGATCCCCTGCATGTTCATGGTTTCGGCCTGGATCACTACCCCCAGCACCGCCAGAATCAGCGGAAGTTCATAAGCGATGAGCTGACCGGTGGCTCGCAGACCGCCGAGCAGCGAGTATTTGCTCGCTGATCCCCAGCCCGCCATCAAAATCCCGATTACCGAAACGGACGACACCGCCATGGCCAGGTAGATCCCCAGCTCGGAATCAACAAACCAGGCATCAGGTCCGCCCGGGACGACCACCACCAGCAGGAAGGTCGACATCAGCACCACGAACGGGGCTGCGGCAAACACGAACCGGTCGGCTTTGCGCGGGAAGATGTCTTCTTTTTGCAGGAACTTGCCGACTTCGGCCAGCAACTGCAACGACCCGAACGGTCCGGCTTCCATCGGGCCGAGGCGACTCTGCATGAACGAGACCAGCTTGAACAGGTGCAGGTACACCAGCGTGCCGGCCACCAGCAGCACCGCGGCCAAGCCAGCCCCCACCCGAATGGAGGTCTGCTGCCAGTACGACAGCTCTGCGAGCAGGAGCGAGGCCGACATCACCGGTCAATATCTCCGAGGATGAAGTACAACGAGCCGAGGATCGTCACGATGTCCGGGACATACACGCCCTTGAGCAGCCACGGAGCAATCGAAATATTGTTGAACGAAGCCGAGCGGATCTTGACCCGGAACGGGGTCAGGTCGCCTTTGGAAACCACGTAGTAGCCCATCACTCCGAGCGGGTTTTCGGTCTCGACGTAGGCCTCGCCGGCCGGAACCTTGATGATCCGGGGCACTTTGGCCATGATCGGTCCCGACGGCAACCCGTCGAGCATCTGGTCGACCATCTTGGTGCTTTCGCGCACTTCCTGTAGGCGAACCCAGAACCGAGCGAACGAGTCGCCATCGGGGTGAGTCCAGACCTTCCAGTCGAGTTCGTTGTGCACCATCCCGCAGGGGTTGTCACGGCGCACGTCCCAGTCGACTCCCGAGGCGCGGATGTTGGCCCCGGACAGGCCGTAGCTCAACCCGACGTCGGCTGGGATAACGCCGATCCCGCGGGTGCGAGCTTCGAAGATTTCGTTGCCTTGGACGAGCTGTTCCATCTCGTCACAGAACGACCGCATCTTCTTCATCACCCGACGGGTTTCGGTGATCCAACCAGCCGGTAGGTCGTCTTTGAGCCCGCCAATTCGGTCGAAGTTCGGATGGAACCGGCCGCCGGTGGCTGCCTCGATCTGGTTCAGTACGTGCTCACGGTCGCGGAAGGCGAAGAACGCGGGTGTCACCGCCCCAACCTGAAGCCCCATGTCGCCAAGGAACAAGGTGATGTTGGCGATCCGGCTCATCTCAAACAAGATGGTGCGGATCCACTGGGCTCGGGGCGGCGCCTCGACGTCCATCAGCTTCTCGGCGGCGAGAATGAAGGGAACCTCGTTGGCGAAGCTGCCCACCCAGTCGATCCGGTTGATCAACGTGGTGACCTGCGGGTACGTCCGTACCTCCGCCAGCTTTTCGTAACCACGGTGCATGTAGCCCATGACCGGATCGGCGCTCAAGACCTGCTCGCCGTCGAGCTTGGCCACGATACGAAGCGTGCCGTGGGTCGCCGGATGCTGCGGCCCAATGTTGAGGGTCATGCCCTCTGATTCGAGCTCGACGTTGACTCGGGCGTCAGCGGCTTGGGCCGCTAGGTAGGCCAGCTGTTCGCGATCGGAAATGGCGGTCACGAGTCGCTCCCTTCCTCGGTCGCCTCGTCGGCGTCGTCTTCGCCCGGCATTTTCTCCACGTCAACAATTCCCGGCCACGGCTTCATGCGACGGGCCAGCAGCGGATAGTCCTTGCGCAGCGGGTTGCCTTCGAACTCGGCCGGTAGGTAAATGTTTCGCAGTCCGGGATGGCCCACGAAGTCGATGCCGTACATCTCGCGGCATTCACGTTCATGCCAGTTGGCTCCGGCATACACCGGTACCCAGCTGTCAATTGACAGGTCATCATCGGGGACGTCGCATTTCAACGTGACCGCCAAACCGTTGACGATGTCGTTGACCCGGGCGAACACCTGAAAGCGGGTGTCGCCACCAGCCACGCCCTGTTCGATGGTCTGGTCGATCTCGCTGGACTCAGCGTGGCCTAGACGCAGATCAACCTGAGCGTCCATGTCGCGACCAAACGGCGACGGCAGCCAGTCGATCGCCGACAAAAAGCTGAAGTACTGGAAGCCGAGACCGGTCTTGAGGAACTCGCCGGTGTGCACCCAGGCGCCGCGTTCGACCCGGACCCACAAATCGTCGCCAGGGTCAAGGTGCGAGCCGACCAGCGCCTCGCCCAATTCACCGGTCAACGCCTCCAGCAACCCGGCGCGAGCCTCGTCGGTAGCCGCTGCTGGCTCTTCGGCGTTCGGAACTTCGCCTTCGGTTGGTGTGTCAGTCGACGACAATCGGCTCACCCTTCCAACGCTCGGCCATATCTTCGTTCTGGATCCGTTCCTGCAACAGGACGATCCCTTCGAGCAGGGCCTCGGGACGAGGCGGACAACCCGGGACGTAGACATCAACCGGGATGATCTGATCGACACCCTTGGTTACCGAGTATGAATCCCAGTACGGACCGCCACAGTTGGCGCACGAACCCATCGAGATCACGTATTTGGGTTCGGGCATCTGCTCGTAGAGGCGCCGAACCGACGGGACCATCTTGTCGGTCACGGTCCCGGAGATCACCAGCAGGTCGGCTTGCCGTGGGCTGGCCGGCAACGGAATCACTCCGAGCCGCATCACGTCATAACGCGGCGACGCGAACGCCGCACCCATCTCGATGGCGCAACACGCCAAACCCCACTGGTACACCCACATGGAGTATTTGCGGCTCATGTTGAGCAGCGACGACACCGGCTTGGGGAGCTTGCCCGATTCGACTAGACCCATTTGAGTACTCCCTTGCGCCAGGCGTAGAGCAGACCGAGCAGCAAGATGAAGATGAAGATCGCCATCTCGATCAGCCCGAACACTTCGTAGACCTCAAGCCGGGCTGCCCACGGAAAGATGAACACCGCCTCAACGTCAAACATGACGAACAGCAGCGCAAAGATGTAGTAGCGGATGTTGGCCTGCGACCAGCGATCCCCGACCGGATCCACACCCGACTCGTACACCTCGGTCTTGGCCGCGGTGGGGTTGTTGGGGCGCAGCAGTCGGCCCAGCCCCAGGAACGCGCCGACCAAAGCGACGCCGACCAGGCCAAAGATGCCAACGGTGAGATAGCTGCGAAGGAAATCCGACACGAAAAGTGAGCCTACCTGTGAGGTTTTGGGCTGAACAAAGCGGGGAAACATGGTTCCCCGAACGGAGAGAGGCTAGCCCGCGAAGCGGACGCCGACGGCCATTGGAGCCGATTCCCGGCCAGAAATGCGGTCACGAGCCGAGGGTGACCGCAGACCCGAGCGAAACCAGCCGGGGAACTGCCTCGCGGGTGATCGTGTCAAGCTCTCCAGGTACCAGCCCGAAACCGACCGTCACCACCAGCGCCACCCCAATGACCAACGCCACCGCACCCGGAACACGAATCTCGTCGGCGTCTTCATCGGCCTGACCCAAATACATCGACAGCACGATCCGGAGATACAGGAAGGCCGAAATGACCGCAGTGACCATGGCTGCGATCGCCAGCCAGTACGAGCCGGCCGAAACCGAGGCCCCGATCACTTCGAACTTGGCGACAAACCCGGCCGTCAACGGCACCCCGGCCTGGGCCAGCAAGAAGATGGTGAAGGCCAGCGCCAACGCCGGACGCCGTTGAGCCAGACCGTCGAGATCGTCAAGCCCGGTCCGACGATCCCCGACTCCGGAAACCACGGTCAGCACGGCGAAGCTGCCGATGGCCATCATCGAATAGGCAACGGCGTAGAACACCACCGCCGCGACACCTTCGTCGCTGGCCGCCTGAACGCCGACCAACATGAAACCGGCATGACCCAGCGAGGAGAAGGCCAGCATTCGTTTGGCGTCTCGCTGGACGATGGCTAGCAGCGAACCAACCAGCAAGGTCAGCAGCGCCAGCACCGCTACCGCCGGTTGCCAATCCGAACCGTAGGCACCGAACGTGACAACAAAGACCCGGATCAACGCCGCGAACGCCGCGGCTTTCACGACCGAAGCCATGAACGCGGTCACCGGAGTAGGCGCGCCCTGATAGACGTCCGGAGTCCAGGCGTGGAACGGAGCAGCACCCACCTTGAAACCGAAGCCCACCAGCAGCATGGCAAAGCCACCCATCAGCAGGCCGTTGTCAACCAGCGTGGTGGAGTCAAGGAACCCACGGATGGCAATCAGGTTGGTCGAACCGGTTGCGCCGTAGGTCAAGGCGATGCCGTACAGCAAGAACGCGGAGGCGAACGCCCCCAACAAGAAGTACTTGAGGCCGGCTTCCTGACTTTCGCCCCGGCGTAGATGCATCGCCGCCATCACGTAGACCGCAATGCTGAGCGTCTCCAAGGCCAGAAACAACACGATCAGGTCGTTGGCGCTCGCCATCACTACCCCACCGGTAGCCGACAACAACATCAGGACGTACATCTCGACGCCGTCGATGCCTTCCCGACGCAGATAGCCGTCAAGGAGCAACGCCACCAGCACGACCGCCAGCGCAATGAGCCCGGTGAACACCAACGAGAACCCGTCAAGCCCGAGCTGGTCACCAACGATGTTCATCGGGCCGTCGATTTCGAGCCGGTCGTTCCAAAGTCGCCAGACCGCGGAGAACGCGGCGAGAGCCAGACCCGCAGTCAACGTGGCGTCAAGGCCGAGCCCGAGCCGGGCAACCCCCCAAGCCACGACCGCCATCACCACCAACAATCCGATCAGGTAGGTGACCCAACCCAAATCGTCGACCACGCTGCCTAACGGGATGTCTGTCCCGGAGAAGCCACCGGCCAACACCATGCCCAACACCGAAAGTGCACCCATCGCGGGGGCAACCTGGCCGGCTACCGATTCTGGTAGCGCCCGAACCAGCGACCGGAACAACACCAACAACAGAGCACCGCCACCGAGCAACAGCACCGGAAGCAGCCCCTCCCAGATCAGTTCGGGGCGTTCAACCGCCGGCAACAGCTGTGCGACCATCATTGGGCCCCTTCCTCGCTGTGGATGGCGTCCTCACTGTGAGAGGTGTCCTCATCGTGAGAGGTGTCCTCACCGTGTTCCGCGTCAGAGCCTTCGCCGTGAAGATCGTCGAGTTCGACCGCCGGTGCAATCTCAGCTGTGGGTTCGCTGAAGTCGTCCACGTGGCGCTCCACATGGGCGATCAACGCATCAACTGCCGGCTCCATCCGTTCGATCACCGGCTTGGGGTACAACCCCATGAAGAAGATCGCGGCCAGGAACGGCAGCATGATCGCACCTTCCCGCCAAGTCAGGTCGGCCATCTCGGCGTTGTCTCCCTCGGCCGGGCCGTGGAACACCCGCTGGTACGCCCAGAGCAGGTACAGCGCGGCGATGACCACACCGGTCGCGGCAACGATGGCCCACCAGCGATACGCCGCGAAGGAACCAATCAACGCCAGGAACTCACCAACGAAACCGTTCAACCCGGGAACGCCGATCGAAGAAAGCATGACCACCATGAACACCGCAGCGAAGATCGGTGCCGGTTTCTGCAGGCCACCGAGTTCGGAAATTTCCCGGGTGTGGCGACGTTCGTAGATCCAACCGACCAGAAGGAACAAGGCGCCGGTCGAGACACCATGGTTGACCATCTGGAGCAGGCCGCCTTCGAGCCCTTCGGTGTTGAGCGCGAAGGTGCCGATCACAATGAAGCCGAGGTGGGCCACCGACGAATAGGCGACCAGCCGTTTGAGGTCCCGCTGCATGGTGGCGGCGATCGCCCCGTAGATGATGCCGATGGTGCCGAGCGCAACCAGCATCGGTGCGAAGTAGACGGCGGCTTCAGGGAACAAGTAGATGCCGAAGCGCAGGAACCCGTAGGTCCCGAGTTTGAGCATCACGCCGGCAAGAATGACCGAACCCGCGGTTGGCGCGTTGGTGTGAGCATCGGGCAGCCAGGTGTGCACCGGGAACAACGGCACCTTCACGGCAAACGCCAAAGCGAAGCTCAAGAAGATCCAGCGGGCCGCGGTGGTCGACAACGCCTGAGTGTTGGCCAACGTGACCAAATCGAAGGTGACCGGGTCACCCGTTTCTGCTGCGGTGAGAAAGGCCGTGGCCAGAATCCCGACCAGCATCAACGCCGAACCAAACATGGTGTAGATGAAGAACTTGGTCGCCGCATAGGCCCGAGCCCCATGCCCCCACTGGCCGATCAAGAAGTACATCGGGATCAGCACGATCTCGAAGAACACGAAGAACGCGAACAGGTCAAGGGCCAAGAACACGCCCATACAACCGGTTTCGAGCACCAGCAACCAGGCGTAGTAGGCCTTCGGCGAATGCTCAGCGTCGATGGCCAGAATGGCGATCGGGAACAACGCTCCGGTCAGCACCACCAACCACAACGAGATGCCGTCAATGCCGAGCGTCCAAGAGATCCCGAGGTTGTCGAGCCACGACACCGAGTCAACAAACTGAAAGTCAGCTGCGCCCGCAGTGTCGAACTCGACCATAACCCAGGCCGTCATCGCTGCGGTCACGACCGCGATCAGAAACGACACCTGCTTGAAATACTCGGGCCGGTTGGCCGGGAGCAGCAACAACAAGAGGGCTCCGAGCGCCGGGGTGACCACCAGCGCGGTCAGCACCGGGAAGGCAACCGAAGTGGAGGCAGCAAGCAAGGTTGGCATCACAAAGACGTCCTCATCAGGAACCAGGCGATGAGACCCACCGCACCGACCGCCACCAGCGCGGCGTAACTACGAACAAGACCCGATTGCAGCGACCTCATCTCGGCCCCCACTGACCGCACGAGGCGACCCGAACCGTTGACCAGTCCGTCCACGATCGTTGCGTCAAACCAGGCCACCAACGAGAAGCCCTTACGCCCTGGTCCACCCATGAAATCGCTGACGGCTTCGTCGTAGCGCCAGCCTCGAGCCAGGATCGGTCGCTCAACCCGGCTCGGGTCAACCCGGCCCTTCAGGTAGATCGCGACCGCAGCGGCGATACCGAGCGCACCACCGACCACCGCAACGATGGCCAGCACCCAGAGGGTTCCGCCCCCGCTGCTCAACGCGGTTTCGTTATGGAACAACGAAGGTTCCAGCCAGTGCTCTAGGAAATGCAGGTCTTTGGTGAACGGAAGGTTCATGGCTCCCGCACCGATCGCCGCGACCGCCAGCACCACGAGCGGCACCGTCATCTGCCATGGTGATTCGTGGGGATGGAATTCGCGTCGTTCCACCACCGCTTCGGGCAAGTCGGCGTCGCTCAAACCGTCCACGCTGCCATCGGCCGCCTCGGCTTCGGCACGAACCGCGTCAACCGCAATCGTTGCCTCCTGAGCCGAGTTTCGGGCCGCCACCACCGCAGCTTCGAGTTCAGGAATCGACTCGCCGGCACTAGCCAAACCGTCTTGCGCTTTAGCCAGATTCTTGGTGGCTTTCTCGACCGCTTTCTCATCGGTTGGGTCAACTTCGGCCAGTTCGGTTTCCCGCTGGACAAACTTGGCTTGAGCCGCTTCGAGCTTTTCGCCGGCTTGTGCGACTGCGGTTTCAGCCGTTTCCACCGCAGCCGTTGCCTCGGTCGCCGCGACCTGCACGTGCTGGATCCGGTTCTCCCACACCAACGCCACCTCATCAGGCCGGACATCGGCATAGCGGTAACGGCCAAAGAACGTCATGAACACCTGACGGCTCATGTAGAAGGCGGTGAGGATGGCGGTCACCAGACCAATCAGCCACAGCGCCAAGTTGTGTTCGTACGCGTGGGCCAGGATTTCGTCTTTCGACCAGAACCCGGAGAACGGAGGAACACCGGCGATCGCCAACCAGCCCACGATGAATGTTCCCGAAGTGATCGGCATCAAGGCCCGTAGGCCGCCGTAGTTGCGCATGTCCTGATCGTGGTGCATCCCGTGGATCACCGAACCAGACCCAAGGAACAGCAGCGCCTTGAAGAAGGCGTGGGTGATCATGTGGAAGATGGCCGCTACGTAGGCACCGGTACCGACCGCTAGGAACATGTAGCCGAGTTGGCTGACCGTCGAATAGGCCAACACCTTTTTGATGTCGTTTTGGGCGACGGCGATCGTGGCGGCGAACAATGCGGTGCCAGCCCCAACCCAGGCAATCAACTCGGGCGCCCAACTCGACGACTCGGCAATGATCGGGTTGACCCGGGTCAGCAGGTAGATACCTGACGTCACCATCGTGGCCGCGTGGATCAGCGCCGACACCGGCGTCGGACCGGCCATGGCATCCGGCAGCCAGAGGTAGAGCGGGAACTGCGCCGACTTTCCGGCGGCCCCGACCAGCAACAGCACCGTGATCGCGGTGGCCGTGCCGGTAGTGAGGGTTCCGGCGTTACCGAAGATGTCGATGTAGCGGACCGACCCGATGGTGGTGAAGGTCAAGAACATGGCGACCATGAACCCCCAGTCACCGATGCGGTTCGTTACGAACGCTTTCTTGCCGGCCGACGCGTTGGCCGGGTCGGTGAACCAGAACGAGATCAGGAAATACGAACAAGCCCCCACCCCTTCCCAGCCCAGGAAGGTCAGCAGCATGTTGTCGCCCAACACCAGCATCAGCATGGAGAAAGCAAACAAGTTGAGGTACAAGAAGAACTTGGAGAAGTTCTGATCGCCGTGCATGTAGCCGATCGAATAGAGGTGGATCAACGAACCAACCCCGGTGATGAACAGCGTCATGGTGATCGACAGCGGATCGACCAGGAAGCCGACATCTACCGAAAAGTCGCCAGCCGGGACCCACTCCCAGAGCGTTTGCACGAAGCGACGGTTCTCCATGTCTTCGCCCAAAAGACCGAAGAACGTCACTAGCGAAGCCGCGAACGAACCGCCCATCGCCAACGTGGCCACCCAACCCGCTTTCGGCTCGCCAAGGCGCCGGCCAAACAACAGGATCGAGACGAACCCGAGGAGCGGGAAAGCGGGGATCAGGAATACAGCGTCAAGCATCGTCAGCCCCTCAACAACGAAACGTCATCGGCGGTGGCGTCCGGCAATCGGCGATTGATCGCCACCACCAGAGCCAACCCGACCACGACCTCAACCGCGGCCACCACCAGTACGAAGAACACCGAAATCTGACCGCCAACGTCGTTGAGGTCCGCCCCAAAGGCCACGAACGTGACGTTGACCGCGTTGAGCATCAGCTCGACGCACATAAACATCACCAGCGGGTTGCGGCGGACCAACAACCCGACCGCGCCGATGGCGAACATGATCGCCGACAGAACCAGGTAATACGAGCTGGTCAGCACCAGATCCGCAAGGATCATTGTTCATCCTCCCCTGCGTGGCCCGAGGTTTCGTGCTCATCGTTGGCCCCGGCGGGAGCCAACGAACCAAGCTCGGTACCAACCGGTTCGAGATCGTCGAGCATGTCGCTGCGTCGCATCGAGCGGGTGAGTACTACCGCACCCAGCACCGCGATCGTCAACAGCAAGGCGGTCAACTGGAACGACACCAAACCATCGGTGAACAACACCCGTCCGATACGTTCAATGTCGGTCAGGCCGTTATCGAGCCGCTGCTCGACCAGCTCACCCGTCGGCGACTCGGCTGGCCCCTGACCGGTGGCGCCATCGGTGGCCACCAGCACGAAGGTCAGCGCCCCCGCCAACAGGGCCGCGCCCACGATCGCGGCGAGCGGTTTCTGCCCGGCCACCGAATCAACTCCGAGATCTTCGGCCCGGTCAACCCCGAGCAGCATGATCACGAACAGGAACAAGATGACGATGGCCCCGGCGTAGACCACAATCTGCACGGCAGCCAGGAAATGGGCGTCTTGTACGATGAACAGCACCGCTACGCCAAGCAGCGTCTGGATCAAAAACAGTGCCGAATGCACCGGGTTTTTGGCCGTAACCACACCCAGCGCACCGACCAGAATCACGGCGGCCGCCACGAGGAAGGTGATGACTTCGCTCATGGGCTGACCTCCGACGAGTGGTCGTGATCGCCGCTCTGACCGGTTTCGGGGGCGCGTACGCCGTACCCGAGTTCTCCCGCCCAATGCACAACACCTTCATAGCGATGGTCGCCAGCCGGAGAAGTGGCCCGCATCCAGCCGGACGTCATCTGATCCTCGCCAGGTCGCCAGTCTTCCCACGGCATCTGCTGCGGGCGGCCGTCGTCACCAACCAACAGTTCGGTTTTGGTGTAGATGGCGTCGTTGCGGTTCGTGAACGAGAACTCGAAAAGCTTCGACTCGGTGATCGCCTGCGTCGGGCAGGCCTCCACACACAGGTCGCAGTGAATACACCGCAGATAGTTGATTTCGTAGACGTAACCGAACCGTTCACCTGGCGAAGTGGGAGCTGCCGGATCATTGTCGGCCCCTCGCACATAGATGCATTTGGCCGGACAGACCCCGGCGCAAAGTTCGCAGCCGATGCATTTTTCCATGCCGTCTTCGTAACGGTTGAGCACGTGGCGCCCATGCACTCGATCGGGCTTGGGGCGTTTGTTGTCGGGTTTGCCGGGTTTGGCTCGACCACCGCGGTAATCACCGGTGACCCGCTCTTCGAACAGTTTGCGGAACGTGACCGCGAACCCACCCAGATACTCAAACAGATCAGCCATTGGCGTCCTCCACCGCTGCGATACGGTCGGCTCGGGCGTGGTTGATCGCTGCGGCCAGCATCGAGCCGAGCACACCGAACGCCGCCAACAAACCAAGCACGAATGCGAACGTAGCCCCGTTGCTCCACCGCTCCCGTTCAGCCACCTGCAAGCCCACCAGCAGCAGGAACCAGGCCAACGAGATCGGGATCAGGAGTTTCCAACCGAGATCCATCAACTGGTCGTAGCGGAACCGGGGAAGCGTGGCGCGGAACCAGACAAACACGAACAAGAACACCATCAGCTTGACGAAGAACCAGATGGTTCCGATCCACCAACCTTCCGGCAGGAACAGCGCCGGACCGGCGGGGCCGCCAAGGAACAAGGTAACGATCACCGCCGACATGGTGATGGTGTTCATGAACTCAGCCAGGAAGAACAACGCGAATCGGATCGACGAGTACTCGGTGTGGAACCCACCGACCAATTCCTGTTCAGCTTCGACGAGATCGAACGGTGGCCGATTCAACTCTGCGGTGCCGGCAATCAAGAAGACCACGAACGGGACCAGACCGGTGGTGATCAGGTTCCAGTTCGGGATCAAACCCGCGAACCCTTCCCCGGCTTGGTCGGTGACGATGGCGTGAGTCGAGAACGATCCGCTCTGCACCACGACCGCGGCCAGCGCCAGCCCCAGCGCCGCTTCATAAGACACCATCTGGGCCGAAGCACGAACCGAACCGAGCAGCGGATACTTCGAACCCGAACCCCAACCGGCCAGCATCACGCCGTAGATCGCGATCGACGACATCGCCAAGAAGAACAGGATCCCGATCGGCGGGTCGGCGACCTGAAGGAACGTGTCGTGCCCGAAGATCCGCACCACCCCGTCGCTGCCGTCTCCCCGATTGAAATCGCCGCCGAGCGGCACGATGGCGAAGGCAAGGAACGCTGGGACGAGCGAAAGGTACGGCGCCAGCTTGAAAGCAAACCGGTCGGCATTGTCCGGGACCAGGTCCTCTTTAAAAAACAGCTTGATGCCGTC
>JAFMKU010000035.1 GCA_017852795.1 Candidatus Neomicrothrix sp.
ACCCCGGCATCCAGAGGCCACCATCAACCACCAGTGAAGCTCCGGTTAGCGGGGCAGCTTGGGTTGAGGCCAGCCATTCGATGATCGGTGCCACCTCGCTGGTGTCGTCGGGCACCCGACCGTAGGGAGGATCGTGCAGGGAGTTGGCTTCGGCGATCCCGGCGGCGAGTTCGTGATCAAGAAAAGCGTGGGGGTCGAGGGTTACCGCGTGGGCGGTGATGCAGTCAGCCCCCCAGGTTTTAGCGAGCGACTTGGCCAGGATCCGTACGCCTTCACCCACCGTTGACAACGCGGTGTATCCGGCGCCTCCGGCTGAGGCCATCAGCGGAACCAGAAACACCATCGTTCCCTGAGTCGCCGCCAGTTGAGGATGCACCTGGCGGGCTAGGTCAATGGCCGAACGCAACGGATTGTCGCAGGCTGCTTCCCATTGGTCGCTGGTGAAATCAACCAACGGACGGGGCTGGCAGGCCAGCGCCGGATAATCCGCCCAGACCACCAGATCCAGCGGTTGGTCGGTCACGGTGCGCGACACCGAAAACGAACCGGTCAAACCCGCGGCGATTCGGTCAGCGACACCGGTGCCTACGACGAGGGCGTTTCGTTGAGCCATAACGGCCATTCCTTGGTGGGCTGCGTTTCCAATCGGGGGCACACCGTTCGAGAAACGCCGGCACTCCCTCCCGGGCATCATCGCACCCCATTTGGAGAAGGTGAAGTTCACGCGCCAGGTGATTGATCTGATTCGCCACCAGAGCGCACCCGGCCGGTTCTGGCGCTCGCCACTGGCGCCGTTCAGTCAGTTACCCGGCTCGCTTGGGTGCCCAGCGGTCAACCGCGACCAGCAACGCCGAACCGGCGAGCACCGCGACCGCAATGGATGCCCAACCGGTCCCGGGAGGCACCGTGAGCTCGAAGAAGCTGCGGCCGGACGGTACCGCCATCGTGGCGCCGTACAACGTGGCCATTGCCGCGGCGAGCAGCACTTTCCAGCGTCGCAGCGGGCGACTGATCTGAACCAGAATGGTGAGCCCCAGTGCGAGCAAGGTGATGGTGGCGCTGGTGCGGGCCTCGGCCAACGAAACTCCATCGAGGCGTCGTACCCATTCGTACAGGCTGAAGGTCACTGCGCCGGCCACGACTCCGGCCGGTAGCGAGAAACGAAGTACTCGATCAAGAAACCCGGGACGAACCAGGGCGTGGTTCGGGGCCAGCGCTAAGAAGAATCCGGGAACCCCGATCGAGAACGTCCCGATGAGCGTGAGCTGGCGGGGCAGGAACGGAAACGGGGATCCGGCCAGACCGACGAGCGCGGTCAGCAGCACCGCGTAGGCCGCTTTGGTGATGAACAAGTTGGCGACCCGTTCGATGTTGTTGATGACCCGGCGGCCTTCGGCCAGCACCCGCGGCAGGGTGGCAAATCGGTTATCGAGAAGTACTAGCTGGGCTACCGCCCGCGTCGATGACGACCCGGACCCCATGGCAATTCCCATGTCGGCGTCTTTGAGCGCCAGAACGTCGTTGACTCCATCGCCGGTCATGGCCACGGTCCGTCCTTGCCGCTGCAACGCATGCACCATGGCTCGCTTCTGATGCGGGGTTACCCGGCCAAACACCGTGTGGCTTTCCAAGGTTTGGGCGAGTTCATCGAGGTCGTCGGGAAGGTTGCGAGCATCGAAACCCGATGCGGCGTCGTCAATGCCCGCCCGGCGGGCCACCTCGGCCACGGTGGCGGGGTTGTCCCCTGAGATGACCTTCAGCGTCACGCCCTGCTCGCGGAAAAACGCGAGGATTTCGGGGGCGTCGGCCCGCACCGTGTCCTCAAGCAGCACCAACGCCAACGGTGTTCGGGTTTCGCTCAGCTGCTCGCCCTGCCAGCCGTGGTCGGCTCGGGCCACCAGCAGTACCCGTAGGCCCTCGCTGGCCAGTTCGTGCGCTCGCTGCTCAATGTCGAAATCGCGGTCGGTAAACAGCAGGTCCGGGGCTCCCAGGTAGAAGGTTCCCTGCCCATCGAATTCGGCGGCTGCCCATTTTCGGGCGGAGGAGAACGGCAGGTTCCGGGTCAGTGTCCAGCCTTCCGGGTCCGGATACGAGCCGGTCACCGCCTGCAACGTGGCGTTAGGGGTCGGGTCCGCGGCGCCGAGCGCCCCGAGCAGTTCGTTGACAAACGTGGTGTCAACTCCCGCTACCGGCTCGACCGACGACAGCGAGATATCCCCAGTGGTGATCGTGCCGGTCTTGTCTAGACACAGCGTGTCGACTCGGGCCAGCAGCTCCACCGACGCCAACTCTTTGGCCAACGCCTGGCGACGGGCCAAGACCACCACCCCAGTGATGAAGCTCAGGCTGGTGAGCAGCACCAGACCATCAGGCACCATCGCCACCGCGGCGGCCACCGTTCCCTGAAGGGCATCCTGCCATTGGTCTTGGGTCTGGAGCTGGCGCAGCAGGAGAAGGAGCGAAGCCGGGGGGATGATGAACGTCAACCAGCGGAGCACGACGTTGACCCCGCGGCGGAGTTCGCTGCTGGCCAGCTCGAAGCGTCGTGCCTCCTCGGCGAGTTGGGCGGCGTACGACTCGCCACCGATACGGGTCGCCTGATATCTCCCCGAGCCGGCCACCACGAACGACCCGGACAGCAGCGGATCTCCCGGATGTTTCTCGACCGAATCGGACTCTCCGGTGAGCAGCGACTCGTCGATCTCTAAACCGCGGGCCTCGAGCACATCGCCATCGACGACGACCTGATCACCGGGGGCGAGCTCCAGCACATCGTCGGCCACCACCTGGCTGACCCCAATCTCGTGCACCGCTCCATCTCGACGCACCCGAGCGTGCGGCGCTGACAAGACTGCGAGCGCGTGGAGGGTTCGTCGGGCTTGAAGTTCTTGACCGATGCCGATCAGCGAGTTGGAGACGATGACCCCCGCGAACAGTGCATCGGCGGGGAACCCGGCGATGAGGATCAGCACCAGCAGCACCCCGATGATCCCGTTGACCGGGGTCACGACGTTGGCACGAATGATCTGACCGACACTGCGCACCGGAGCATCGGGAACGTTATTGACCCGGCCGTCGGCCTCTCGTTCAGCCACCTCAGCCGCGGTCAGGCCGTGTTCAATGTCGCTCACTCAGACCGCCCCGGAGTCTTCGTACACATAGCCTTCGGTCCCCATGGTGAGCCGGTGTCGCAGTCCGTCAACGGTGGCGACACCGTCACGGTATCCGGCGTCGCCTTCCCACATGACGATCGGCGGGTTCGCTCCGGAGATGACTTTGGTGGCGTAGCGGCGCACCTGGCGGGTGGACAGTGAGGTCAGCAGGGCCGGCACCGAATCGAAACCGGAGATGGTGTGCAACGTCACCCACGTCGGGGGGACCAGCTCAATCTCTCCTTCATGGTGGCGAGCCAGACAAGATTCGGGGGTTGTCCAGTCAAGGTCAACGATCTCGCCATCGTCGATCACGACCGTGTCCTCAGCGACGGAAGCGGCAAAAAACCAGGTCGCAAACCGTTTGGGAGCGATCGCCGGTGGGATCCAATGGGAGAACATCACCATCTGGTTAGGGTCAACCGACAGCTGGGTTTCCTCGGCCGCTTCTCGAACGGCGGCAGTGCGGGCGGCAGCGATGTCGTCGTCGCCGCCGTTCCAGTCCTCATCGTCAATCCGGCCTCCCGGAAACACCCACATGCCACCGAACGCGATTCGGGAGTTCTTTCGCAGCATCAGCGTCTCAGGGCCACGTGGGCTGTCTCGCAAGACGACCACTGTGGCCGCCGGGATTGCAGGCGAGTCGCCGTCCTCGCGGGCGATCCGCGCCCACTCGGCGAACCGGGCTGCGTCTTTGGCCAGACGATCTTCAGCAGTCATGGCCGAGACACTACCCGCCGAAGCCGTTGTCGTCGGTGGTCAGCGGCGGGGAGAGAAGAAACATTGGTTTGAGAAAGATTGGGTTTGAGAAATCGCGAAGGAAGAAAAGTTGGGCTTGCCAGAAGCGAACGTATGTTCGATACTGGCGGAATGCGTACGGGCTCAGCTCGCAATCTGGCGGTGGCGTCATTTGAGACGGCCGGCCGTGCCGACTCGGCGCATCGACGCGCCCAGTTGCAGGTCATTGCTGATCGGGTTGCCCCAACCGCGATTGCCCAAGAACAGACGTTGCCGGTTCTGCCGGTTCTGGCTCGGTTGTTTCCGGATGCGGCCCTGCGGCGGGGCACCGTGGTTGAGGTTTCCGGCCGGGGCGCAACCTCGCTGGCGCTCGCGGTGGCGGCCGGTCCTTCCTCGGTTGGTTCCTGGGTTGCTGTCGTCGGGAACGTTGATCTGGGACTTCAGGCCGTCGCCGAGTTGGGAGTGTCGCTGGAACGCTTGCTGGTGATCCGTTCGGAATCATCAGGGTGGGGATCGACGGTGGCGGCGTTAATCGGCGCGGTCGATGTGGTGGTGACCACAGCCGACCATCGAATCCCCGCCGGCGACGCCCGACGGGTCAGCGCCCGACTCCGCGAACGAGGGTCGGTGCTGATCCATCTCGCTGCGCAAAGTGAGCATGGGCGGTGGCCGGGTGGGGCCGATGTCCAGCTGCAGGTTGCGGCCGACCAGTGGATCGGTCTCGGGTGGGGGCATGGTGTGTTGACAGCCCGACCGACCACCGTCCACGGCGCAGGTCGCGGGGCGGCGGCTCGACCTCGGTCGGTGGACCTCTATCTCCCTGGCCCCTCCGGGTCAGCAACTCCGGCCTCGCCATGACCGATCCGGCCCGGACCCTTGTGGTCTGGTGTCCGGATTGGCCAATTGTGGCTACCGGCGCCGACCCTGAACAACCGGTGGCGGTGATGCGCGCCAACCGGGTGGTCGCCGCCTCAATGGGGGCGCGTCGCCATGGTGTGGTCCGGGGGCTGCGGCGGCGGTCGGCGCAGCGCCGCTGTGCCGAGCTGATTCTCTACGACCGAGACGAGGCCCGTGAGGCTCGCCTTTTCGAACCGGTCGTCGCTGCGCTCGATGAGATCACCCACCGAGTTGAGGTGATCCGTCCCGGGACTTGTGCGTTTCTGCTGCGCGGTCCATCTCGTTACTTCGGCGGTGAAGAGGTCGTTGTTGAACGGACCATTGACCGGCTGCAACGGGTGCTGGCCGGTCGAACCGGAGTTGCGGTAGGGGTCGCTGATGGGCCGTTCGCAGCTGGGCTCGCGGCCCGAGCCGCGTCGACAGATCCCTCCGGCCGGTTGGTCCGGTGGGTGCCGGCCGGGGCCACCGCCGCGTTCCTCGCTCCGTTTCGCATTGACGTTCTTGACGTTCCCGAACTCGTCGACGTGCTTCGCCGTTTGGGGTTGACCACGTTGGGCTTGTTTGCTGCGCTTCCGGCGGCCGATGTGCTGGCTCGGTTCGGATCCGAAGGCCGGGCCGCTCACCGATTGGCGAGCGGTCTTGATGAGCATCTTCCCGATGCCCACCGACCAGCGATCGATTGGACGGTGACAGCCGAAATTGATCCGCCAGCTGAGCAGATCGACCGGGCGGCGTTCGCGGCGCGGTCGTTAGCCGATGAGCTACATCGTCGGCTGGGCCAGCAAGGAGTGACCTGTCTTCGGATCGGGATCGGAGCAGAAACCGAATACGGCGAGGAACGTCTCCGTTTCTGGCGACACGAAGGTGCGCTTTCGGATGCGGCCGTGGCCGATCGGGTGCGCTGGCAGCTTGACGGGTGGCTCAACGGTTCTTCGGCCCAGCGTCCCAGCGGCGGGATCACCCGGCTCGTCTTGATCCCGGACGGTGTTGTGGCCGCAAGGGGTCGTCAGCTTGGGTTTTGGGGTGGCGAAAATGAGTCGGATCAGCGGGCGGCGCGGGCGATCGCACGGTTACAGGGCCAACTAGGAACCGAGGCGGTTCTGGTGCCGGAGTATCGGGGAGGCCGTCACCCCGGTGAGCAACTCGAACTGGTGCCCGCCGCCGCGGTGGAACTTTCGGGTCGGGTGCTTCAGCAAGGAGAGCAGCCGTGGCCGGGCGCGCTGCCCGCGCCTTCCCCGAGTCGGGTTCTGGCCACGGCGATCCCGGTTGGAGTGTTCGATGAGCACGGCGGTTCGGTGTCGATTAGTGGACGAGGGCTGCTGTCCTCACCGCCGGCGGTGATCGAGATGGCTCGGCAACGGCTGAAGGTCGTGGCTTGGGCTGGGCCCTGGCCGGTTGACGAACGATGGTGGGATCACGACGCTCACGTCCGTCAAGCTCGACTACAGGTCGTTACCTCCGATGGTCGAGCGCAGCTGCTGGTGTTGATGGATCAGCGTTGGGCAATGACGGCGGAATGGGACTGACAACGATGAGTTTTCACAACCCTGGTGTTTCCTGGAAGGAGATTGAACAGCGGCTCTCCGATCGTCCCCGTGTTGCCCCGCTGGCTCGAACCGGAGGGGAGCGATCTCCGATGGCTGCGACGACTGGGCTTGCCCGACCGGAGCAGAGGAGGGACGGGTTTCGGCCTGGTCTGGTTCCTTACGCCGAGTTGCATTGCCACTCGAACTTTTCGTTTCTTGATGGGGCGTCACATCCCGAAGAGCTCGTGAACGAGGCGGCCCGGCTGGGGCTCTCCGCGTTGGCCCTCACCGATCACAACGGCTTCTACGGGGTGGTCAGGTTTGCCGAAGCGGCCCGAACGGTGGGTCTGCCCACGGTGTTTGGCGCTGAACTCACCGTTGGTTCCCGGGTTGTTCCCGATAACCGCAACGGACCAGCCGATCCGGGTGGCGAACATCTGCTGGTACTAGCCCGTGGCCCGGAAGGATACGCCCGGCTGTCTCGAGCGATCGGCGAAGGGCAATTGGCGGGGGAGAAGGGGGCGCCCCGGATCCCCTACGAGCGGCTGGTCGAACTTGGTGGGAACGGCACCGGAGATCATTGGCTGGTGTTGACCGGCTGTCGCAAGGGACCGGTGCCGGCTGCGCTGCTCACCGACGGGCCGGCCGCAGCTCGTTGTCAACTCGACCGCCTGCTCGCCGACTTTGGCCGCCACAACGTGGTGGTGGAACTGTGGGATCACGGCCTGCCTACCGACTCGGTCCGCAACGATGCCCTCGTGGCGTTGGCTCAGGCGACCGGCATTGAGGTGGTGGCCAGCGGCAACGTGCATCACCATTCGGTGGCTCGAGCCCGGTTGGCATCGGCGTTGGCCGCGGTGCGTTCACGACGCAGCCTTGACGAGGTGGACGGCTGGCTTCCACCGGTTGGACGACATCTCCGATCTGGGGCCGAACAGGCCAGTCGGTTTGTTCGCTACCCCGGTGCGGTCGAACGGGCCGCCGCCATTGGACTTGAGTGTGCGTTTGATCTGGCCTTGGTAGCTCCCAACCTGCCCCCGTATCCGTGCCCCGACGGCCTCAACGAGATGGGGTATCTACGCCGACTGGTCGAGCAACACGGCAGCCACCGATACGGAACTCGCGCCGGGGAACGGGTATCTGGTGCTTGGAAACAACTCGACCATGAACTTGACCTGATCGAAAAGCTCGGGTTCGCCGGATACTTCCTCATTGTCTGGGACATCGTGGAGTTCTGTCGGCAGGCCGACATTCTCTGTCAGGGCCGGGGATCGGCCGCCAACTCCGCGGTCTGTTACGCCCTCGGTATCACCAACGCCGATGCGGTTTCGCTGGGGTTGCTTTTCGAACGGTTTTTGTCTCCGGAACGTGACGGGCCGCCCGACATAGACATCGATATCGAATCGGACCGCCGTGAAGAAGTCATCCAGTACGTGTATCAGCGGCACGGTCGCCATCACTGTGCTCAGGTCGCCAACGTCATTACGTACCGGTCGCGTTCGGCGATCCGGGACATGGCGAAGGCTCTCGGTTACGCCACTGGACAACAAGACGCGTTTGCTAGGCAGGTTGACCGCTGGCAGGGCGTGGCGCGTCTGGCCAGCGACGCCGACGTCGACATTCCGCTTCCGGTGCTGGAGTTAGCTGCCGAAGTCGAGCATTTCCCTCGGCATCTGGGGATTCATTCCGGGGGCATGGTGATGTGCGACCGTCCGGTGATCGAAGTGTGTCCGGTGGAGTGGGGCCGGATGGCGAACCGGAGTGTGCTCCAGTGGGACAAAGACGACTGCGCGGCTGCTGGTCTAGTGAAGTTCGACCTGCTGGGGTTGGGGATGCTGTCGGTGCTTCATTACGCCATCGATCTGATCGCCGAGAACCACGGCGTGACAGTGGACCTCGCCGCGCTACCTCAGGAAGAAGCGGTCTACCAGATGCTGCAACGGGCCGACTCGGTCGGAGTGTTTCAGGTTGAGTCACGGGCGCAGATGGCCACGCTGCCCCGACTCAAACCTCGGTGCTTCTACGACCTGGTGGTGGAGGTGGCGTTGATTCGGCCCGGCCCGATCCAAGGTGGCTCGGTACATCCCTACATCCGGCGTCGCAACGGTCTCGAACCGGTCACCTACCTGCATCCGTTGCTCGAAAATGCGCTGGCGAAAACGTTGGGGGTTCCGTTGTTTCAAGAACAACTCATGCAGATCGCCATCGACGTTGCCGGGTTCACCCCGGCTGAAGCAGACCAGCTCCGCCAGGCCGTGGGTTCCAAACGAAGCCGGGAGCGGATGGAGCAACTCAAAACTCGCTTCTTCGACGGGATGCGAGCCAAGGGCATCGGAGACGAAACCGGAGAAGAGATCTGGCTGAAGCTGGCTGCGTTCGCTAACTACGGCTTTCCCGAAAGCCATTCGGTGGCGTTTTCCTATCTGGTGTATTCCTCAGCGTGGATCAAGCATCATTATCCGGCTGCGTTTTGTGCTGCGCTACTCAACGCGCAACCCATGGGGTTCTGGTCGCCGCACACGCTGGCCGGTGATGCTCGCCGGCACGGCGTCCAGGTGCGAACTCCTGATCTCAACGCCTCAGCGGCCACGGCCACCCTTGAACCCGACGAGACCAGCACCGGTGGGGTTGCGGTTCGCCTCGGCGTCAACCATGTTCGAGGGATTGGTGACGATCTTGCGGCGGAGATCGCGGCGGGCCGTCCCTATGAAACGGTTGAAGATCTCCGCCGTCGGGTTTCTGGCCTTTCGCTGCCCGTTCTGGAGGCGTTGGCTACGGCGGGAGCGTTTAGTTGTTTTGGGATCGACCGACGTTCTGCGCTGTGGAGCGCCGGGGCAGTGGTGCAGGCATCTGCCGATCGGCTCCCGGGGATCGTGACCGGTGCGGTGGCTCCAACGCTGCCCGGGATGTCGCCGGTTGAGGTGGCAGCCGCCAACATGTGGGCGACCGGGATCGCTCCCGACGGTCACCCCACTCGCTACCTCCGAGAAGAACTCGCGGACCGGGGGGTGGTCACGGCCGACCAGCTGGCGGGGCGAGGTCACGGTGAACGGCTGCTGGTGGCGGGGGTGGTGACCCATCGGCAGCAACCGCCAACCGCCGGCGGCGTGTTGTTTCTCAGCCTCGAAGACGAAACCGGGTTGACCAACGTGGTGGTTTCGCGAGGGTGTTGGGCCCGGTATCGGACGGTGGCCCGAGGGGCTGCGGCGCTGCTGATACGGGGTCGTCTCGAAAAACAGGGAGAGGTCTGCAATGTCATCGCCGACAAGATCGAGGTGTTGCCGGTTGGGCCGACGTCGCGTTCTCGAGATTTTCACTGAGCGGGAGCCGTGCTCGGCCGGTGTAGTGGGCGCTACGGTGAACCGTCGTTGCCGGGGAAGAGGAGCATTGTCGTGAAGACCAGAATCACCGAGATGTTGGGTATCGAAATCCCGATCGTTCAGGCTCCGATGGGTTGGATCGCTCGGTCGCAGTTGGCGTCAGCGGTTTCGGCGGCTGGAGGGTTGGGGATCATTGAGACATCTTCGGGTGAACTCGACGTGATCAAGGCCGAAATTGCGGCGATGCGTGAACTCACCGACCGCCCGTTTGGGGTGAACCTGGCTCAGTTATTCATCCGCGACCCGTTGTCGATGGTGGATTTCGTGAGCGAAAACGACATCGGGTTCGTCACGACCTCAGCCGGAGATCCCGCGGTGCTCGTGCCCCGTCTCAAAGATGCGGGGATCACCGTGTTTCACGTGGTCCCGACGGTGCGCGGGGCAGAGAAGGCCGTTGAGGCAGGGGTCGACGGGCTGGTGGTGGAAGGAGCGGAAGGGGGTGGTTTCAAGAACGCTGACGGAGCATCGACCATGGTGTTGGTGCCAGAAATCGCGGCACGGTTCGATGTTCCGATCATCGCCGCCGGGGGCATTGTCGATGGGCCGTCGATGGCGGCAGCGTTGGCGCTCGGCGCCGACGGGGTGCAGATGGGCACGCGCATGGTGGCATCGATTGAGTCTCCGATCCACGACAACTGGAAACAGGCGATTGTGTCGGGACGGGAAGTGGACACGGTGATGGTCAACCGTCAGCACCGGCCGGCCATGCGGGTGCTGGCCACCGATCGCACCCGCGAACTTGACCAGAACGGTGAAGCAGCCACGTTGGACATTGAGGCGATGATGGGCACGTATTTCGGTGGGGACATGAACAGCGGGTTGGCGATGAGCGGCCAGGTTCAGGGCCGTATCCATTCGGTTCGCCCGGTGGCTGAGGTGCTGCGTTCGACTTGGGACGACTGCCAGAGAGTCCTGCGCCGTCTCGGGGCCGATGCGGGCGACGCTGTAGACGGCTAGAACTCGGGGCATTGGCCCTATTTGTCTCGAAAACGAGCACACTTAGCGGGTGCGTCCGAACCGTTCGGCCATGTCGGCCCGTCTCGCCCCGCTGGTCGGAGGCGACATCATTGCCTACCGCGACGCGTTCATTGCGTTTCTGGTCGCGGCGGCGGCGAGCCTGGTAGCCGGACTGACGCTGGCTACCACGACCGGAACGCTAGAAGATCTCCCCGGGTTATTGCTGCTGGTACCCGCCGCGTTGGCCGTCAAAGGCAACATTTTTGGGGCCTTGGGGAGCCGGTTGGGCACCTCAATTCATGCCGGGGTATTTCAGGTTTCGCCTCGCCTCGACACGGTGGTGGGGCAGAACGCGGCAGCGGCACTGGTTCTGAGCTTGGTGACATCGGTCGAGATGGCGATGCTGGCCAAAGGTGTGGCCATCGTGTTCGACATTTCCCCGTCGATGACGCTGGTCGATTTCGTTGCGGTCAGCGTGGCCGGTGGGGTTCTGGCCTCGCTGGTGGTGCTGGTCATCACGCTGGCTTTGGCCAGCAGCTCGGTCAAGTTTGGATGGGACCTCGACAACGTGGTGGCACCGCTGGTCACCGCAACCGGAGACTTGATCACCCTTCCGGCGTTGGTGCTGGCCGCTTCGTTGGCGGGGTTGGGTTCGGTCACGGTGGCGATCACTGCGGTCAGCGTGGTGCTGAGCGTGATTGGGGTGATCTGGGCGTTGCGAGCCGGGCTGCGTCTGCTGCATACCGTGATGCGGGAATCGGTTCCGATCCTGACTATGGCGGTGGTGATCGACCTGATCGCCGGTATCAGCATCGAGAAAAGACTTTCCGATTTCGTGGAATATCCGGTGCTGCTCATCTTGCTTCCCGGATTTCTGAGCACGGCAGGCGCCCTTGGCGGGGTGTTGTCGAGTCGTCTGGCGACCAAAGTGCACCTGGGTTTGCTTCACCCAGAGGCCATTCCTCGAGGCCAAGCCGGTCCCGATGTGGTGATGGTGGTGTCGCTAAGCATCCCCATCTTCGCGATCGCGGGAGGTATGGCCGAGGTTGGTGGTTTGTTGACCGGTTCGGCGAGCCCCGGATTGGCGGCGTTGGTCGCGGTGTCGGTGTTGGGTGGTTTGTTGGCCTGCGCCGCGGTGGTGCTGGTGGCCTACTACGCCACGGTCGTGGCGATCCGCTTTGGGCTTGACCCGGACACCTACGGAATG
Organism: Candidatus Neomicrothrix sp.; assembly: GCA_017852795.1. GTDB lineage: Bacteria > Actinomycetota > Acidimicrobiia > Acidimicrobiales > Aldehydirespiratoraceae > UBA11606. The sequence goes on from JAFMKU010000035.1 coordinate 11,858, forward strand.
CCGATGGTGACCTCGTCACTTGACCTAGTTGGCACTTTTGCCCTGATCCTCGCCCTCGTTGCCGTGGGCGTTGCATGATTGAATGAGGAAACGTGATGGAAGATAGACCTCGTAATCTCCGAGAGATGCTGGCCGCAGCCAAGGACAGCTCCGAACTGATGGTTGACCTGGCTTACGCCGCGCTGTTTTTCGGCGACCCCGGCATGGCTGAAGAAGTCGGGGCGCTTGAAGAAACGCTGTCTGAACTGGTGCAGGACATGCGAGGGGTTTGCATCATGGCGGTCCGCAACCCGCGCGAATCCGAAGGGATGTCGTCGGTGCTTCAGGTCATTTCGGCCATTGAACGCATCGCCAACGACGCCGTGGACATCGCCCGCATTGTGACCCACAAGGTAGGAATCCCCGCCGAGCTGGTGGCGGACCTGTCAGCCGCCGAAGAAGTCAGCCATCGGGTGCTGGTGTCTGAAGGCAGTCATCTGGCTCACCGGCCGTTGGCCGCCCACGAGTTGCCGATACAGACCGGAATGCGGGTGATGGCCGTTCGTCGGGAACGGCGCTGGATTACCGATGTCAACGGTGACCTGATCTTGGTGCCTGGCGATGCGTTGTTCCTGCGTGGCTCACCGGACGGGATCACCCGGCTACGCGAGTTGGCCGCCGCCGAAAAGTGGGTGCCGCCGACGATCAGCGATGACCCGATCCTCACCGACCTTGACCGGGCGGTGGATGTGTTGGTGGAGATGAAAAACCTTTCCGAGGTGGCGGTCGGTCTGGCCTACTCGGCGCTGGTGCTTCAGGACCGTGGGCTCGCAGCCGAAGTTCGTCAGTTGGAAGACCGACTCGACGAGATGAAAGACCGACTGGAGCTTTGGGTTCTGCGGGCGGCCAGCGGCAAGCCCGACCCGTCGGTGCTTCGCGGGTTGCTACACCTGTCGCAGGCGGCCGAGGACATTGGCGATCAGGCGCAGGCCATGGTCTGGTTGATCGAACAACAAGAAGACGTGCATCCGGTGTTGAGCTTGGCGCTTGGCGACAGCGATGAGGTGGTGGTCAAGGTTCCGGTCGGATTGGATAGCGAAGCCGACGGCGCGACACTGGCTGATCTACAACTCAGCATCGAACCCGGGTTCACGGTTTTGGCCATCCGGCGAGGCGGCGGATATTTGTACCGGCCGAGTGGCCGGGTGCGACTGCTCGCAGACGACGAACTGATCGCTAGCGGCCCCGATGAGGGCCGGGAACGGTTAGCGCTTCGGTGCGGTTGGCAGATCGTCGATCCCGATGGCGAAATGGCGTTCGAACCGCTCGACTCGTTGGGTTGAGTATCGTCGTTGCATGGCTGACCGGCTCTGCCTCCTGACGATCCACGCCCACCCTGACGACGAAGCGTCGAAGGGGGCGGGAACGATCGCCCGTTATCAGGCCGAAGGGGTGCGCACGGTATTGGTTTGTTGCACCGGCGGCGAAGAAGGCGAGATCTTGAACCCGGCGATGGATCGTCCTGAGGTGATCGCAGATCTGGCGGCTGTTCGCCGTGCGGAGCTGCAACAGGCAACGTCGATCATCGGTTACGACCAGGTACACATGCTGGGTTATCGGGATTCGGGGATGCCGGAGAGCGACGCGAATTTCCACCCGGAGTGTTTCGCGGTGGCACCGTTAGATGAGGCGGTTGATCGTCTCGTGGTGCTGCTGCGTAGTGAACGCCCTCAGGTGGTCGTCACTTACCCGGAAGAACAGTCCGGGTATCGGCATCCCGATCATCTGCGGGTTTACGACATCACCCAGCCGGCGGTGGAGCGGGCCGCTGATCCTGACCATCGCCCGGATCTGGGAGCACCCTGGCAGGTAGACAAGGTCTATTTCACGATGTGGTCACGGGCGAGGATCATGGCCCGGCATCAGGCGTTTCTTGAACGCGGCTTGGAGTCGCCCTACGACGAACGCTGGTTTGAGCGTCCCGACATGGACCATTTGGTGACGACCCGAGTGTCGATCGAAGGGTTTACTCATGTGCGCCGCGAAGGTCTGCTGGCCCACGCCACGCAAATCGATCCTGATTCGCCGTTCTGGTTTGGGTTGCCTCCCGAGGTAGACGAAGCCGTGTACCCCTTTGATGACTACCAGCTAGCCACTACCGGTTCTGACCCGGTGGGTCTCGATGGTTCGGCCGACGGTGACGATGTTGGTCTCAAAGAAGATGATCTCTTTGCGGGACTGCGTGATCTGGCGGCACCGCGGTGAGCGAGTTTCTGTCACCCGAATGGATTGCCGAGGCATCGCAGGTGCTTGCCGGACTGCAACCGGTAGACGCAGTCGATGTGACCGTGCGCTACGAGATTTCGTCAACGCCGCACGGCAAAGTGCTGCTGCAAGCGGTGGTAGCTGATGGCAGGGTGGTGAGCCTCACGTCTGGCACGACCGACGCGGCCGAGGTAACGGTTTCCTGTTCCTATGATCTAGCGGTCGATCTGGTGGTGGGGCGTCGCGACGCCCACGGCGAATACATGACCGGCGGGTTGAAGGTGGAGGGCGCCCACGCCGTGTGGATGCTGAGTCTTGATCCGCTTCGCAGGGCCGCGTTGCCTGCGCTGGCGTCGTTGGCTTGAACGACGCTCAGTGACTTCGGGCGCTTCGTTGTGCGTCGCGCAAGGCTCGGTATCCGATGAGCGTGACCCCCATCGCTTCGAGTCGTTCCGGTAGTCGGCTTTCGGTCAGCACGGCGAGATCGTCGAAGCGGCTAGAAGCCTGCGGGTCAACGGCCCGGATCTCTTCGGCGGCGAGGGCGGGAGAGAACGCCACCTCCGTCACGCCGGCGGGCAGGTTGTTGAGCACTGATTCGAGGTGGGCCCGGGTGTTGCTGGTTCTCAGCCGGAACCTGTCTGGTGACAGCAAACCTTCGTTGTATGCGAGTTGCCGGAACGGAAACCCCGCGGCTTGTTCGGCGTCGGCAGATTCGAGCCGAATCGGCAGGTCGGTTTCGATGGCGAGATCGACCAGTACATCGAAAAACTCTGGTCGTTGCTGAAGCGCGAGCAGGTGGGTGGTGAGGTGAGTGGGGTCAAGTCCCCAACTCATGGCCCGTTCGACCTGCGCCCGGCATTCGCGGCGTACCTCATCGAGATCGGCGTGGTTCCAAAGGTCGTCAACGGTTCGGGGAAACCCACCGTCGCCATCGAGCAGGCTGGGAGATTGCGTGAGTGGCCCCCAACGGAAATGTTCGAGTTCGGCGTTGAGCGTGAGATGCACCCCGATGTCAAGGTCGGAGTATCCAAGGATTTGGTCAGCGGCATGACGGGCCCACGCTCCGGGCATCATCAACGTTGCCGTCGTGGCGGCACCCTCGCGAAGCGAAGCCAAACCGGCGGCGGTAGCGGCATGAGTCGCACCCATCCGATCGGCGGAGAGGATCAGGAGCCGCTGTTCGGGAGCGAACCCCAACTGCTCATTTAGCGTCAGCACACGCTGAACCTAGTCGAGCGGCACGTCGGGTCCACCACAAACTCCCCAGAGTCCGGTGTTGGTCTCTCGGGCGACGCGTTCGGCCTCGGTGAATTGCTGTTCGAACTTGGTGTTTGGTTCGAAGAACATGGTGGCGGCGTAGCCAGATTCGATAAGCGCCAGGTTGATAAAGAACTGGTCCTCGGCGCGTACGACGTAGGCCAGCAATCTCCCGTAACGATCCTTCAGATCGGCATCGCGGACCAGCACGATGTTTGTACCGACGGGAATGAGGTCGGCTAAGAAACGAGAGGCTTCGGCTCCGTAACACTGCTTGGCGCGGCCTGTGTCAACCGACTCGGGAGTGTCCACGCCGATCAGTCGCACCCGAGTCACCGCGCCCTCGAACTGGGCGTCGAGCGTGTCGCCGTCAACGATCTTAGCGACCACCGCGTTGGCGGGTAGAGCTTCGGCAGAGGCCGGGTCCCCCGTAAAGAGGCTCACGGGTGAGGTCTGTTCGCTGCTGTTTGGCGATGTACAACCAGTGAGCAGCGCCGCGATGAGCACGTAACTGGCGAATGGCCTACGCCGCCTGCTGCTCGGTGTGCGGTTTACCTTCATTGGCTTCATCTTGGCAGCTGAGCAAAGCGATCCGTCCGTCGGGGTGTTGGCGAGCATCGACTTCACGAAGAATCTTGCGGGCCTCAGCGATACCTCGAAGCCCGCACGCCCGTGATGCAGCGTCGATCCGCCACGACGGCGAAGTGTCTACGAGAAGTAACTGTTTGGTCATGGTTCAAGTATGCGATGGGGGTGTGACACTGCCCGGTGGGTAGGTGCAAGGATGCAGCTATGCACCGCTACGGAATGACCGTCCCGTTCGATGGGGAACAACTCGCCAACCAAAAAGACCGATTCCAACGGCTTGAACGACTTGGTTACACCGACCTGTGGAGCGCCGAGGCGATGGGGGCGGACGGGCTCACCCCGCTGGCGTTGGGAGCGGTCTGGGCTCCAACCATGCGCCTCGGCACTGCCATCCTCCCGGCCTACACCCGAGGACCAGCGTTGCTGGCTCAGTCGGTAGCCAGCATGGCTTCGGCTGCCCCTGGTCGTTTCGTAGCCGGTATTGGCTCTTCGTCGAACGTGATCGTCGAACGCTGGAACGGCATCGCCTTCGACAAGCCTTACCAGCGAACCCGGGACACGGTTCGGTTTCTTAAAGCGGCGCTCAGCGGCGAAAAGATTACCGAGACCTACGACACGTTCTCGATTTCCGGTTTTCGGCTTGGACTGATCCCCGATCAACCAGTTCCGATTCTGGTGGCTGCGCTACGCGAAGGCATGCTCCGGATGGCTGGCCGCGAAAGTGACGGAGCGATCATCAACTGGCTCTCGGTTGACAACGCCGCGCAGGTGAGCGCAATTGTCCGCGAAGAAAACCCTCAGGCCCAGATCGTGGCCCGCCTGTTCGTAGCGCCAACCAGCGACACCGAAACGGCGCGTGCGCTCGGCAAGTTCGCGGCGGCGGCCTACCTGAACGTGCCGGTGTATCGGGCGTTCCACGAATGGATGGGGCGGGGTAATCTGCTGGCCGAACACTGGGAACAGTGGGCCGCAGGCGATCGCAAAGGGGCGTTGGAAAAGATCCCTGACTCGGTGATCGATGAGCTGATCATCCACGGCTCGCCTGACCAATGCCGCAACCACATTCAGCGGTTCATTGACGCGGGGGTGAGCTGCCCAGCGCTCGCGCTTATGCCGTTCCCTGGGGTTGACATTGACGAGGCCATCGAAGCGCTTGCTCCGTCAAGCTGATCGGCGAAGCTGATCGGCGAACTGATCGGTGAACTCAGCCGAGGAGTCGGGCCTGGAGTTTCTGCATCCCCTGAAGCCAACGTTCCCGGTCGCCGGCACGGCGTTGCTCAAACTGCGCCACCTCCGGGTGGGGGAGGATAAGGAAGGCATCTTCGGCCAGACCCGCCACCACCGCGTCGGCCACTTCCTCCGGTTCGATCATCCCCATGGCTTTCACGACTTCGATCGCGAGTTCGCCATCGGCTTCGGTCATCGGGGTCCGAACCCCTTGCGGGCACAGGCATGACACGCCAACCCCGTCATTGCCGTGGGTGATACGAACCCATTCGGCAAAAGCCACCGCGCCGTGTTTGGTCACGGCGTACGGCGCGGTTCCGAGGTTGGTCAACAATCCGGCCGCCGAGGCGGTGATGAGCAGATGGCCGCTTCCCCGGGCGATCCACCGGGGGATCAGGTGCCGACAGGCCTTCACATGGGCAAGCACGTTGACGTTCCAGTTGGCGTTCCAGACGTCATCGTCAAGCTCGACGCCTCCGTTGGCACCGATGCCAGCGTTGCCGCACCAGAGATCGATCGGGCCGTGGTCTCGTTCGATCTGCTCGATCAGGTTGACGATGGCGGCCTCGTCGGTGACGTCCAACTCGACTCCAACCCCACCAATCTCGTCGGCTACTGCGGCTGCTCCCGGCCCGTCAAGGTCAACGACGTACACCACCGCTGCTCCGTGTTCAACAAACCGACGCGACATCGCTTTGCCGATACCGCTCGCACCGCCAGTAACCACGATCGTTGCTCCGGAAATCTGCATGCCGAAGATCGTAGGCCAGTGGAGTTCGTGCCGTGGCTTCGACCAGCCGGAGCCTCGACCAACCGGGGTTTTGACCAGCCGGGGCCGGCTAGACCAGCACGTCGGCGAGCGCCCGGGCGGCTTCCCCGAGCAAGAAACCGACCAGCAATCCACCGGCGACATCCGACGCGTGGTGCAGACGAACATGGATCCGGCTCAGCGCCACGATCGCTGCTACGGCGTACCAGAGTGGAGTGAGGCCCTGCCGAGAGAGCAGCGCAGCGGCCACCATGGCCGCCGAGGCATGACCCGAAGGAAAGCTGGAAGTGAGCGGTGTACGCAACCGGTAGGGATGGTTGCCTTCCGGGATCGGTCGGGAGCGACGAAACGCAGCTTTGACGGGACCGTTGACCAGTGCAGATTCAACCGCCAACCCCACGCTCACGACAACGGCGATCATCGGGTCGGTGTGGGCGAAGGCCAGGATCAGGCCGAGCAGGTGCCAGATCACCGAGAAGTTCCCAGCCTCTGACGCGGAGTAGAACAAGCGATCTACCGCTGGCTGTCCCCGCCAGCGGTCCCAGCGACGATCAATGTCATCGTCCCATCGGTCTATGAAGTGGGCCACTCGCACAGGTTAGGACCCGTCCGCAACATTGGGTCACTCGTTGGGTCCCGGGAAGCAACCACGTTGGCTTCACGGCGACGCTGATGCGCCACGTTCCTGCGTTACAGCTTGGCTCCTGGCCCGGTAAACATGCCTCGGTGCCAGCGTCGTGGAGTCGCAATCATCGCCCGCGGATAATCCTCAAACATCCAGCGGGCGAAGTTGCGTCGGGTCCAGTCGGTGAGTCCGGTTGCGCGCAACGCAGCTCCGGCCACGGTGGGGCGAGCCAGCAGCGGGATCAAAAGGCGAGCCATCCGGTCGTCAGCCACGAGTTCGCGTCGAACCTCAGCTTCGTAGGTTCGACGCGGGTCGCCACCGGCCAGGACCGCTTTGGCCGCGAGGCGGCCGGTGAGCAGTGCCTGCCCGATGCCTTCGCCGGTCATCGGATCCGTAACCGCTGCCGCGTCACCAACGAACAAGGTGCGGGGACCGGTGAGCGGCACTCGGCCAACTCGAGCCGGGATCGGCCATGCCTTGTGTGAGTCCTCGGCGACAGCGTCGGGGCCGAGAAAGGCCCGGATGTGCGGCCGGGCGAGTAGGTCCTCCCAGAGCGCGTTCATGTCGCCAACGTGAAGGCCGCTTCCGCGTTGGATCCCGAACCCAACGTTGGCTCGGTTTCCGCTCAAAGGGAACGACCAGGCATAACCAGGAAGGAGATCTTTTTCGAACCAGACCATGAGTTCTCGCGCCGCTCGGTCACTGACGTTGACGAAGTACTGGCGGAAGGCATGCCATTCGCCGCGGTAACCATCGACGGACAGGCCGAGCATCTTGCGGACCGGCGACCACATGCCATCGGCCGCGATCACGTAGGACGCGGCGAATGTTTGCTGATCAGTCGTACTGGCGGTGTCCGGATCGCCGGAGGAGAAGGTGAGGGTGGCCCCGTCGTCGTTGGTGTCGATGGCGGTGAGCCGGTGTCCTTCGTGGACGTGGGCCCCGGCCTGACCGGCGAGTTCGACCAGCGCAGCATCGAGATCAATCCGTCGGGCCACCGCCGCGTGGTACCCCTCGCCGGTTGGCAGCGGGTAGCGACGTTCGGTGCCGCGGGGGGACCGGATGTGGGCCTCGTCGACGGTGATCCAACTGGAGACTTGTTGCGGATCAAACCCGAGATGTTCGAGTTCTCGGAGCGCCAACGTGGTGAGCCCATCGCCACAGCATTTGTCGCGAGGAAAGGTGGCACGGTCAAAGACGTGAACCGAATGGCCAGCATGGGACAATTCGATCGCGGCAGCGGTCCCGGCCGGGCCGGCTCCGACAATGGCGATCTCGCGGGCGGGGGACGCGGTCATGTCGAGAGGCTAGGGCAGCCACCTGTCTGCTGGCACCGTGGGGCAGAGAGTTTGTTGGCTGCCCTCACCGAAGCTCGGTGGGGCCCACAGTGGGGGCAGGTGTGCTGCTCGGCGCCACAGTGGTGGGTGGTGCGGTGGTGGGTGGCGCGGTGGTGGGTGGCGCGGTGGTGGGTGGCGCGGTGGTGGGTGGTGCGGTGGTGGCGGGTGGGGTCGTGGTCGTGGTGGGTGGTGCGGTGGTGGCGGGTGGGGTCGTGGTCGTGGTGGGGACGCTTGATTGCCCGTCGCAGGAGATGCCTTCCGGGCGGTAGCGGGCCTTGACGTAATCCGTTTCGGTGCGCTGGTCGCTCAGCCAGGTGCGGGTCCGTTCGGTTGTTACCAGCGTGCAGGCCGCGCCGACCTGGCGTGACGTCTGCCCGGTCTGTTCGCCGGTCACCGTTTTGGTGGAATACAAACGAACGGTGATCGACCGGTCGGTGGTGGTCGGCCAGATCAGGACCCCGTATTCGGTGTTGTTGGTGATCTGAAGGTCGGGGTTGGGAAACGAGACGGTCGCTTCACGGCCGTACGGATAGCGACTGAGATAGATCGAGTGGCTCTGGTACTCGCCGAAGTCCAACCCGGCAAAGAACGCGGCGTTGAACAGCGTTGTTGCGTACTGGCTGATCCCACCCCCCACCGATGGGTAGAAGACACCGTTGAGGATCATGCCAGCGCTTACGAAACCGTTCTCCACCGTGCGCCGACCGACGTAATCGTTGACCGAGAACGTTTCGCCCGGTTCGATCACTGCGCCTTGGGTGAGTTCTGCGATCCGCCGAATGTTGGTGACCCGACTCTGACCGGCGGTGTAGTTGGTGGTGAACTCGCCGACCAGTTCCACGATCCCCAACGACTCGGCCCAGGCCACACCCCGGACTTCTGGATCTTCGCTCGGGACGAGCGAAACGCTGGACTTCTGTTCTTCTAGCGCTTTCCAAATCCGTTCAGGAGAATCCGCGTCGCAGCAGACCGAACCGGCGGCAGCACCGATGATCTTGACCGAACCATCACCAGCAACCTCGAAACGGGGTTCGGCGCCGGGCTGGTCATCTTCACCGAACCGTTCATGCAGCGCGGCCTGAACGGCGTCGGGGGCAAGCGACACGGTCGGCTTGGAGGTGGTCCCTTCGAACACCAACCAGGCTCTCAGGTCCTCGGCTCGGAGCAGCACCCGCTTGCGTTGACCCACCACCTCCACCGTGATCCCCTCAGCAGTGAGTTCGTTCATGTCGGCAACGAGGCGTACCAGCGGCCCATCGGCCGGGGTGGATTGCAGCGTAGGCAGGTCGATTGTTCGCTGATCCGCCGGTGCAGTCAGTACCCGTTCCAGTTCGCTGACGAGCGCGGCGACGTCGACCGGGGGATGACCGGAACCAACGGTGGCTACCAGTTCTCCTTCGATCAGCGAAACCGACGGGGCACCATCAGGAAGGTCGAACAACGCGTCGCCTTGGTCGTCAAGGAAGGTATCGAGGCGATCTTCGTCGATGTGATACTGGCCTGGTACCGACCGGGAGGCGACCAGCGAGGCCAGCCAGGTGAAGGGTCGCCAGGCGAACGTTCCCCGGTCCGAAGCCGACGCGGTGACCTCGTCGACCTGTAGCGACACTCCGAGGTCGGCGAGGGGCAGCGTCGTCTCCGCGTCGCCGTAACGAAGGGTTACCTCGCCGTCGAACTCGGTTGCTAACCGGTCGATGGCATCCGTGCGGCTCAACCCGCCGATATCGATTCCCGTCACGTCAACGTTGCGTCGAATGTCGGCACCGAACGCTACATCGTCGAGGACCCAGAGGCCGACGAACATGCCAAGCCCCGCGAGAATCACCCAAATTGAGCGCTGCATTCGTAGCAAACTACTGCGTTGCTGAGCTAGAAGAGGCGCAGGTTCGGGGATTCGATGCCCCGTAGCTCGTCATAGTCAACTTCAACCCAGTCAATCGAACGGTCGCTGGCCAAGACTTTGGCTTGGGGTTTGATTTCTTGGGCGACAAACACGCCACGGACGGGTCGGAGCAGGGGATCGCGGTTCAGGAACTCCAGATAGCGGGTCAGTTGTTCAACCCCGTCGATCTCGCCTCGCCGTTTGATTTCGACGGCAACAGCCTGCCCTTGAGCGTCACGGCACATCAGGTCAACCGGGCCGATGTCGGTGGGGAATTCGCGACGCACCAATCGCAGCCCGTCGGCGATCGTGGTCGGATTGTCAGCCAGAAGTTCCTGGAGGTGCGCCTCAACCCCATCTTTTTGCAGCCCTGGGTCGATCCCGAGATCAACTGACGTGTCGCTGATGACCTCATCGAAGGTGATGGTCAACACTTCGCCTTTGGGGCTGGTCACCGTCCAAACTCCCGCATCATCGTCCTCGTTGATCCGGTTGGGGGCGTTCATCCAATTCAACGGTTTGTAGGCGCCACCGTCGGCATGAATTGCCACGCAACCATCGGCTTTCACCATGACCAAGCGAACCGCCGACGGAAGATGGGCCTGAAGTCGACCCTGGTAGTCAACGGTGCAGCGGGCGACGACGAGACGCATGGCAACGAACCTAGACGGTTCGACCGGTGAGGTCGCGCTTGCTCAGGCTCGTTGTTGCAGGCGTCGGCGGATGATGTCTCGCCGCTCCTGAAGCTCCCGGTAGGTCATCTGCTCCACCGACCGGTCCACGCCAAACGCGGCCCGCACCCCGTCCGGGTCGAAGGCGTACTCTTCGACCTTCATGCCCACTTCGGCGGCGAGGCGGGTTCCGTGGGTGGTGGCGAAGTAGGTGGCGACGTGGGCGATCTCGGCGAGCAGGTCCAGATCGGGGGCCAGGCGGGCAATTGCCCCATCGAGAAACACCATGTTCTTGACGAACAGCATCAGTTCTTTAGGCATCCGGGCGCCGTAGCTGAGCAACGCCTTGACGACCCGCTGCAGTTCCTCGGTGAGCTGCTCCGGGGTCAACGTGGTCGGATCGATGATTTCGTCGAGTAGGCCGAGGTCTTTGGCCACGACCTCAAGATCGGTATCGGCCGGGAGCGCTCCGAGGTCTCGCATCGCTGCTAGCTGCCCGACCGGATCGTTCATCATCCCGCCGATCAACAGTCGCACGAACGCCAGCCGCCGAGCCTCGCTCATGCGGCCCGTAATGCCGAAGTCCAAAAGGGCGGTTTTGCCGTCGGGTCGCACGTAGAGGTTGCCGCCGTGGAGGTCACCGTGGAACACGCCGTGGATGAGCGCACCTTCCATAAAACCGATCATTCCGGCCCGGACCACCGCTTGAGTGTCGACGTTGTGTTCCTCGTAGCTGTCCAAGTCATCGAAACGGAAACCATCAAGGCGTTCCATGACCAGCACCCGACGAGTCACCATCTGCGGGTGCGGCCTTGGTACGACGAACTGGGTCTGGCCGAGGTCAGTGAACACCTTCGCCACGTCCAGCATGTTGGCGGCTTCGATGCGGAAGTCGAGTTCTTCGCTAATGGTCTGAGCGAACACCTCAACGAGTGCCGGTGGATTGGCCAACGAGGCCACCGGGATACGCCCCACGAGGAACGGCGAAAGCCAGGCCATGACCCGCAGGTCGTCGTGCACGAGCTCATCGACGGTTGGGCGTTGGACCTTGACCACCACTTCGGTTCCGTCGTGAAGACGAGCCGCGTGGACCTGGGCGATGGAGGCAGCGGCGATCGGTTCCCGCTCGAAACGAGCGAAATGGGTTTCTAGCGAACCGCCGAGTTCAGATTCGACCACGCGGCGCACCACGGCAAACGTTTCGGCCGGTACCTGATCGCGGCACTTGGCAAACTCGGCCACCAATTCGCTGGGGAACAGACCTTCACCGCTGGAGATGATTTGACCGAGCTTGATGTAGGTCGGCCCCAACCGTTCGGCCGCTTCTCGCATCCGGCGAGAAAGGTCTGCCCGGCGATCCGGACCGTCTTTGCGACGGCCAAACACCAACCATCCGAGCAGTCCACGGGCTAGATGGCCAACGACGGTGATCGCACGCCGTACCGGGGGAATGCGAGGGGGACGGATCAGGGAAGGAAGTCGCCGTTGGGTGGTGGTACGCAGCGCGTCAACGTCGTCAAGCCAGGCGATCGTGCTCGGGTCGACCAGCCACGGAGGCTGGTCGCTGAAGGCACCGTGTACAAGATCGGAGGGGGAACCGGTCACCCGCACAGTGTTGCCGTGCTGGCTTCGGACGCCAACCTCGGTTGGCGTGTTGTCCGACACACCCGCGGCGATCGGCCAGAAACCGATTAGTCAGTAAAAGAGGCCAACGCCGCCAGTGTCTGGTCGGCGAGTTCGGGCCGACAGATCACCAGATCTGGCAGATACACGTCGGTCTGGTTGTAGCGAAGGGGCGAACCGTCGATGCGGCTCACGTGGCAGCCCGCCGCCGCTGCGACTGCGACCGGGGCGCAACTGTCCCATTCGTATTGGCCGCCGCTGTGGACGTACACCTCGCACTCCCCACGAACCACCGCCATCGCTTTCGCTCCGGCCGAACCCATCTCTACCAGATCGGCGTGGAGCGATTCGGCGACATGCAGCGCGGCGGCTGGTGGGCGACTCCGGCTGACGATCACCCGCGGCGTGGCCGGAGCGGACGGGTTGAGGGTGGGGGCATCGGCGGTGCTCAACGTGAGAGCCAGTCCGGGGAGGGCTACCGCTCCGGCTACCGGTTGATGATCGATCACGAGCGCTACGTGAACCGCCCAGTCACTGCGGGGGTGCTCACTGAATTCACGGGTCCCGTCAAGCGGGTCGATGATCCAAACCCGTTCAGCGTCGAGACGAACCGGATCGTCTTTGCCTTCCTCGCTGAGCACCGCATCATCTGGACGACGCTCGGCCAGACGTTCCATGAGCAGCCGGTGGGCCCGGGCGTCGCCTTCGGCTTTCAGCAGCGCCGGGGGAGCGTCGTTCGCTACGAGTTCGGCCCGCAGGTTCAACAGCAGTTGTCCTGCCTCCGAAGCCAGTTCGGCCGCGAGTTGATGATCGTTGAGGTCAGGCATCAGACAACGGTAGTCCCGCCGGTTAGTTCCGAGTAGCTGGCTTGTAGGTGATCCGCTGCGGGCGCATGGCGTCGACTCCGTGTTCGCGGCGACGGTAGTCGGCGTATTCGCTGAAGTTGCCTTCAAACCAACGCACCGTTGAATCGCCTTCAAAGGCGAGAATGTGGGTCGCTACCCGGTCAAGGAACCAACGATCATGGCTGACGATTACCGCACACCCGGGGTAGGCCTCGACGGCGTCCTCAAGGGCACGGAGGGTGTCCACGTCAAGGTCGTTGGTCGGCTCATCGAGAAGTAGCACGTTGGCTCCTTCTTTGAGCACCTTCGCCAGATGAACACGGTTGCGTTCACCACCCGAGAGGTTGCCGACCATCTTTTGTTGGTCGGGGCCTTTGAAGTTGAATGAGGCGACATAGGAGCGGCCGTGCATCTCCCGACCCCCAACTTCGAGATGGTCGACTCCGCCAGTGATCTCGTCATAGAGCGTCTTGCTGGGATCAAGTGTCCGGTTCTGATCGACATAGCCGAGCTGCACGGTGGGGCCGATGCGGATGGTTCCCGCGTCGGGGATCCCCGCCGGGTCACCGGTTTGTTCGTGAGCCTCGATCAGCATGTTGAACAGGGTTGACTTTCCGGCGCCGTTCGCTCCAATGACCCCGACGATGCCGGCAGGTGGCAAAGAAAACGAGAGGTCGTCGATCAGGAGGCGATCACCGAAACTCTTGGACAGGTGATCAACCTCGATCACCACGTCGCCGAGGCGCCGGTCGGCGGGAATCACGATTTCGAGTTCCTCGGCCCGACCTTCAGCAGCTTTCTGCTCTTCGAGAAGTTTGTCGTAGGCGGCGAGCCGGGCTCGTCCCTTGGCCTGACGAGCTTTCGGCGCCATGCGAACCCATTCCAGTTCCCGTTTCAGCGTTCGGGTCCGTTTGTCCTCATGGCGTTGCTCGAGCGCGTAACGCTCCTCTTTCTTCTCAAGATAGGTGGAGTAGTTTCCTTCGAACGGGAAGCCACGGCCCCGGTCGATCTCCAAAATCCAGCCGGCGACGTTGTCGAGGAAGTAACGATCGTGGGTGATGGCGACCACGGTGCCCTGATAGTCCTGAAGGGTGCGCTCAAGCCAGGCCACCGATTCGGCATCAAGATGGTTAGTGGGTTCGTCGAGCAGCAACAGGTCGGGCTTTGACAGCAGGAGCCGAGCCAACGCCACCCGCCGTTTTTCGCCACCCGAAAGGTTCACCACCGGCGAGTCGCCCGGTGGAGTCCGAAGGGCGTCCATGGCGATCTCTACCGAACGTTGAAGATCCCAGGCCCCCAATGCTTCGATCTTGGATTCAACCGACGCCTGCCGGGCCCCCAACTTGTCGTAGTCGGCGTCGGGGTCTGACCATCCCGCCATGATCTCGTCGTACTCGGCGAGCAGAGCCGAAGCCTCACCGGCTCCATCCATGACGTTCTCAAGCACCGTTTTGGACAGGTCAAGCTCTGGTTCCTGTTCCAGCATCCCTACCGTGAAACCGTCGGTCAGACGGGCCTCACCGGTGAAGTCGGTATCGATACCGGCCATGATCCGCAGCAGCGTCGACTTTCCGGCCCCGTTGGGCCCAAGGACTCCGATTTTGGCTCCCGGCAGAAAGGCCAGCGTGATGTCTTTGAGAACGTCGCGGTCGGGGGGAATAAACCTTCCGACCTTGTGCATGGTGAAGATGTACTGGGCAGCCATGGCGGGCAATCTACCGAGAAAACGGCCGCAGCCCCGGCACGGATGCCGGGGCTGCGGTACTTCGCTCTCTTTGGTGCCTTAGCGGCGACGCTTCGCAGCTTTCTTGGCTGGGGCTTTCTTGGCTGGGGCTTTCTTGGCTGGGGCTTTCTTGGCTGGGGCTTTCTTGG
>JAFMKU010000080.1 GCA_017852795.1 Candidatus Neomicrothrix sp.
CCCGCGACAACCACGGCGTGTTCCGTTTGTCGGGACGGGTCAAAGAAATGTTCATCCGGGGTGGCTACAACGTCTACCCGATGGAAGTTGAGGCGGTCCTTGTTGACCATCCGGCGGTGCGTGAAGTGGCGGTGATCGCTCGGCCGGACGACATCATGGGAGAAATCGGGGTGGCGGTCATTGTCGCTGAAGGCACTCCACCCACGCTGTTGGACCTTCGAACGTTCGCGGCGACACGGCTCGCTCACCACAAACTCCCGGAGGCGATCCGTGTCGTTGACGCCCTGCCCCGCAACGCCAGCGACAAAGTCGACCGGCGGGCGTTGCTGGCTTCCGACTCGCAATTGTGACACATCGGTTCAGTACCGATCCTGACCGTCAGCTCCGCGGTTTAGCGTTCACCACGCCGGCGCCGTTCTTCTTCGCGTTGGTGCTGCGCGTCGAGTTCGGCCACCAAGCTACGGAACCGCTCCAGACGTA
Organism: Candidatus Neomicrothrix sp.; assembly: GCA_017852795.1. Taxonomy (GTDB): domain Bacteria; phylum Actinomycetota; class Acidimicrobiia; order Acidimicrobiales; family Aldehydirespiratoraceae; genus UBA11606. The sequence continues at coordinate 481 of JAFMKU010000080.1, forward strand.
AGACGTCAAGGTCGCCGCGGTCCACCGCGGCCCGCAGTGCACAATCCGGTTCGGTGTCGTGCGCGCAGTCCCGGAACCGACATTGGCTCGCTCGTTCGAGCAGGTCGGCGAACACCACATCGAGCGCATGTTCGGCCTCCCACAACCCCACCGAACGAATCCCGGGGGTGTCGAGGAGCAACCCGGCGTTTTCGGGCAGACGAACCAGTTCACGGGCGGTGGTGGTGTGCCGGCCTTTGGCATCCCCGCCGCGCACGTCACCAACCGCCAGCACCTCGTCGCCCACCAACGCGTTGACTAACGACGACTTGCCGACACCACTCGCCCCGACCAGCGCCAACGTACGGCCCGAACCGACTCGCGCCCGCAGCGCATCAAGGCCAGAACCGTCCTCGACGCTGGTGAGGAGCACCGGGATCGTTCCGGCCAGCGCTCGAACCACCGCTTCTGCGTCACCTCCACTCCCCGAGCCACGCTGGTCGCTTTTGCTGAGCAGAATCAACGGTTCGGCACCGCTATCCAACGCCAGCACCAGAAGCCGTTCGAGGCGCCCAGGGGGAAGGGGCCGGTCGAGTCCGTGCACCACCGCCACCACATCGACGTTGCTGGCCAGCACCTGCTCGGTGTCACGTTCGGCCGGGTCCCGGCGACTCACGCTGGTGCGTCGGGGCAACACCCGAGAGATGATCGTCCCGATGCCATCGGCTTCGGACAACTCGACCCAATCGCCGGTCACCGGTGCCCACTCGTCTTGTGATCGTTGCGAATCCGACAAGACCCGAAGTCGTCCCGAAACGCTGATCACGTCGCATTCGCCGCGATCTACCCGAACAACCCGGGCTGGCACAGCCTCAGGCTGCCAGGACGCAGCCGGCACCAGCCCGAAGCCCCAATCGTCAAGCACCGTCATCGGTGGAACGTTCCCATCGCCTCAGTCTGCCTCAGGATCACTGGATCGTGTCTGACTCGCGCCGGTGACGGTCGCCGCCCAACCACGTATCGGGCCCGGCCAGAGGCCAGACTTGAGGGATGGATCGTGGCTCAGCGTCGTCAGCGGTACCAACACCAGAACCGGTAGCGGGTCCGCGGTGGCCCGGGACACTCGCCGGTGTCACCGCGGCGGGAGTGGCGCTTGGGGTGGGGCAGGTCATCGAAAAGACCACCGACGTGCCCGGGTTGGTGCTCGCGGTTGGTGAACTCGTCATCGACTACGTACCGGGGTTCGTGGCTCGTGAATCAATCGAGAACCTGGGGTCGGCCGGCAAAGGCAACCTTGTGCTGGGGATCACCGTCACTGCGTTGCTGATCGCCGGGTTGCTGGGGCGACTGTCGCTGACCCGTCACATTCGGCTCGGGTTGGTCGGGTTCGCAGGGTTCGGGATCCTCGGGGCGTGGGCGGTTGCCCGCAACCCGCAAACCCCCACCGCGAACGGGATAGCCGCCGGCGTCATCGCGGCCGTGGCGGGTGCCGCGACTTTTGCGGTCCTGATCGACAAGGCGCGGCTCTGGACCGTCGGATCGGCCCTGGTTGGTTCGGAGGAACCGCTGGAAGACCCCCGCAATCCGGCGCACAGTCGCCGGTCGTTTCTGAGCTGGACCACAGGGGCGGGTGCGGTTGCCATCACCGGCTACGGGATTGGACGACTCGGGTCTGGTACCAGCCGAGCCGAACTCGCTCGAGCCAACGTGGCGCTTCCTGACCCGGTGGCCCGGTCCGTTGACCGACCGGTGCTGGTCGCTGACGGAGTAGTCCAGACCGAAGCTTTCGACGTGCCCGGTCTCAGCCCTTGGGTGACCCCTTCGGATGGCAACTCGTTTTATCGGATCGACACCGCCCTTTCGATCCCCCAAGTCGACCCGGACGACTGGTCGTTGTCGGTAACCGGCCTCGTTGACCGGCCGCTCACCCTTCGTTACGAAGACCTGCTCAACATGGACCTCGTTGAGCAGACCATCACGCTGTCGTGTGTGTCGAACCCGATCGGCGGGGACCTCGTCGGGAACGCAGTCTGGCTTGGCGTTCCGCTCGTTGACGTGTTGGAAAACGCCGGGATACAACCAGAAGCCAGTCAGATCGTCGGGCGGTCCGTGGATGACTTCACCGCTGGCTTTCCGACAACGGTGCTTGCCGACGGGCGCAACGCGCTCATCGCGGTGGGAATGAACGGTGAGCCGCTACCGGTCCGGCACGGGTTCCCGGCCCGGCTCGTCGTGGCGGGACTGTACGGCTACGTATCGGCGACCAAATGGCTCGAAGAGATCCGCCTCACCACCTGGGAGTCGTTTAACGGGTACTGGATCAACCTTGGCTGGTCGAAAGAAGGGCCGATGAAGACCGCTTCGCGGATCGACGTGCCCGCGAACCGAAGCACCGTTCGGGCCGGTCGGGTGCCGATTGCCGGAGTTGCGTGGGCGGTGGGTCGAGGACTTCGCGAGGTGCAGGTGCGGGTCGATCAAGGCCCTTGGCAGCGTTGCGATCTGGCCGTTCTGGGCAGCGACGAAACGTGGATCCAGTGGCACACCGAATGGGACGCGACCCCCGGCAACCACCAGATAGAAGTTCGGGCCGTTGACGCGAACGGCGCGATTCAATCGGCTGGTCCCCGGGCTGTTGCCCCCGACGGTGCCGAGGGTTACCACCAAATCAACGTGCGGGTCAGCTAGCCCGAACGGTCGCGGTGACCAGCCTCACCGCTTGATTGTCCAACGGCTATGACTGGGATGAAAGTCGTCGGCTAGGGTGCCGTCGATGAGCGAAGAACGCGAAGTGATGAGCTACGAGACGTACGGCACTGCGGTGCGTGAACTCGGAGCCCAAGTAGCCGATGACGGATACCGGCCGGAGATGATCCTCGCCATTGCCCGAGGCGGCCTGCTCGTCGCTGGTTCGCTCGGCTACGCACTCTCCGTCAAAAACATTTACGTCATGAACTGCGAGTACTACACCGGGGTCAACGAACGCCTCCCGGTGCCGGTCATGCTTCCCCCCTACGTTGATTTCGTAGACATGGAAGATGCGAAGATTCTGATCGCCGACGACGTAGCCGACACCGGCCACACTTTGAAAATGGTCTACGACTTCTGCGCCGAACGGGTGTCGGAGGTTCGAGCTGCGGTGCTGTACGAAAAATCCCATTCGTTGGTGAAATGCGATTACGTCTGGAAACAGACCGATCAGTGGATCAACTTCCCGTGGTCAACCGATCTTCCGCTGGTCTCCCCCGAAGACGCTCGCCACAAAGTGCTCGACGCCTGAGTCAGCGTTCTTCGCGACGGTACGGCGTTCCGAGCCCGGCGGGGGCCGGTGACGGTTGATGGCGGGCTTTGATCGAAATACCGATCAGCACCAGCACCGTCAGCAGGTACGGAAGCATCGACAGCAGGATCGGGGAGAACTCGACCCCGAACGGTTGCAGACGGTTGCGTAACGCCAGCGTGAAACCGAACAGCAACGCACCGAGCGCTGCTCGACCCGACCGCCAGGCCCCAAAGATCACCAGCGCGACGGCAATCCAACCGCGTCCGGCGGTAAGCCCTTCGCTCCAGGCTCCAACAATCCCGGTGGTGGTCAGGTATGCCCCGGAGAAACCAGCGAACAATCCACCGATCAACACCGCGCCGATCCGCATGGCGGTCACACCGTGGCCCGCGGCGTCGGCGGTGGACGCACTCTCCCCCACCGCCCGCAACCCGAGACCCAAACTGGTCCGGTTCAGCGCGAACCAGGTAGCAACCCCCAACCCCACCGCCAGATAGGTCACCGGGGTTGCCGAAAACACGACTTCCCCAACCCACGGAATATCGCTCAGGCCGGGAAGGTCCAGATCAACAAACAACGACCGGCGGGGATCGTCGGTGTAGCCATCACCGATGAAGTTGGCGAGCCCGAGGCCAAGGATGGTCAACGCTAAACCGCTCACCACCTGATCGGCTCCGAGCACCACTGCGATCACGGCGTGCACCCCGGCCGCGGCAGCACCGGCGAGACCTCCGACCAGCAAACCTATCCATGGTGAACCGGTGGACACCGCCGCGATGTACCCCACCACTGCACCGACCGCCATCATCCCCTCAACTCCCAGGTTGAGCACACCAGACTTTTCCGCAATCGTCTCGCCGAGCGCAGCCAAGTACAGCAGGGTGGCGAACTGCAGGCTGGCTACCAACAGCCCGATGACCGCTACTTCGCTGATGTTCAAAGCGGCAATGAGGTTCACCATCAGGCCACCACCTTGCGATCAACGAGCACAACCCGATGCGTGGACAACACTGCGGCACCGATCGCCCCCAACAAGATCA
>JAFMKU010000036.1 GCA_017852795.1 Candidatus Neomicrothrix sp.
CGTCTTGACGATGCAGCCGTTCTCGGCGATGTTGCCGAACAAGACGGCGAGACCGCCGTCTTGAAAGTAGGCATTTTCGACGCTGCGGATGCATCCGTTGGCTCGGTCGAGATCGAGCGAATCCCAACGGGTGCTCTGGCTGAACGCCACCTGCGTCGGGATACCGGCCGGTCCGGCTCGGAAGAATTCGGTAACGGCCTCGCTCGGGGCTCGCATCACGTCCCAGCGATCGAGCGCGTCGCTGAGTGTCGGGCTGTGCACGGTCGGCAGCGAAACGTCGAGCAGTCCACCCCGGTCGAGTTCGCCGAGAATGGCCATGATTCCGCCAGCCCGATGAACGTCCTCCACGTGGTAGTCGTTGGTCGAAGGTGCGACCTTGCAGATGGCGGGGGTGATGCGGCTGAGACGATCGATGTCGTCCATCGTGAAATCAACACCGGCTTCTAGCGCGGTAGCCAGAATGTGCAGCACCGTGTTGGTCGAACCGCCCATGGCGATGTCGAGGGTCATGGCGTTTTCGAAAGCGGCTTTGGTGCAGATTGACCGAGGCAAGACGGCCTCATCGTCTTTTTCGTAGTAGCGGCGGGTGATGTCAACGATCAACCGGCCCGCCTCAAGGAACAACTGTTCCCGGTCGGCATGGGTAGCAAGCACGGTGCCGTTGCCGGGCAGCGACAGTCCCAACGCTTCGGTGAGGCAGTTCATGGAGTTGGCCGTGAACATTCCGGAGCAGGAACCACAGGTCGGGCAGGCCGAACGTTCCATCTGTAGGACGTCTTCGTCGCTAACCGCTTTGTCGCCGGCTTTGATCATCGGGTCGATCAGGTCCAGCTTCACGTTGACCCCAGCCAGCTTGGTTTTGCCAGCCTCCATCGGGCCACCGGTGACGAACACGGTCGGAACGTTGAGCCGCATCGACGCCATCAGCATTCCAGGGGTGATTTTGTCGCAGTTCGAGATGCAGACGAGCGCATCGGCGCAGTGGGCGTTCACCATGTATTCGACCGAATCGGCGATCAGGTCTCGACTGGGGAGGCTGTACAGCATGCCGTCGTGGCCCATGGCGATGCCGTCGTCGACCGCGATCGTATTGAACTCCTTGGCGATCCCTCCGGCCGCTTCGATTTCGCGTGCCACGAGCTGACCGAGATCTTTGAGGTGCACGTGGCCGGGAACGAACTGGGTGAACGAGTTGGCGATGGCGATGATGGGCTTGTCGAAGTCGTCGTCGGTCATACCGGTCGCTCGCCAAAGGGCGCGGGCGCCGGCCATGTTGCGACCTTGGGTGGTGGTGCGACTTCGATACTCGGGCATAACCGTGAAGGTTACCTGGTCACCTCCGTTGCGCCCGTTTCACGTCAGGTAGCGGATCAGTCGGCTGTCTCGATCGACCAGAGGGCCGCTCCCAACGCGCCAGCGTCGTCGCCGAGTTGGGCCATGACCACTTCAACGGTGGGGCGGTGCTCGCCACCGAGCACCAGCCGGTTCAGCCACTGCTGCGTCCCGTCTCGTAACGGAGCACCGATGTCGGTTAGTCCACCACCGAGCACGATCCGTTCCGGATCGAAGATCATCACTAGGTTGGCCAAACCGGTTGCCACCTGACGGCAGAAACCATCGAAAATGCGTTCGGCTTCTTTGTCGCCAAGTTTGAGCGCTTCAGCCACCGTGAAACCGGTGATGGCAGCCACAGAACCAGCCAGCGTCAACGCGGAGGGAAACAGGCCGATCGTGGCTTGGGACTTTCCGAGTCCACCAAGCGCCGTTCCTGAGGCGTAGTACTCCCACGGCCCTCGTTGCCCGGTGTGGTGGGTGGGCCCGTTGGCGTCCACCACCATGTGGCCAGACTCGCCAGCGAACCCGTTGTGTCCGTTGATGAGCTGACCACCACAGACGAACCCGCTTCCAATGCCGGTACCGAGGGTGATCAGCATGAAATCGTCGCTGCCCCGACCGGCGCCGAGTTTGGCCTCGGCCCACGTGCCAGCGGTGGCGTCATTCATGACCGTGACGGGTAGGCCGACCCGGTCGGCGAGTTCAGTCCCCAGCGGGTACTCGACAAGGTCAGGAAGGTTAGGGGAGTAGTAGATGACTCCCGACCGGTGGGCGAGGCCCGCCACCCCCAAACCGATGGATTTGATCTCGCACTGGTTGTGCCGGGTCATCCGGTCGATCATCCGCACCAGCGTTTCGAGCAGTACCGGTCCGGTGCCCGCACTTGATTCGCGGTCGCGGTCAACGATCTCACCGGTGGCTGGGTCGACGAGTAGCGCGCGGGCGTTGGTTCCACCGACATCGAATCCAAGGATCATGGGGACAGAGACTAGAGGCAGCGACCGACCGATGCGGGTTCTCGGAGGGCCGGATCGGACGGAACCGTGTCAAGCAGGTCACCGAGTTCCGGGGCGGAGATGGCAAAGCCCACGGAGCGGCTTCGTGACCGGGCGTAGACGATCCCGAGGATGCGCCCCTCGGGGTCAACGACAGGGGCCCCGGAGTCACCTGGTTTGATCACCCCATCAAACTCGAACGCCCGACGGGTAACCCGATCTTCGACATAGATGTCTTCGATGGTGACCCGCAGGAGACGGCTGATGCGGGTGGGGAGGTGGGTGATGCCCTGATGGGGGTCCCAGACGAGGACCGTCGCCCGGCTTCCGGTTTGCGGGTCGGCCAGCGCAAGCCCGCTCGGTTCGAACACGCCGGTGGTTTCGAGCACCGCGATGTCGCGATCCGGGTCGAAGGCGACCACCGTGACCGGATGGGTCTGGTCGGCGTCGTGGACGGTGATGGTTCGAGCCCCGGCAACGGTGTGGGCGCTGGTCACCACAAACGTTTCGCCGCGGTAGTTCACCGCTACGCCGGTGCCGTATTCGGAAACCATGGAGCAACCGTTGGCTTCGATCCCGACGGTGGCCCCGATGGTGGTTGATCGCGGATCGTCAGCGGCGCAACCGCTAACCACCAGCGCGGCCAGCACTCCGAGAAACCCAACCAACCAGCAGCGAGAACCGGTGGCGGCGGGGCCGGGTTGCACGGCGATCAGACCACGATCCGGGCACCACCAGCGGCGGCGCTGTTCAGGGCGGCTTCGCAGAGCTGCTGGATCCTGAGACCGTCGCGAAAGTCGGGGCCGGTTGGTTCGCCGGTGCGGATGGCGTTGACGAAATCGCCGATCATGGCACCGGACTGACGGAAAACGTCCCGGTAGGTGTTGTGGACGGTGTCGCGCCGTGCGGCCCCCCAGATGCGGTCCGGGATGGGAAGGTCACGGGCCGGGCCCGGTTCTCCGGCCCGCACCCCTCGCACCTGCTGGCGATTCTCCCAATCGCAGGTGGCGTAGATGGTGCCGTCCGAACCGTGAGCGTCAAGTTCGTGGGTCTGGCCAAACGCCGTTCCTTCCCAGCACACGGCGCTGACCTGAAGTGTGGCGTACGCGCCCGAAACGAACTCCAGCGTCATCACCGCCGAATCTTCCCCCCGTTCGTAGGGCCGTTGGTCGGGTCGTTCGTCGCGAGCAATGAAGCTGGTTGAACGGCAATTCACGGCCTGCACCTCACCGAACATCCATCGGGCGAGGTACAGCCAGTGGCTCCCAATGTCGCCGATAACTCCGCTTCCGGCTTCGGAACGATCAAAACGCCAGGCGTATTCGCCGTCGCGGGCAAAACCGGTGAAGTAGCGCAGCCCGAGGTGGTACGGGGTACCGAGGTAGCCGTCGTCAAGGAGTTGTTTCACCCAACGGTTGACCGGCATGTAGCGGTAGGTGAACGGAACGAGGGTCACCACTCCGGCCGCTTCGGCCGCCACCGTCATCTCGGTGGCTTCGGCGACTGAAAGCCCTAGCGGTTTCTCGCAGAGCACGTGGAGCCCGGCGTCGAGGGCGTCAAGCGTGAGGCGATGATGGGAGTCATTGGCTGAGGCGATGATTACCGCGTCGAGTTGGTGGTCGAAGAACGCTTCGGGTTGGGTGTGGAACGCCGAAATGTCCCAACGTTGGGCGAACGCTTCGGTACGTTGCGCATCGCGACCCAGCACCGCCGACACGTCAACGTCGTCGAGGCCTTGCAGGGCGGGAAGGTACATGGCATCGGGCCACCAGGAGGTCCCGACGATCCCGACTCGCAAAGTCACGAGGGATCCAGCGCCGAATGGCTGGCTGCGTCGGTGTCGCGGCCGATCGTGACCCCACCCTGGTTGTCGTCGAGGATTTCGGGATAGGGGTAGTCGAGTCCCATGAGCTGGCGCAGCAGGGGAGTGGCGCGGTCGACCACATCGCGACGAACCCCACGCCGGAGATCTTCGAGGGGAGCTATGAACTTCGGCAGGTATTCGATCAGCACCCCGGTGCGATCGATGGTGTCGCTGGTGTTCGGCATCGCGCAGTGCCAGCACATCCCGTTGAAGATCACACAGTCGCCGGGGTCGCCGATCATGCGTTGCGCCTCACGGTGGAACCGATCTCGGTCGTCCTCGCCGGGGTACGACAACACTCGTTGGCTGCCGGGGAGAAAAGCGGTGGCTCCGGATTCGGCGGTGAACGGATCCAGCAGGATCGTGGCCTGCGCGTTCAACGGGAACGAAGAGTTCATCTGGAACGGGAACTCGTCGCGTTTGTACATGTCCCAGTAGGGGTAGTCGATGTGGGGTTCCTGGCCGGGGCCGCCGGGCAGCAACCGGTTGGCCGCCACCGAGCCCATGATGAAGGCGTTGCCGAGGAACCGGCCAACGATGCGCACCACGGCCGGGTGCTGCACCATGCGCTCAAAGACTTCGCCTTTGTTGAGCAAGTTCCAGACCCGTCGTTGCAGATGGAGGCGTTCGACGTTGGCTCCTTGAAAGTGCGTTTCCTTGTCGCCTTCGACGTCCGAGAAATGGTGGATCAGGCGGCGGGCTTCGGCGATGTCCTCACCGCTGAACGCCTGTCGGATACGGATCGCACCGCTGCCGGTCAGCAGTTCGTTGAGCAGATCCGGGAGCTGCTCATCGAGATGGTCAAGGTCAACGTCAAGCATCAGGTTCCTCACGGGGTGGTGGGTAGCGGACGGTGTCCGATCATTGTGCACCGGTTCGAGGTGGGGCGCTGCTCTTGCGGACCACCAAGTTGGGGGCGAGGCTTTGATGGGTGGCCGAGGCCACCGGTGGGGTGCCGCCCGGCTCCTCGTCGGTTGACGTTTGGTCACCAATCCGGTCGAGCACCGTAGCAACGGCCATCGCTCCCATCTCCCAACGCGGTTGGTTGACCGCGGTGAGCGAGAGGTGGCCGAGCGCCGCGATGAATGTGTTGTCGATGCTGACCACTGAAATATCGCCTGGTACGTCAACCCCGGTGTCACTCAAGGCGCTGAGCACCCCAGCGGCCAGCAAGTCATTGAAGGCGAGGATCGCGGTGGGGCGGGGTTTGCTGGCCAGCAGTTCTTTGATAGCCGGAGCGGCTTGTTCACCGCTGTCGCCACCGGTGATGATGCGGCCATCGAGTCCGCAGCGGTTCATGGCTTCAACAAACCCTTGGCGGCGGACATCGGCCGAGATGTTGTTGCCTCCGTCGAGGTGCACGATGTCGCGGTGGCCGAGTCCGACGAGATGCTCCACCGCGAGGCGAGTACCTGCGATGTCGTCGGTGGTGATGGTGTCGGTTGAAGGAAAGTTGCCACCAGCCGCGACCACCACGGTTGGAACGTCGCGGGCAGCATGACGCAATTCGGCGTCACTCAATCGAGGGCCGATCAGCACCAGAGCCTCAACCCGAAATTGTAAATAGGTCTCGATCGCCCGCCGTTCTCGTTCCGGGTCACGTCCACCGTTGAGGATGATGACGTCGTAGTCATGATCGGCGGCAGCCTTCTCCACCCCGGCTACCACCTCGGCAAAGAACGGGTTGTGAATGTCGTTGATGAGGATCCCGAACGTCTGGGTTCGCTGCTGGGCCAAGTTCCTGGCATGAAGGTTTCGGCGGTAGCCGAGGTCTTTGGCCGCCCGGAGCACTGCTGCTCGTCGTTCGTCAGAAACCTTCGGTGAGTCGTTCATCACCAGGCTCACCAATGCCCTCGAAACCCCGGCCCGTTCGGCAACAGTTTCCATGGTTGGGCGATTCACAGGTTGCCGGTCCCTCGTGGCAGGCCCCCCGACCGGTTTTCGCAAGCGTGAGAACAGATCGGAGCAGCAGAGAATTCGGGTTGGAGACTTGACAGTCTGCCATTCGGAGAATAACGATTAGAGCGCTCCAAAGCAATTTCGGACCGCTGCCATGGCGGTCCGTTCTGTCGTAGGGACCTCGAGGAGACGTGTGAGCTTCATGGACCGAATCGCTGGCGCCCCCATCAGCTGGGGAGTCTGCGAAGTGCCCGGATGGGGACTGGAACTCCCCGTCGAGAGAGTGCTGTCAGAAATGCGTGAGTTGGGGCTTGTCGCGACCGAGTTGGGTTCCGATGGATACCTCCCTCAAGAACCCGAACAACTTCGCCAGGTTTGCGCCGATCACGATCTCGCCATGATCGGTGGTTTTGTCCCGCTGGTACTTCACGACCCAGCCCAGCGGGAGCAGACGTTGGCGACAGCTCATCGAGCCGCCCAGTTGATGGGTGAAGCGGGTGCGACCGAATTCATCACCGCAATGGTGGCTAGCGAAGACTGGGCTCCCCGGTTCGAACTCGACGGGGCGGGCTGGGATAGCGCGGTGGCCCTTCTCGAAGAGGTCGAGCAGGTGGTTGGTGAATACGGCATGGCTCAGGCCATCCACCCGCATCTGGGAACCATGATCGAAAGAGTTGAGGACGTCAATGCCGTGCTCGACCGGACCGATGTCGGCTGGACCTTCGACATGGGTCATCTTCTCATCGGTGGGTACGACCCGTTTGCGTTCATGGCCCGAGCTGGTCAACGTATCCGCCACGTGCATCTCAAAGACGTCCACCTCGACAAGGCAGCACCGGTCTTTGCGGGCCAGCAAACCATCATGCAAGGCGTCCAGAACGGGATGTTTTGTCCGATGGGCGACGGCGACGTTCCGGTCGCCGATGTCGTCGAAGCCCTTGAACGTTCCGGGTATGGCGGATGGTATGTTCTGGAACAAGACGCGGCAATCACCGACGGCGAACCTGCGCCGGGTGAGGGTCCCAAACTCGATGTCCGAAAGAGCATCGAATATCTCCGTGCACGCAGCGAGGCGTTTTTGCTCCCTTTGGAGGCATCATGAATGCACTTGTTGGGCATGGACCAACCAAGACCCTGAGGAGGGGGATTTATATGACCAAGCGATTCCGTTGGCTGGCAGCCTTGCTGGCCATCGTGCTTTTCGCCGCAGCTTGTGGCGACGATACCAATGACAGTGGCGAAGCTGCTGACGAATCCGGCGATGCCGGCGACAACGGCGAAGCCGTTGATCAGACCCAGGGAGGCGACCTGACCTTCCACATGATCACGCACTCTGATGACGGTCCGTTCTGGTCCGTTGTGAAGCGTGGTGCTGAGGCTGCGGCCGATGCCCTCGGCGTGACCCTCGTGTGGATGCCGGGCAACAACGATCCGGGCCAGATGGTGACCGACATTGAAACCGCGATCGGCGAAGGCTCGGACGGCATTGCCGCCTCGTTGCCTTCACCTGACCAGTTGGTCGGTCCCCTTCAGCAAGCTGTTGCTGAAGGCATCCCCGTCTACACCCTGAACTCGGGTGCCAACGACTACCAGGCGATCGGCGCCACCACCCACATCGGCCAGTCGGAAGACGTCGCCGGTCGTGGTGCGGGCCTCCGCTTCAACGAACTGGGCGCCACCAAGGTGCTTTGTGGTCGTCAGGAGCAGTCGAACGTCGGTCTCGAAGAGCGCTGTAGTGGCCTCAAGGAGACCTTCGACGGTGAAGTCATCGACGAATTCGTCGGTCTCGACGCTGACCAGACCGAGCAGATCAACGGCATCAAGGCTGTCCTTGAAGCCAACCCGGACATTGATGGCTTCTTGGGCGTTGGCCCGGTCATCGCCATGTCGGGTCTCCAGGCCGCTCAGGACCTCGGAATCGATCTGGTTATCGGTGGCTTCGACATGACCCCAGAACTTCTGGGCGCCATTGAAGCCGGTGACATCGCGTTCACCGTTGACCAGCAGCAGTACCTGCAGGGCTACCTCCCGGTTGTCCTCATGTTCCTCGAGGCCACGAACCTCAACCAGGCTGGCGGCGGTCTTCCCGTCCTCACCGGCCCGGGCTTCGTGACCCCGGAGAACGCAGCTGGCGTGCTTGCCCTCTCAGAGGCCGGCACTCGCTGATCCTTCAGTGACGAACCGCCTTCGGGTGGTTCAGCTGAGTAGTGGGGTGGGTCGCCTGCCGGCCCACCCCACACTCTTCACACCGTGACCTGGGGTGCGAAGAGTGACAGAATTGCCAGGTCGCATTCGGGGGGATCATGACCACAGCAGCGGAAGCCTCGACCGGGTCCAACGGATCCGAAGAGACGCACGACGAACGCCTCGCCTACCGGGGCATCTTCCAGCGGGTCCTTGTCCGACCCGAGATTGGCGCGGTGATTGCTGCCGTGGGGGTCTGGGTGTTTTTCTGGGCGGTCGCCGAACCGTTCGGTCGAGCTAGCGGGGCGGCATCCATTCTTGACGTGGCCGCATCACCACTGGGGATCATGGCGGTGGCGGTCGCCATGCTGATGATCGGTGGCGAGTTCGACCTTTCCTCCGGTGCCGCCACCGGAGCGTTGGGCATTGTCACTATCTTGCTGGTTCGCGACGTGAGCGGCGAGATGGCCGGAGCTGGCTTCAGTCTTTGGGTGGCGCTCCCGCTGTCGTTGGCGATCGCCTTGGCGCTCGGCTGGTTCAACGGAACCATGGTGAACCGCACCTCGCTGCCCAGCTTCATTGTCACCCTCGGATCCTTCTTCGTGCTCAAAGGGGCCAAGCTCGGTTTCTCAAAGCTGATCGTTGAGCAGATTCAGGTCGGAACGCTTGATGATCTTGCCGACTATGCCGAAACGACCGGAGCCAGCGACAAGGGGTACGGTTTCCTCAACACGTTGTTTGCCGCCGAGTGGGATCGCCGCAGTCATATCTGGGAAGCGCGAGACAACATTTATCTTCTCGGAACGTTCCTCGGTTTGGCGTTGGTCATCATCGGCGTGTTTGAACTCCATCACCGCCGGGCCGAACGCGGTATCCCCGCGGGTTACGCGGGAGCCGGACTCGGGCTGGTGAGCGTGCTGTTCGGGATCAACACCCTGCACAGCACCGATTCGGTGTCAGGGAACTGGACTGGTTCGTTGCTCATTCTGGCCGGGATGACCGTCGGTCTGATCGGTTTGTCGGCGGCCCGGTACCACCCATTGTCGGACCGTTCTCTCGCTCTCCCAACCGGAGCGGTGACCAGCTTCGGACTGGGTGTTGTGGCGTTGGCCGGTTCGATCATTGCCGCTGCGATGATCGACTCGCAGAACTCGGAAAACATTTCCTGGTTGGGTCTGGTGACCGTTCAAGGCGGCCGAGCCATCCTGTTCGTCAGCCTGGCTGGGGCGGCGCTCGTGCTGTTCCTGATCGGGGTGAACCGAGCCCGTCGTAGCTCGATCGCGGGCGGGGGCCTGCTGCTCGCGGTGACCGCGTTGTCGGTTGCGGGTACAGCGTTCTTCGTGCGGGCCGAGTCGCAAACACCGAAGTTCCGGACCCAAGCGTTCTCGTTCATGTTGATGGCGGCCGCGATCATGCTGGTCTGGGCCATCGCTTCGATGCTGTTCGAACGACGGTCCAGCACCGGTCACGAACGCACCGGGTTGGCGCTGGTCGGTTCCGGGTTCGTGCTGGCTTTGGTAGGGCTCGGGGCCCGCCTGCTTTACGTCACCCAAAGCGAACTCGACGCTGGCATTACCAAAACCGGTTACAGCGTCCGCATCCTCTGGTTTGCCGGGTTCACCGCAGTCTGTACTTGGGTGCTCACCCGGACCCGGTTCGGTAGCTGGACCTACGCCGTTGGTGGCAATAAGCAGGCGTCTCGTCAGGTCGGTGTTCCCGCGAACCGGACGAAAGTCCAGTTGTTCATGCTGGTGTCGTTTGCGGCCTGGCTGGTTGGCGTTCTGCTGGCCTTCCGCCTCAACACCATTCAGGCCTCAACCGGTGACGGTGAAGAGTTCGAGTACATCATCGCGGCGGTGGTCGGTGGCACGGCTCTGACCGGAGGGTACGGGTCGACGCTCGGTGCGGCCATCGGTGCGTTCATTATGGCGATGTCGGTGCAGGGCATTCCTTCTGCTCGCTGGAACAGTGACTGGCGATTCCTGTTCATTGGGACGATCCTGTTGCTGGCGGCGATCGGCAACAACTACATCCGTGGGAAAGCAGAGGCAGCACGATGAGCGACACCCCACTCCTCGAACTCGACAACATCGGGAAGTACTACGGCAACATCATCGCCCTTCAGGGGGTGACGACCGAAGTCCATGCTGGACAGGTGACCTGTGTGCTGGGAGACAACGGCGCCGGCAAGTCGACGTTCATCAAGATTCTGGCCGGTGTGCACAAGCACGACCAGGGTGAGTTTCGACTCGAAGGCAACCCGGTCAGTTTCAACTCTCCTCGTGAAGCCCTGTCCTCAGGGATCGCCGCGGTGTATCAGGATCTGGCCATGGTTCCGCTGATGTCGGTTTGGCGAAACTTCTTCCTCGGGTCGGAACCCACCAAAGGCCGTTGGCCGGTGGAGTGGATCGACAAGTCGTTCGCCAAGCAGACCGCCAAAGAAGAGATGGCCAAGATGGGCATCGATATCCGTGACACCGAACAGCCGGTAGGCACCTTGTCCGGTGGTGAACGGCAATCGGTGGCGATCGCCCGAGCGGTCTACTTCGGAGCCAAGGTGTTGATCCTTGACGAACCGACGTCGGCGCTAGGGGTCAAGCAGTCTGGGGTGGTGCTCCGCTACATCCTTGAGGCGGCCCGCCGAGGTCTCGGCGTGATCTTCATCACCCACAACCCGAACCATGCCTTCCCAGTCGGTGACCGTTTCTTGATCCTCAATCGCGGTCGGTCGATGGGCAACTTCGCCAAGGACGAGATCAGCCAGTCCGAGTTGACATCCTTGATGGCCGGCGGAGCCGAACTCGAGGCGCTCCAGCACGAACTTTCCCAAGGGTGATCAGGGTGGGGCGACAGGATCGTCTCGGCTGTTTTGCTCCGGCAACGGTGAGCCGCCGATGACCGCATTTGACCTGCTCTCGATCGGTAGGGTCAGCGTTGACCTCTACGCCGAACAGACCGGTTCGATCAACGACGTCACCACCTTTCGCAAGTCGATTGGGGGTACGGCCACCAACGTTGCCGTCGCAACCGCCCGCTACGGCCATCGGGCAGCGCTCGCCACCCGGGTCGGCGACGACCAGTTTGGGCGCTACGTGCGTCACGCCCTAGAGCACACCTTCGGGGTTGATCCCCGGTTCGTTGGGGTGCATCCGACGCTGAAAACCCCGCTGGCCTTTGCCGAATTGGACCCGCCGGAAGACCCGAACATCATCTTTTATCGGGAACCAGCCGCCCCCGACATGGAGGTCGAATCAAGCCCCGAACTCGACGAGGCGGTGGTTGACGCCTCGATTTTCTGGGTGCCGGCCAGCCGTTTTGCTTTCGATCGCAGTCGAGAAACGCTCACTGCGCTGCTGGAACTTCGGGACCGCCGAACCCACACCGTGCTCGACCTTGACTGGCGTCCAATGTTTTGGGAATCGGAAGCTCAGGCCCACGAACGAATCGCCCCGATGCTTGACCATGTCACGATCGCCATCGGGAATCGCAAAGAGTGTGAGGTGGCGGTTGGTACCGCCGAACCGGACCTAGCCGCGGACCGTCTGCTCGAACGAGGGTTGACCGCCGCGGTTGTCAAACTCGGCGGTGAAGGGGTGATGGTGGCGACCCCCGACCGACGAGAACGCCTGGCGCCGTATCCGGTGCCGGTGGTGTGCGGTTTAGGGGCCGGCGACGCGTTCGGTGGCGCGTTCTGTCACGGGTTGATCCAAGGATGGGACCTGTCCGAAACGGTCCGCTACGGCAACGCGGCCGGGGCGATCGTCGCCGGACGCATGATGTGCGCCGATGACATGCCAACCGGGGCAGAAGTTGACGCGTTTCTGGCCGAGCGGGACCCTCGATGAGCCTGCATCATCCCCACGGAACGCTGACCGACGGCGACGATCCGGTGCTGCTGACCGCCAACCGGGTGGGTTGGACCTATTCGGGCCTACAGGTTGTGGCGCTGGCCCCCGGCGAAACCCGCAGGCTTCTGACCGAAGACCGGGAAGTGATCGTGCTCCCGTTGTCGGCAGAAAACGTTGAAGTCGAGGTCGGCGCCGAGACGTTCCTTCTTGAGGGACGAACCAGCGTGTTCGCCCGGGTCAGTGACTTTGCCTATGTGGGCCGCGACAGCACGTTCACGCTGTGTGCAGCCAACGGGGGAGAGGTGGCGATCGCGAGTTCCCGCTGCGACACCGCGCTCCCCGCTCGTTACGGGCCAACGACCGGGATCGGGATCGAAGTGCGAGGCGCTGGCCAAGCCACCCGTCAGATCTCCAACTTCGCCAGTCCGCAACGCTGGGACCACGCCGAAAGAATCATGTGTGTCGAGGTGTATACCCCGGACGGGAACTGGTCGTCGTATCCACCGCACAAACACGACGACAGCCCGGAGTGCGAGGTCAACAACGAGGAGATCTACTACTTCCGGATCGGCAAAGCTGGCACCGCGGAGTACACCGCCGCGGGTTTCGGGATGCATCGCACCTACACCGGTGACGGCGTGATCGACGAAAACGTCGCGGTCGGTGATGGTGACGTTTTCGTGATCCCACGCGGCTATCACGGGCCGTGCATCGCCGCCCCCGGCTACGACATGTACTACCTGAACGTGCTGGCCGGTCCCGGTGGCGAACGTTCTATGGCTTTTTGCGACGATCCAGCCCATCACTGGGTGCGTGACGAGTGGGAGAACATGCCGCTTGATCCGCGCTGCCCAATGGTGACCTCGGAAGGGAAAACCTATGCCTGAACGGATCTACATCGACCGTCCGTTACCCCCTGGGTTTGATCAACTTTTCGGACCGGAATGGGAAGTGGTCGGACCAGACCCCGAAGAGCTGCCGTCTTGTCGGGC
This sequence comes from Candidatus Neomicrothrix sp., assembly GCA_017852795.1. Lineage (GTDB taxonomy): Bacteria > Actinomycetota > Acidimicrobiia > Acidimicrobiales > Aldehydirespiratoraceae > UBA11606. The sequence goes on from JAFMKU010000036.1 coordinate 13,118, forward strand.
CGCTATCGCCGGCGCGTCACTTTGGCCTGCCGAACGGTTCGCGGCGGCCGAACGCCTCGAAGTCATCTCCCGATCCGGGATCGGTTACGACACGGTTGATCTCGCCGGAGCCACCGAACGAGGCGTCGTTGTCTGCAACACGCCAGACGCACCGACGATTTCCACCGCCGAACACGCCATCAGTTTGCTCATGGCGGCCTCCAAGTTCACCGCCAACAACGTCGCCCGTCTACGGGCTGGTCGTGCCGATTTCTATGCCGCCAACGAAGCAATCGAACTGGCGGGAGCAACGATCGGCGTGGTTGGCCATGGTCGGATTGGCAGCCGAGTAGCGACCGCCTGTGCCGGGTTGGGAATGCGAGTGTTGGTGTGTGACCCTTACGTCGAGGTCAGTGGCCACGAACAGGTCGGCTTCGACCGGATCCTGGCCGAGAGCCGGGTGATCACGCTGCATACGCCGTTGACCGACGAGACCCGCAACCTGCTCAACGCCGACACCTTCGCGTCGATGCTGGACGGGGTGATCATTATCAACGCGGCACGTGGTGGGATCATCGATACCGATGCGCTGATCGCGGCACTCGACTCGGGCAAGGTCTATGCCGCTGGTCTTGATGTGACCGATCCCGAACCGCTCGACCCTGACCACACCCTTTTGCACCGCGACAACGTGGTCGTAACCCCCCACATTGCTTCGGCTACCGACAAGGGCCGGGTGCGGATGTATTCGGGGGCGATTGAGAACGCACGAATGGTGTTAGCCGGCCAACGGCCAGTCAACGTAGTCAATCCTGAAGTGTACGAACGGCTGGAGGCCGATCTATGAGCAAGAAAACCAAGATTCGGATCGGTGTGGTCGGCTTCGGCTGGATGGGTCAAGCCCATTCGCGTTCGTACCTTCGCATTCCGACGTTGTTCCCTGATCGCGAGTTCGAACCGGTTTTGGCGATGATCAGCGACAACATGCCGGCTCGGGTCGATCAAGCGGTGAGTGACTTCGGTTTCGAACGAGGGACCACCGACTGGCGTGAACTGATCGCTGCCGACGACATCGATGTGGTCAGCGTCTGTGCCCCAAACATGCTTCACGAACCGATCGCTATTGCTGCGGCTGAAGCAGGCAAGCATGTGTTCTGCGAGAAGCCGGTGGGAGGAACCCCGGCCCAGACCGTGCGGATCGAAGCAGCTACCCGAGCCGCCAGGGTCATCACCGGGGTTGGTTACAACTACCGCTGGGCCCCGCTGGTTCAGTACGCCAAGCAGCTCATCGATTCGGGGGAACTGGGTGAGATCACCAACTACCGTGGCCGGTTCTTCTCAATGTACGGCTCGGATCCGATGGGGTTGTTGTCGTGGCGGTTCATGCTTGACCAGGCCGGTCATGGCGTGTCGAGCGACATCCTCAGCCACTCGGTTGACCTCGCTCACATGCTGATCGGTGGGATCGACAAGGTGGTCGGCACCGGGCACATCTTCATTCCCGAACGCCCCCTGCCCAAACCGGGTGGAACTCACTACGACCGGGGCACGCCAGGTGACCCGACCGGGCCGGTCGAAAACGAGGACTACTTCGGGGCCATGGTGGTTTTCAACAACGGCGCTCGCGGTGTGTTCGAGTCGAGCCGGTCGATCGTCGGGCCCGAAAGCCAATGCGCCTTCGAGGTGTACGGCACGAAAGGTTCGCTGTCGTGGAACCTCGAGAAGATGAACGAACTGCAACTGTTCCTCACCAAGGATCAGGCCCGGGGGTACACCACGGTGTACGGCGGTGACCGCTACCCGTACCACGGTCATTTCGTACCCGGCGACGCCAACCCGATCGGCTACGAAGACCTGAAAGTGATCGAAGACTTCGAGTTTTTGTCGTCGGTTGTGGCGGGCCGCCAGCACAACCCGGGTTTTGCCGAAGCCATCGACTACGTCAGTGTGCAGGCTGCGTTGCTGCGGTCGTGGGAGAGCGAAAAGTGGGAGACCGTTGAGCGGCTGAGTGCCGACAACGACTGAACGGAGCGACCTATGGAAACCATTCGGCTGACCACATCGGAAGCAATCGTCCGGTATTTGATCGCGCAGCGAACCCTGATCGACGGTGAGCAGGTCCCGTTGTTTCCGGGGGTGTTCGCGATTTTTGGGCACGGAAACGTGACCTGTTTGGGCCATGCGCTTGAACAGCACCGTGAGCAACTCCCCACCTGGCGGGGCCAAAACGAGCAGGGGATGGCCTTGGCGGCGACCGCTTTCGCCAAAGCCAAACGGCGCCAGCAGATCATGGTGGCTACTTCGTCGGTTGGGCCCGGGGCTACCAACATGATCACTGCGGCCGGGGTGGCGCACTCCAACCGTTTGCCGTTGCTGTTGATCGCCGGTGACACGTTCGCCAGCCGACTTCCCGACCCGGTGCTGCAACAGGTCGAACACTTCGGTGAACCGTCAACCACGGTCAACGACGCTTTTCGGGCGGTCAGCCGCTACTGGGATCGTCTGATGAAACCCGAACAGGTGCTTTCGTCGTTGCCGCACGCGGTCCAGACCATGCTGGACCCGGCGACGTGTGGACCGGCGTTCATCGGACTCCCGCAGGATGTTGGAGCCGAGGCCTACGACTTCCCCACTCGCTTTTTCGAAACCACCGTGCACGAGATCGCTCGGCCTCGGGCTGATCACGGCCAGCTCGGAGCTGCGGCTGCGGCCGTGGCAGCCGCCGCGAAACCGTTGATTATCGCCGGTGGCGGTGTGCATTATTCGCTCGCCGAACGCGAGCTGGTTGAGTTTGCTGAGCGGCACAACATTCCCGTGGTGGAGACGGTGGCCGGGAAAGCGTCCATGTTGGCGTCGCACCCGCTGTACAGCGGCCCGATCGGGGTGACCGGGTGCACCGCGGCCAACGCGCTCGCTGGCGAAGCCGATGTGGTGCTGGCGGTCGGCACCCGGCTTGAAGATTTCACCACCGGATCCTGGACGGTGTTTCGCAACGAATCGGTGCGGATCGTGGGGATCAACGTGGCGCGGTTCGATGCCACCAAACACCTGGCGCTTCCGGTGGTTGGCGATGCACGCGAAACCCTGCGTGAACTTTCTGGACGGCTCGGTGAGTACCGCGCTTCGGATTCGTGGTCGGACACGGCAGCGGCCGAAACGGCCCAGTACCACGCCTACATCGACAAGATCGCGGCGCCCGACAGCAGCCCCAACGAATTGCCGACCTATGCCCAGGTGGTCGGGGCGATCGACCGGTTGGCTGACGAACAGGATTATGCGTTGGCCGCCGCCGGTGGGTTTCCGGGTGAGGTCAACAACGGCTGGCGTCAGAAAGCGCTCAACAGCTTCGACTGCGAGTACGGGTTCTCCTGCATGGGTTACGAAATCTCCGGCGGTTGGGGCGCAGCGATGGCGCTACCCGACAAGGACGTCACCGTTTTCGTCGGCGACGGTTCGTACCTGATGCTCAACAGCGATCTTTACAGCTCGGTGTTGTCGGGTCACAAGATGACCGTGATCGTCTGCGACAACGGAGGGTACGCGGTGATCAACCGCCTTCAGGTGAACCAGGGAGGCGTACCGTTCAACAACCTGATCGCAGATTCGCGGATCGTGGAGGAGGTTCGGGTCGATTTCGCAGCCCACGCCGCGGCGATGGGTTGCCGGACCGAGACCGTATCGACCATCGCCGAGTTGGAAGCCGCGTGGTTGCGGGCCAAGCAGGCCGACCGCACCACAGTGATCGCCATGCAAACCCATCAGAATGCTTGGACCGAAGGTGGTTCCTGGTGGGAGGTTGGGGTCCCCGAAGTTTCGAGCAGCGAAGCGGTGCAAGCAGCCCGAGCCGAACTTGAAAACGGCAAAAGCGAACAACGAGCAGGCTGGTGATGGAGCCACAAGATTTCGCGGGTCGAGTCGCACTCATCACCGGAGGCACCCAAGGCTTGGGGTTTGCGGTCGCCGATCTGTTGCGTCGACGCGGCGCGGTCGGGTTGGTGCTGGTCGGACGAGACCGTGACAAAGGCGAAGCGGCGGCAGCGACGCTCAGCGACAGCCAATGTCGGGCAGTGTTCGTAGCCGCCGATCTGTACACCGCCGACGGGTGCCGTACTGCGGTAGCGGCGGTTGATGAACACTTCGGGATCTGCCATGCCTTCGTGAACTGTGCCGCCAAAACCGACCGGGCGTCGGTGTGGACGGCGACCGAAACCGACTGGGACGAAATGTTGGCGCTCAACACCCGAGCCCCAGCGCTGTTAGCCCAAGGCGTGGCCCGCATCATGGTCCGCGAAGGGGTCGACGGGTCGATTGTCTTTATTGGTTCGGTCGCGGCCCATGGCGGCAGCGAAACGCTTCTTCCCTACGCCGTTTCCAAAATGGGGTTGTTGGCTATGGCCCGCAACATGGCGTACGCCTTGATGCGGCATCGCATCCGAGTGAACGTGCTGAGCCCGGGATGGATGGACACTCCGGCCGAAGATCTCATTCAACGCAAGTGGGAAGGGGCAACGGACGGATGGCTTGAGCAGGCCGAAGCGCAGCAACCGTGGGGGAAACTAATCAAACCGCACGAGATCGCTCGCACCATCGTGCATCTGGCCAGCCCCGAAAGCGGGATGCTGACCGGACAAAACATTGACTGGGATCAGACGATTCTTGGGGTTGGGCCTGGTGTGCGGCCCGGCCCGGAACTCGGCGAACCCCCGCCGGCCTCGTGATGGTGGTTCGACGATGACCGTCAAGGTCGGTGTCGTCGGGGTTGGAGGGATGGGCGCCTGCCATGCCCGGCATCTGGCCGAACTCCCCGACGCGGAACTCAGCTGGGTTTCCGATCCGGACCAGACCCGTGGCGAGGCTTTAGCTGGTGAACTCGCGACCCGATGGATCGCTGAAGGCCTCGATGGGCTGGCCGAGTGCGACGCGCTGATCGTGGCCTGCCCCGACTCGTTCCATCACCGGTATGTGGCTGCGGCGCTACAACGCCAACTCCCGGTGCTCTGTGAGAAGCCGTTGACGGTCGAGCTAGACGACGCTCGGGCGTTGATGGACGCCGAAGTCGCAACCGGTCGGCGACTCGTGCAGCTGGGTTTTATGCGGGTCTACGACGAACGTCACCTGCAGGTCGCCGAGGCGCTGGCCGGCCTTGGGGCGGTGAGTCGGATTCGTTCGGTGCATCGCAACGCCAACCTCAGCGCCCGCAGCCTTCGGGACCAGTTGGTGCAGTCGGTGATCCACGACGTACACACCGTCCGCTGGTTGACCGGTTCAGAAATCGTGTCGCTCTACACCGCGCCGGTCTGGCGAGGGGAGCGAGTGGTGCACCTGGTGGTGACCGCCAAGTTGGCGTCGGGGGCGGTGGCGGTACTTGAGTTCGATGACGCGGCTGCCGGATACGAAGTTTCGGTCGAGGTCGCAGCCGAGGGTGGGCAGGTGAACAGCGCCGAACCGTTGCGGGCGTTGATCCGTTCCGGTGGGCGGATCGGAAGTGAAATCGGCGACGACTGGTTCGCTCCGTTTATCGACACTTACCGTCGAGAACTCGTCGATTTTGTCGGGTCGGTAGTTGCCGGGGTGCCGCGAGGGCCAACGATTTTCGATGGGGTCGCGGCGCAGATGGTGGTGGAGGCCGCTATCGAATCAGCCGACTGCGACGTTCCGGTGAGTGTCGAACTCGGGCCGAAACCCGACCTCTATGCTTAGGTCGGTTCGGATCGGTTTGGTCGTGGGTATTCAGGTTCCGGCGAAGCATCGGGTCTGTTCGAGCGAAGGAGCTCCATGGTGACTGTTCGTATGGTTGTGCTGGGTGCAGGTCGGATCGGTTCGATGCACGCCGATTACCTTCACCGCCGGATTGACGGTGCCGAAGTGGTCGGCATTTTCGATGTGGTGCCCGAGGCGGTCACTGCACAAGCGGAGGCGTTGGGGGTTCCGGCGGTTTCTTCGTTGGCTGAGGCGTTGGCCCTTGACGCCGATGCGGTAGCGATCTGCACCTCGACCGATACCCACGTTGACTGCATGGTGGCCGCCGCTGAAGCCGGGTTGGCGATCTTCTGCGAAAAGCCGATCTCGCTTGACCTTGCCGAAGTAGACCGGGGACTAGCCGCGGTGGCCGCCGCGAACGTGCCGTTGCAGATCGGCTTCAACCGACGTTTCGATCCCAGCCACAAGGCGGTTGCCGATGCGGTCCGGGCCGGGCAGATCGGCGACGTGCACCTGGTGAACATCACCAGCCGGGATCCGGCGCCACCTCCGATTTCGTACATCAAAGTGTCGGGCGGAATCTTCAACGACATGACCATCCACGATTTCGACATGGCCCGTTACGTGACCGGAAGCGACGTCGAGTCGGTTTTTGCTCTGGGCGCGGTGCGAGTTGATCCGGCGATCGGTGAAGCCGGCGATGTGGACACGGCGGTGGTGGTTTTGACCCACACCAACGGTGCGATCACCACCATCGACAACAGTCGCCAAGCTCGCTACGGATACGACCAGCGGGTGGAGGCGTTCGGGGCGTCGGGGATGGCGAACAGCGGCAACGTTTTGAACCATCAGGGTGGCGTCGCCACTGCGGAAGGGTTCGCTCACGCTCCGTTGCAGCATTTCTTCCTCGAGCGCTACACCGAAAGCTACCTGGCCCAGTGGCGGGCCTTCATCGATTCGGTTGCTCACGGCACGCCGACTTCGGTAACCGGAGCCGATGGCCGGGCTCCGCTGGTGATCGGTCTCGCAGCCCGCAAAAGCATGTTGGAAGGTCGCCCCGTGGCGATCTCCGAGATCGACGGAGGGCCAGCATGAACCCGCATCTGATCCGCGCTGATCCCAACCAAACCGTGCGCATGGCGGTCACCCCAGATTCGGCCGGATGGCGGTACTTGAGTTTCGCAGTGGTTGATCTTGGCTCTGGCGAACATCACCGGCATCGGCTTGACGATCAGGAGACGGCGCTGGTTCCGCTGCGAGGCTCGGCGACGGTGCGGGTCGGAGATCTTGAGCAGACCGTGAGCCGCAGCGACGTCTTTGAGGAGATGCCGACGGTGGTGTACGCCCCGCCGGGGGCAACCATCGAGGTCACCGCCGGTGACCGTTTCGAATTCGCGATCGGCAGTGCCCCGGCCGAAGGCCGCTATCCCGCTCGGTTCATCGAGCCGGCGTCCATGAAGAGCGAACTGCGAGGTGGAGGCGCAGCTCGTCGGCAGGTCAACCACATCTTGGCTCCACCGATCGACGCCGAACGGCTGATCCTTTACGAGGTCTACGTGCCGCGTGGTTCGTGGTCGGGCTGGCCTCCGCATTGCCATGACGGCTTCGACGGCTCCCCGTACCTTGAGGAGACCTATTACTTCCGGCTCGATCCGGCCGAAGGGTTCGCCATGCACCGAAACTGGCGGGTCGACGAAGATTTCGACGAGGTGCTTACCGCAGGCGACGGGGATTGTGCCCTCGTCACGAAAGGCTTTCACTCGACGGCAGCAGCACCAGGAAGCCACATGTTCTTTCTGAACTTTCTTGCCGGCGAACTGGTGGATGGTGAACGGGTGACACCGCCGTGTTTCCATCAGGACTACACCTGGATCGAAGACGACTGGGACGCGTTTGCTTGGGAACTGCCGAAGGTACGGCCATGAGCCTCGACGCCTTAACCAACGAACTACGCCGCTTCGGTGTGTTTGCCATCGATCACCGTGATTCGCTTCGGGCCTTTGTGCAACCCGACGACCCGGCCGGTCTCACCGCTCAAGCCATCACCGACCTGAAGATCGAGATGGTGCGAGCGATTGCGCCGGAAGCAACCGGGGTCATGCTGGAACCGGAATATTCGATCCCGCAGGTCATCGACGCGGGGGCGCTGCCAGCCGGTTTGGGTTTCACCGCGGCACTCGAAGCGCAGGGATATCTGGGTGATCCGGAGAAAGGGCCGACCGAGTTGTTGGACGGTTTCTCGGTGGAAGCCGCCAAAGCCTGTGGCGCGTCGTGCGCCAAACTTCTGCTGCCGTATCGCCCTGATCGTCCGTTAGCGGCCGCTCAAGAAGAGGTAGGTCGGCAAGTCGTCGCCGAATGCCAGCGGGTCGGAATCCCGGTGGTGCTGGAACCGTTGTTTTACGGACTCGATGATCCGTCGCAGCGGCCGCGGATCGTGCTCGAAACCGCGGTGCGCTTCGCTGAGCTGGGCCCTGACCTGCTGAAGCTGCCGTTCCCGGTTGACCCTGGCGACCCAGACGACGACCACTGGTATGCGGCGTGTCGCGCCATCTCCGAGCTGGTCCCGATGCCTTGGGTTCTGCTTTCGGGTGGGGGCTCGTTCGAGACCTACGCCCGGCAAGTCGAAGTTGCGGTTTCGGCGGGCGGTTCCGGGTTCATGGTGGGTCGCGCCCTGTGGGGTGAAGCGGCGCTGGCCCCCGCCTCGCAACGAGCCGAATTGTTAGAAACGGTGGTTCGGCCACGGATGCGCAGACTGCGGGCGTTGATCGACTAGCTGATCAGGTGGTGGCCCCATCGAAGGGGTCGATGCCGGCGGTAGCCACGCACCAGTCCCAGAGTTCTTGCCGTCGTTGTGGTGTGTCGCGGCGTCGGGTTGCCGGGAGACGATGAATGGCGCGGGGGTGACGGTCGTGCCAGAACAACCCGTTGTGTCCCAGCGCAGTGTCATCGGCGGTCAACCACACCAGCGTGTCAGAACCTTGGGTCGGGGTGCGCAGGATCGGTTTGCAGTAGCGGTAGAAGCGGGGCAGCGAGTCTTCGACCCCGGGGGTGTCAGCCCACCCCGGATGCAGTGAATGAAAAACCACACCGGAGGCCTCGGCTCGCCGCGCCCATTCTTCGTTCAAGGTCACTTGGGCTCGTTTGGCTCGGGCGTACTGTTCGGCGCCCCGGTAGTCGTCGCCCATCTGCAAACCGCTGACGGTCAACCCGGAGGTGTACATGCCTCCCGATGACATGGTGAGCACCCGGGCCGGGTGGTTTTGTTGCAACGTCGGCAGAAGTCGAGCGGTCAGCAGAAACGGTGCGACGACTTGAGCGGCGACGGTGACTTCGATCCCGGCCTGGTTGGTTTGGCGTTCGTTCAGCAACGCGCCGGCGTTGTGGATCACCGTGTCGAGCCCCGGGTGGTGTTCGATGATCGTGTCGGCCAGCGAACGGACCGAATCAAGGTCGGACAGGTTGGCGATGGCCGAGGTGTGCTGAGCGCCGGTGGGGTTCGCAAGCGATGAGCAGGTCGTGGCGGTACGTTCGGGGTTGCGGCCGATCACGATCAGGGTTGCGCCGAGGTCAGCGAGTCGGTGGGCGGCGGCTAAACCCAGTCCGGAGGTCGCGCCGGTCAAGGCGATCGTTCGCCCACTCAGGTCGTAGGTGGCGAGCGACCGCCAGTTCTCCACCCGGGCCCGGGCCTGCACCCCGAGCCGACTGAAGCTGGGGGCGATTGGTGCTTCCAGTAGGCGATCAGTCAACCGTTCAAGCATCGGAGTCCACCTCGGAGACGTACGTTCAGTCGTTGACCCTAGACCCACCGGGCCGATCGCTACGGGTTGGGCGAACCTCGGGCGGCGGCGGTAGCTACCATCCGTAGATGGAATCAGGACCGGCGAACCCGTTTCTCGCAGCGTCTGGGTATGCCATGGCCCACGGTCGATGCGATCAGCAGGACAACGTCAAGTGGCGAGGCCCGGAAGGCCCGACCGAGGTACTGACCGACAGCGACGTGCAATACACCTGGCTAGGACCATGTCATTTCGGCGGGGTGACGTCGGGTTGCTACCCCGATGGGCGTCGGGTGGTTTGGTCCAACGGTCGGGAAACCATCGTGAAACTCGACTACGAAACGCTTGAACCACTGGCCGAACTGGTCATCGATGACACGGTGGGGGTCACCTCGCGCGAGGAACTGGTCGCCAATCTGGCGGGACTCGACCAGCTCGATGGCTGGCCCGCTGTCGAGCACGCCATCGACCTGTCGATGCGGTACATGACCGGTCTCGACGGGGTGTACAGCTTGCTGGACCGCGACCATGTGTTCTTTCTGGGCCGCAAAGACCACGCGGTGGCCTACGTCGAAGTTGATCCTGACGATCCGGCTTCGGCAATCATCGAACGTGGCCGTTGGAACAAGCCTGACCACATTGAGGGGCTGTTCGTTGGGATCAACATGACCTTCGATGGTTGGCTCGTGATGACGACCGACCATGGATGGGTGGTGGTGCTGGCCCGAGATTTCAGCGACTACCACGCCATCCAGATCCCCCACGGCGCCGAGCAGGCCGCGGCGTACTGTCAGAAAATGGCGGCCGAACGGGGAAACACCGGGTACGGGTGGGTGCGCACCAGCGCCTGTGTTGACACCGACGGAGGCATCTACCTCAGCAGCAACGACCATCATCACAAGGTTCGCTGGACCGGAACCCGGCTCAGTGTCGACGACGCCGATGGTGCGTGGACGATCCCGTACCGCAACGGTGGTGGAACCGGAAGCGGCACCACCCCGTCGCTGATGGGGTTCGGCCCCGACGAAGACCGTTTTGTGGTGTTCGGAGATGGCGACTCGGTGGTCAACATCACGCTGGTCTGGCGCGACGACATCCCTAGCGACTGGGAGCAACTCGTCGACGCACCGCACCGTCGGATCGCGGGGATCGGCCCGGCCCATATGGGTGATGTTGGGCGGACGCAGATCCAGACCGAACAGTCGATCACCGTCTGCGGATACGGGGCGATGACCGTCAATAACGAACCGGCCACCATCCCCGATGGCTTCCCGGCTCAAGCCGCACGGATGCTGTGTTTCATGTTGGGCCACAAACCGGAATACACGCCGAGAGGGATGCAGAAATACCAGTGGAACCCTGATGCTCGACGACTAGAGCACGCCTGGGTCAACACGGAGGTGTCGTCACCCAACTCGGTTCCGTTCGTCTCCGCCGAGTCTGATCTGGTCTACACCTGCGGGGTCCGTGATGGCCGCTGGACCATCGACGGCCTCGACTGGACCACCGGAGCTTCGGTGTTTCATTACGTTCTCGGGGGCTCAAAGTTCAACACGTTGGGGGCGGGGGTCACCATCGACGATGACGGCCGGTTGTTGTTTGGCAGCATGTACGGAAAGACGCGGATTTTGCGTGAACCCGGGCAGACTTCGTCATGAGCGCGATGCAGGTCTCCATACGCAACGACGAGGTGGTTCTCGAAGGTGGACTTACCGTTCCCGGGCGGTGGCTTCGGGACCACGGTGACGACCCGGAAAGCCTCAACCCGGACACCAGCCAGCGCAAGGTCGACACCTTCGCGATCAACCCCGAGGTGACACCGGCATCGTTGGCAGTGGCCGACGGTTGGCTTCAGGTGGACTGGAGCGACGGGGCGACGACCGGTCACCACCTTGATCGTCTGATTCGGGTGGCGAGCGCCCCCCGCCGACCGGCAGTGCGCGAAACGAAAGGGTTCACGCTCGACCCGAGCCTGGAACTCTGGTCGGATCCTCCGCCGGTGCGGTGGTTCGACGCGGAGGTCATCAACGACGACGGCGCATGGGTCGAGGCGCTTGATCATCTTCGCCGGTTCGGTTGGGTTGCCTTTGATGGATCCGAACTCGGCGACGAACCGCTCATGAGATTAGTGGCGCGAATTGGGTATCCCCGTCGCTCGATTTTCGGTGATGTTTGGAACATGACGTCCGGAGCAAGCGAGCATCTCGATTCGGCGTACGAGACGGTTGCTCTTGATGTGCACACCGACGGCACGTACAGCCATGACGCTCCTGGAACGATCGTGTTCGCCCAGCAAATCAAAACCGGTGAAGGTGGAGACAGCGTGCTCGTCGACGCGTTCGCTGCGGCCCGAGACTTCCAACAACTCGACCCGGACGGGGCGGATCTGCTCACCCGCTACGCCGTGCGAGGTCATTACATCGAACCGGGGGTGTATCTGGCGGCGGAGCGGCCCCCGTTGCGGGTTGGTCCCGACGGTGTGCTCGAACAGGTCTCGTTCAACAACTACGACCGTTCCGCAGTGCTACCCGAAGCGGAACTGGTCGATGCGGTGCTGGACGCATACGCCGGGTACCGAGCGGTGTTCAGTAACCCGGCTCGGGCGATCCGGATTCCGTGGCAGCCGGGTCGATTGTTGGTGGTTGACAACTGGCGTTGTTTCCACGGTCGAACCGAATTCACCGGTGATCGTTCGTTCCGAGGTTGCTACACCAACCACGAAGACCTTGAAGGCGCCTACCGGATTGCCGGTTTGATCCCGCAGGTCTGAGCTACGGCGGCGACCACGGTCGCAATGTCGGTTTCGCTGACCCCGAGATGGGTCACCAGTCGCGTGTTGGCGACACCGTTGGTGTGCGTCCAGCCGGTGCGCACCCCGGCCTGCTCGAGCCGGTCGTCAAGATCGGCGGGGGCGTCGGCGATGTTGACGAACACCATGTTGGTGTTCTGAGCCAGAATTTCGACCCGGTCGAGTTGGGCCAGACCTTCGGCCAGCTGCTGCGCGTTGGCGTGGTCGTCGGCGAGACGTTCGACGTGGTGATCAAGGGCGTACATCCCGGCGGCGGCGATCATGCCGGCTTGACGGAGCCCTCCGCCAGCCATCTTGCGCCAGCGACGAGCCTCAGCAATCAGGTCGGCAGGGCCGACCAGCAACGACCCCATCGGCGCGCCGAGACCTTTGGAAAGACACATCGATACGGTGTCGAACCCGGCGCAGAACGCGTCGGGACGAACCCCCAACGCGACGATGGCGTTCCACATGCGGGCGCCGTCAAGGTGGGTGGCGAGTCCATGAGCTCGCCCGACCGCGAGCGCTTCGTTCATGCGGTCGATGCTCTGCACCATGCCGTCTTTCGTGTTTTCGAGGCAGAGCAGCCGACTGCGGGCGTAATGCGGATCGTCAGGTTTGACGGCCGGGCCGATCGCGGCAGGATCCACGAGCCCATCGGCGAGCATGGGTAGCGGTTGGGGTTGGATGCTGCCAAACACTGCACCACCGCCAGCTTCCCAGCGGTAAATGTGGGCCATGTCTCCGGCTAGGTACTCGTCGCCGCGCCCACAGTGGGCGAGCAGCGCACACAGGTTGGCTTGGGTCCCGCTGCTGGCCAGCATCGCGGCTTGTTTGCCGAGTCGTTCGGCGATCATTGCTTCCAGCCGGTTGACGGTCGGGTCGTCGCCGTAAACATCGTCACCGAGCGGTGCGTCTACCATCGCCTGCTTCATTGCTGGGGTTGGCAGAGAAACGGTGTCGGAACGCAGATCGATCATGGGGTGATCCTACGCCCGACGAGGTGCGCTTCATGTCGGCCGTTGGTTCGCCACGCTTCGTGGTA
>JAFMKU010000098.1 GCA_017852795.1 Candidatus Neomicrothrix sp.
TTCGATTTGCTACGCTTTCTGATTATTTGAGTCTTGACCCTACTTACACCACAGGTAGCGTATCTTTCGGTTCGGCATCTACTGTATTTTACAAGTACGAGTTGGACAAAGAAGAAAGCACGTTCAACGATAACCCAACGGCAGGAAGTAACAAAGGCACACTTTACTACGTGCCAGACATTACTTTTATCTTGTCAAAGTTGGACGTTCAAAAGCGTAAAGAAATGCAACTACTCGCAAAGAACAGAGTGGTGGCAATCGTTGAAACACGCGAAGCAACCCCTACTTATTGGGCAATTGGTGTAACTAATGGCTTAGACTTTTCAACGGGTACGGGTGCATCAGGAACAGCAGCGGCTGACCTTAACGGCTACACAATGACGTTTAACGGCATGGAGCCTGACCCAATGGTAGAGGTATCAAGTTCTGACTTGGCATCTATCACTAACTAGAATCTTCTTTTTCTCTGTCTTGAAAGGGTGTGGCTTAACGGTTGCACCCTTTTTATTTAACAAAAACCGCTTGTTTTATATTAAGTAAGAAAAGCAAGCAATGGCAACAAGTATAACACCAGCAGATTTAACCGTAACCATTACAGAAGCGGTGCAGTTAAATGGCTCTGACAAAGGCTCGTCAAACGTTTTGACAATAACAGACGTTGCCGAAGTTGATAACAGAATAGTAAACGTGGGTACAGCTGAAACTGACATTATCGGTTTTGGTTCGGCTAACGGTCAAGGGTCGTTTGTTCGTACTGATGTGAAATACATCCGCATAACCAATTTAGATGATACTAACTACGTTACGCTCGGAATGTCTAAAACGGGTGCTGATACATTCTACATTAAGCTAGAGGCTAAAAAGTCTATCATGTTAGGAAATGATGACTTAGAAGTTGATGCTTCGGGCGGTGCTTCTAGTGCATTTGTAGAAGCTGATAACATTAGCGCAAAAGCTAACGGGGCTGCCGTTGATTTGGAATACTTTGTAGCCTTGACTTGATAAGAATAACGCAAGATAGCGCAAACTTGGTAGTAATTACCACTACTGAAAAAGGTAGCGCAAGCTATTATCTGTTTCAATTTAAGGATTTGGCGGAAAACACTTCAAGCTATTGCATAGCACAAGACACATCACCGTTTCAAGAAAGATACAACGCCTTCACGATTACAGACACGCCAAACCCTACACCAACGGATGCAGAGGTGGATTTGGACAAAGGGCAATTCAAATACTTTGTTTATGCTAATTCAAACGGCAGCAACTTAGACCCTGACGGTTTGACGTTACTTGAATCAGGAATGTGTGTTGTAACGGGTACAGAAACAGAACCAACAGAATACGAACGAACGCAGACTTATGTCGAATACGAAGGCTAACATGAGGGTAATAACTTTGGCGGCACATAGTACGCCTGAGTTCAAAGAAGATAGGTCTAAGGATTGGATTCTATACGGTACTGAAAGACCGTGGAGAAATCGTTATCCTGACTACCTGTTAGACTTATTTAATTCGTCTGCAAAGCACAACGCTATTATTCGAGGTAAGGTTGACTACATTGTAGGAAAAGGATTCAGAGTTGATGACAAAGGTTTAGGCACAGAATCATTAGCAAAGGTTTCTAAGTTTATCAATCAGCCTAACCCATACGAGACACTTGACGAACTGTTAATGAAGTGCTCACTTGATTTAGAAATATACAACGGTTTCGCTTTAGAGATAATCGCTAATAAGACCAATCAGAAGATTGCAGGTGTCTATCACGTTGATTTTACCAAGTACCGAAAGTGCAAAGAAACGGACGGGTACTTTTATTCAGAAGAATGGCACAAAACACAGCCCGAAGTAGAGTATATTCCTGAGTTTGACCCTTACAAATTGGGCGGTAAATCATTGCTTTATGTCAAGGCATACCATCCAATGTCTGACGTTTACCCATTGCCTGAGTATTTGGGTTGTGTGCCTTACGTAGAGATGGACAAGGAAATAGCAAACTTCCATTTGAACTCAATTAAAAACGGGTTTACAGGTGGGAATATGTTCAACTTCTTTAACGGAGTACCTCCCGAAGAAGAACAAGAAGCACTTGAGCGTAAGATTTACGACAAGTTTAGCGGTTCTGAAAACGCTAACAAGATACTTCTGAACTTTAGCGATTCGCGAGAACAAGGAACAGAGGTAGTTTCGTTAAATGGTAACGACTTCGACAAGCGTTTCGACATCTTAAACCAAACAGTACGCAAAGAGATTTTTAGCGGTCATCGAATTGTAGACCCTAATCTATTCGGTATAAAAGAAGATGGAATCTTCGCTACACGTAACCAAATTAGAGATAGTTACGAGTTGTTTCAGAACACCTACGTAAACCAACGCCAACGATTACTAGAACAAGTCTTTAATGGGTTGGCAAGCGTACAAGGTTTTGAAGGTAGGTTGTACATTGAAGATACCGAACCGTTAGGGGTAGAATTTAGTGAGGCAACGAAGGTTTCTGTTATGACACGCGATGAAATACGTGAGGCGGTAGGTTTAGAGCCTTTGTCAGACGTTCAAATGTCTAAAGAAGTACGGTTAGCCAAAGAAGATGAAGTAAGCGAAATACAGCTATGTGATGCATTCTCTGAGTGCGGTTTGTCATTGGATGAGTGGGAGGTGGTAGATTCTAAACCCGTTCGCTTTCAATCAGACAAGGAATTAGAACTATCTGAACAACGAATAAGAAAGTTCGGGTTTGCAGATGAGAACTTCGACATGGCTGTTCTTGAAATACTCAAAGAAAACCCAAATCAAACATGGGCGGCTATCGCGGCACAACTTGAAACAACGGTTGAAAAGGTCGCTGAATCTTTACGTAGTCTAACTTCAAAGAACTTTCTGACCATTACAGAGCAGGTAGTTGAAGAAACTTCACAGAGAGTTGCAGAAGTTACACGAGAAGGAACGAAAGCATTAGAAACAGCAGAACCATTAGACGTAACGTTTAGAATTGCTTACAGGTACGCTAAAAGCCCCGAAGCAAGCGGTGCAGATGTACTGCCAACTACGCGGGAATTTTGCAGAAGGATGGTAAGTCAGTCGGCTAACCGAGTATGGACAAACGCAGATATTCAGCGTATCGGTATGCAAGAAAATAGAAACGTGTGGATGCGTAGAGGTGGATTCTGGACACGACAAGGCGGTGCGGTAACTACTCCTTATTGCCGTCACGTATGGGAACAGGTTGTAATAAAAGAGCGAAATGGCTGATATACTATTCATATCACAATCCTTTTTAAAGGAAAACACGCAAGTAAGCGATAATGTGGATGTTAAGTATATCCGCGAAAGTATTTTGTGGTCACAAGATTCGCAGATACAACCTATCCTTGGAACAACGCTATACAATAGGTTGAAAGACGACATTCAAAACTCAACTTTAGCGGGTGTTTATCAAACTTTGGTTGATGATTACATACAGGTTTGTTTGAAACACTATGTAACGGCTGAGTGCTTGCAAATGGCACACTACAAGATAACCAACAAAGGGCTACAAATACAGGATTCTGAGCAATCACAGCCAGCATCATCAACACGCCTTGACAAGTTGGTTGAAAAGGAACAGAACAAGGGCGATTGGTATCGGCAAAGGTTGATAGATTACCTATGTGAGTACACATCTAATTATCCTGAGTACGAAAACCCTGATAGCGGAGTTGACACTATCCAACCAACGCGCGACAATTACAGAACAACTATCTATTTAGGTGGCATTAGCCGACCAATGACCCTAAGAGAGAAATACCGAGATGTCTAAAAAGAACGAAAAACTATTAAAGCGATACCTTGCTAACCTTAAATCAAATAATCGACCAAATCAAGACGTTAGCCAACGCTCATTATCAGATAGCGGAGGTAGGCGTAGGAACGATAGCGGAACTCCAAAGCAAGCCTGACAGAGAATACCCGTTATTGTGGCTTTCTAATGAAGGCGGTACACTTGATAACAACTACAAAGTAGACAATATACGTCTGACCATGTTCGGGCGTGTTACAGTTGGCGATGAAGGGCAAGACGATGACGCTTCTGAATTAGAAGTATTGTCTGATATGCAGTTGATTCTGTTAGACTTTCTGAACTACTTCCATCAAAATCACGGGCAAGATTACGTTACAGACAAATCAAACACGCTTGAACATTTTACAGAGCGCACCAATGATAGAACGG
The DNA here is from genome assembly GCA_017852795.1 of Candidatus Neomicrothrix sp. Taxonomy (GTDB): domain Bacteria; phylum Actinomycetota; class Acidimicrobiia; order Acidimicrobiales; family Aldehydirespiratoraceae; genus UBA11606. The sequence goes on from JAFMKU010000098.1 coordinate 4,205, forward strand.
CTGGCTATTCTACGGTATTAGAGTTAAAACAATTCTACGATTGGAACAAGTGCAAAATACCACAAAGCGGGGCAAGCATACCTCCAACCGTTGACGGTCTTACGTTGTACGATTTTTGCGATGCTGATGTTATTGCACGTTTAACACCTACTCAAATATCGTGTTTAGAGGCGGAACTTTGCGGTGCTTGCGCTGATGCAACCGTACAATTAAACGGCTCAACCATTGGAACAGTTGTAAGTGGTGCAACGGGTGATTTTGATGTAACTCAAGACGGTTCACCCGTTGGAAGTTGGAACGGTTCAGAATGGATTATTCCGAGTTGCACACCTTCTGCAAGTGTTTCGGTAGCCTTAGATGACACAACTCC
>JAFMKU010000081.1 GCA_017852795.1 Candidatus Neomicrothrix sp.
GACCTTGAGCCCAGCGTTCGACGACGCCGAAAAGCCGCGGCCCAACCCAGCACCGCCCCAGTTTCGACCTCCACCATCCCCGGACTCGAAGCCCCCCACTGGGACGAACACCGCAACACCTACATCCAATGGGACCCGGTACTTTCAGCCTGGATGCAATGGTCGGTTGATCGCCAGCAGTGGGTGCCGATCAGCCATTGATAGCCACCGGGCCGTGCCGATCTGCACCGAACTCGGTTAGCCGACGCAACACCCGCGGAACCCCGATCTTTTCTTACCGTCGTTCGCCGGGTTGGGGCACCATCGGGGCACGGTCCATGACCGTCATCACTTTCAAGCGCCGTTCCAGATGCGTTTCGAGCAACAGCGTCGCCAACTGCTGCACTTCGTCAGCTACGTCGGTGGATCCCGACGCCAACACTCCAGCCAGCCCGCCTCCCAGAATCTGACGCAACACCACCACCGCTTCGTCACTGATTGGACGCCCGCGCCGACACGTTCGACACAACACGCCACCTTCGATCGGATCGAACGCCTCAAAGGGGCCTTCGCGGTTGCAGGCAACGCAACCATCAAGCCGGGGGCTCAACCCTTCGTGGGCCAACAGCTTCAGAAAGAACGCAGCCACCACCATTGGCGAGTCCTGCTCGTTGAGCGTTCGCAACGCCCGCACCACCATCACGTGCAGGTCAGGGTCAGGTTCACGATCCTGCGCTACCTGATCTACCGCTTCCATCATGGCCTCGGCTCGGGCAAACCGATCGGCGTCTTCGCGCAACGCAGTGAACCGGTCAACCGTTTCCACTTGGGTGATGGTGTCCAGATCGCCTCGACCACGGTAGAGCTGAACGGCCACATGACTGAACGGTTCCAGCCGAGCCCCGAACTTGGATCGGGTACGACGAACCCCTTTCGCCACGGCCCGCACTTTGCCGTGCTGATGGGTATGGAAGCTGACAATCCGATCGGCTTCGCCCAGCTTCCAGGTCCGCAACACCACCGCATGGTCCCGGTACAGGCTCACGTCATCCTCCGCCGTCGACCCCGCCGAACCGTCGATCACGTCCCTGGTATTCAGCCAACGCCACCATCAACGCGTCCCGTCCAAACTCCGGCCAAGGCGTATCGGTGAACAGCAACTCGCTGTAGGCCAATTCCCACAGCAAAAAGTTCGAAATCCGGTACTCGCCGGAGGTTCTGATCACCAGATCGGGGTCCGGCATCGACGGGTCGTAAAGGTGACGACCGATCAGCGCCTCGGTCACTTTCTCGGCCGGAACTCCGCTCGCCATGATCAACTTCACCGCGTCCACGATCTCAGCCCGACCGCCGTAGTTAAACGCGATCGTCAACGTCAGCCCCGTGTTGTCCTTGGTGAGTTCGATCGTCTCGTCCATGCGAGCAATCAACCGCTTCGGTACTCGCCAATCTCGGCGCCCCACGAACCGCACGCGAACGTTGCGTTCATGGAGTTCCTGACGGCGCCGAACCAACAAATCCTGGTTGAAGTTCAACAAGAACCGGACTTCGTCTTTGGGTCGCTTCCAATTTTCGGTACTGAAGGCGTAAACGGTCAACCAGCCGACCCCGACCTCGTCGCAGGCCTCCACCACCTCAAAAAGGCTGTGTTCGCCCGCCCGATGCCCATCGGTTCGGGCCAACCCCCGGGCCTGAGCCCAACGGCCGTTCCCGTCCATCACACAAGCAACGTGGTGCGGAATGCGTGCAGGATCAAGAGAACTTGAGGTCACAAGGGAAACCTAGTCGGACTGCCACCATCGGGGCGCGTTCCCCTAGGGTGCAGTTGTTCTCCTGGAGGAGCATGACTAGCGACGAAACAGCAACAGACGCGTCATTTGACCTCCGCCAGGCCACCATCACTGCGCTCGAACGGGTGACATCGGCGCTGCCCGGCGGTGGAGAACATCGGGCGGGCCAGCAGCAGATGGCCGAACTTGTCGCCACCGCCCTCACCGAGCAAGCCCATGCGGTGGTGCAGGCCGGCACCGGGACCGGTAAATCGTTGGCGTATCTCGTGCCTGCGGTGCTGTCCGGAAAAACCACGGTGATCGCTACCGCCACCAAAGCGCTTCAGGACCAGTTAGCCACCAAAGACCTTCCGTTTCTCGAACAGCAACTCGGCGTCGATTTCAGCTACGGGGTGCTCAAAGGTCGTTCCAATTATCTCTGCCGACAACGCCTCGACGAACTCGAACGCGACGGCCAGTCGTCACTCGATCTCGACCCTGACGGTGAACACGATGCAACCACCATCGGACCCGCACTGCTCGAACAACTCAAAGCCTTTGATCGTCGCTCCGTTACCGGCGACCGGAGCGAACTCGCCGACGTCAGCGATCAGGCTTGGCGGTTGGTTTCGGTGGGTCGAGACGAATGCCCGGGTGCGGCTCGCTGCCCCCGCGGTGAAGATTGTTTCGCGGAACAGGCTCGGACCCAGGCCGCAATGGTTGACGTGCTTGTCGTCAACCTTCACCTCTACGCGCTGGCGGTGCTCGTCGAAGGGGTCCTGCCCGAACACGATCTGATCATCATGGACGAGGCGCATCAGGTCGAAGACATCGTGGCTGAAGCCGCAGGCCGCCAGATCAGCCCCCGCCGGGTGCAGGCCGCGGCTCGGGCCACCGCCGGGATTCTGGAGGACATCGAACCCAGCCGAGCCGCCGAGGACACCGCGACGAGCCTCCATGCCGCGCTCGAACGGCGCATCGGTGAACGGCTCAGCGATGGCCTCGACGACGACCTGGTCGCCGTGTTGGACACGGTGAGATCGGCAGCCGATGGTCTCCTCAACGCGTTGCGGAGCGTGCCGGACAGCGCTCCCGCCGAAGCCCGGACCAAAGCCATTCGCGCTCGCCAACTCGCAACCGGACTGGTCGACGACATCGACGCCGTACGGTGGCCGCTTGATCAGGAAGTGCTCTGGATCGATGGCCCCGCATCGAACCCTTCGCTTCGCACGACCCCCATCGCGGTCGGCGATCTGCTCGCCTCTCGGCTCTGGTCCCAACGGTCCGCGGTGCTGACTTCGGCCACGCTGAGCACCACCATCACCGAATCTCTGGGACTCCCCGACACCACCGTCACCGCCGACGTTGGAAGTCCGTTCGATTACCAAACCAACGCGCTGCTGTACTGCCCCACCGACCTTCCCGACCCCCGCACCGCCGATTATCGAAGCCACCAACACGACGAGATCGAACGGCTGATTTCTGCCGCCGGTGGCCGCACCCTGGCCTTGTTCACGTCGTTTTCGGCCATGAACGAAGCCGTGTTGCATCTCCAGGGCCGCCTGCCGTGGACGGTGCTGGTGCAAGGCGAACAATCCAAACACGCCCTCCTCCAGTCGTTCATCGACGACGAAGAGTCGTGCCTGTTTGCCACCATGTCTTTCTGGCAAGGAGTCGACGCGCCCGGTTCAACATGTCGTCTCGTCATCATTGATCGGCTGCCGTTTCCTCGCCCCACCGATCCCGTGCTCCAAGCACGACGAGACCGGGCCGGATCGGCCGCTTTTCGCACCATCGACCTGCCGCGGGCTGCGACCATGCTCGCCCAAGGCGCGGGTCGCCTCATCCGGGCCTCCACCGACCGTGGAGTGGTAGCCGTGCTTGATCCTCGCCTCGCCACCGCCCGAAGCTACCGGTGGGAACTCATCAACTCGCTGCCCCCCATGCGACGAACCGCCGATCGTGAGGAAGCCACCACGTTCCTTCGAAGCCTTCGCGATGGCGGCTAGTAGCCGAGTTCGGCAACCGATTCAGGTCGGCGCTGCCAGTTCTTTTCGACTTTGACGAACAGTTCGATGAACGCCCCGTCCGGTAGCTGACGACGAACCGCAGTACCCGCCCGTTTTAGGTTCTCGCCGCCTTTACCAATCACCATGGCTTTCTGCGATTCGCGTTCAACCAGGATTTCGCAACGTATACGTGGCCATTCCCATTCGGTTACCCGCGTCGCGATCGAATGCGGAAGTTCCGCTCTCGCGCCGCCCAGCAATTGTTCGCGGACCAGTTCGGCCACCCAGAACGGGTCGGGAACGTCGGTGACCATCTCCGGCGGATAATACTGCGGCCCTTCCGGGAGTCGCTCCCGCAGGTAGGCCAGCAACGCGTCGAGCCCTTCCCCGGTTCGGCCGCTCACCGGAAACCATGCTGTCGCTTCCAGCCCTGAAGTAGCGGCCAGTTGAGCCAGCACCTCGTCCGGTTTGGCAATGTCAACCTTGGTAACCACCACCACCGCGTCGTCAGGAAGCCCTTCGGCAATGAACGCATCGCCTCGGCCGTACGGGGCGGTGGCATCGATCACGAAACAAACGACGTCAACGTCGGTCAAAGCGTGCCCTGCGGTGGCGTTCAGGCTGGTACCCAGCGCGCTCCGGGGCTTGTGGATGCCCGGCGTGTCCACAAAAACGATCTGATCCTGTTCAGTGGTGAGCACCCCCCGCACCTGAGTGCGGGTGGTTTGGGGTTTGTCGCTCACGATCGACACTTTCTGGCCAAGGATCTGGTTGAGCAACGTTGACTTTCCCGCGTTGGGGCG
>JAFMKU010000082.1 GCA_017852795.1 Candidatus Neomicrothrix sp.
CGCTCTCGATGTGGCCGGCAAGAGATGCCTTGATGCGGGTGCCTCGACAGGGGGATTCACCGATGTGCTTCTGCGTGGTGGAGCGGCAGAGGTGATCGCGGTCGACGTTGGCTATGGCCAGATGGTTTGGCGGCTGCGCGATGACGAGCGGGTCACCGTGCTCGACCGTACGAATGTGCGCACCCTGGATCTCGACACCATCGGTGAACCGGTCGAACTCGTGGTCGCCGACCTTTCGTTCATTTCACTGCGCACCGTAGCGGCACCGATCCTGCAGCTAGCTGCTGACGGTGCCGAACTGTTGTTGCTGGTCAAACCCCAGTTTGAGGCAGGCAAGCAGGAAGCGGACCGGGGGAGAGGCGTGATTCGTGACCCTGACGTCTGGCGGCGAACGCTTGATGAGGTGGCAAATGAGTTGTCTGGCGTGGGAGCGGCCATTATGGGAGTCATGGTTTCACCTATCACCGGTGGCGACGGCAACGTCGAGTTCTTCCTGCACGGCCGTCACGGTGGCCGCGCTTGCACCGAAGCACAATGGCAGACGGCCCGCGACGCGGCGGTCGACGAAGCGGGGCGTTGCTGATGGCGACGATCGGGCTGATCGTTCATCAAGGCCGCGACTCGGCCAGTGAACAAGCAGGTGATCTGGCGACCTGGTTGGTGGATTCTGGCCATCAGGTGCGGGTCCCAGAATCGCAAACCGAAGGGTTGCCCGACGCGGTGACCGAAGTGGACGAGTCGGTGTTCGCTGACGGCCTTGATCTGGTGGCCACGCTTGGCGGTGACGGTTCGATGCTTCGAGCGGTCGAGTTGGTCGGAGCGTCCGAAACTCCCATCCTTGGGGTGGATCACGGACAACTCGGGTACCTGACCGAAGTCGAGCCTGGTCACGCCCGCGAGGCGGTGGCCCGGTTCCTGGCCAACGACTACGCGATCGACCGGCGCAACCTGCTGGAAGTCACGGTCGATCCGAAGAACGGGGAACCGTCGTGGTCCGGGTTGGCGCTCAACGAGGCGGTCGTTGAACGGACCGCCGATGCGAACACGATCCGGTTACGGATCGAGATCGACGGAGAGTTCTTCACCACCTACGCCGCCGATGGAATGATTGTGGCCACCGCGACCGGATCCACCGCCTATGCCTTCTCTGCCCGCGGTCCGATCATTGATCCGCGGCACCGATGCCTGCTGCTGAGCCCGGTTTCTCCGCACATGCTTTTTGATCGTTCGATGGTGCTTGATCCGGAAACCAGCGTGGTTTTGACCGTCGACGGGCACCGTCCGGCAAGTGTGTCACTCGATGGGCGTAGGGTTGCCGTTGTCAGCGACAATGCGAGCATTCGATGCAGTCTCTCGGACTATTCGGCTCGTCTTGTCACCTTCGGTACCCGGCGGTTTCATCATGTTCTCAAAACGAAATTCGGACTCAATGATCGGTAACTCAGATCACATGATCGTTTCTCTACGTCATCATGCTTGCTGAACTCCTAGTTCGGGATTTGGGCGTCATCAACGAGCTTTCGTTGGTGCTCGGCAACGGCATGACGGTCGTGACCGGTGAAACCGGGGCCGGCAAGACGCTGATCGTGGGTGCGATCGACCTGCTGACCGGTGGGCGAGCCGATGCTTCGCTGGTGCGGCCGGGTGCCGCCGAAGCCGAGATCCAAGGCCGGTTCGTGGCGGGTGACGAAGAAATCGTGGTTCGCCGGGTCATTCCCCGAGAGGGACGAAGCCGGGTGTATGTCAACGGTCATCTGGCCACGGTGGCGGCACTGACCGAACTCGGGCAGGACCTAGTCGACTTGTACGGTCAGCACGCCCACCAGTCACTTCTCAAAGCTGCAGTGCAGCGTGCCGCGCTCGACCAGTTCGGAAACGTCGACACCAGCGAGTTGGCTTCGGTAGAGGATCGGCTCCGGGTCAACGAAGCGGCGCTCGCCGAGATGGGCGGTGACGAACGCACCCGCGCCCGCGAAATCGATCTGCTTCGTCACCAGTTGGCCGAAATTGAGGCAGCCGCGGTTCGTGACCCCGACGAGGAACAGCGGCTCAGTGCAGAAGAAGACCTGCTGGCTGATGCCACCGAACATCGGGAAGCCGCGGCGACTGTCGCCGATCTGCTGGGTTCTGAAGGGGCGACCGCCGAAGGGTTAGCGTCGGCCATTGCGTTGTTTCGGGGGCGCGGGCCGTTCACCGAACTTGCGAACCGGCTGCACGGGTTAGCCGCCGAACTTGCCGACATCGTTTCCGAAGCTCGGTCGTTGACCGAGACGCTCGAAGACGACCCAGCCCAGCTCGCCTACCTGCGTGAACGACGCGCTCTGCTCCGAGAACTTCGTCGTAAATACGGCGACACGCTTGACGAGGTGCTTTCGTTCCGTGACGAAACGTCACAACGGTTGGCTGAACTCGAAAGCTTCGAGCAGCGGGCCGAAGCGCTCGAAGCGGAGCGGGCGCAGTTGCTGGCGTTACGAACCCGGCTTCGTGGCGAAGTGCTCGCTGCCCGAACCAAAGCGGCGCCACGGCTAGCGGACGCGGTGGAGGGGCATCTGGGCGGGTTGGCGATGCCCTCGGCCCGGATGGAAGTCGTGGTTGCGGGCGAAGCCGGTGGCGACGTGACGTTCCAGATCGCGGCAAACACCGGACACGATCCGCAACCGCTGACCAAAGTTGCTTCGGGTGGTGAATTGGCTCGAGTGATGCTGGCTTTGCGATTGGTCCTCAGTGCCGGGCCGGCGACGCTGGTGTTTGACGAGGTCGATGCCGGTATTGGTGGCGACGTGGCAAAAACCGTGGGGTCCAGCTTGGCGGGTCTTGCCGCCAACCATCAGGTGTTCGTGGTGACCCACCTCGCTCAGGTCGCAGCGTTCGCCGACACTCACGTGGCGATCATCAAGTCAGATCAGCAAGGGCAGACGGTGAGCGACGCGAGCATTCTCGATCCCGATGAACGAGTCATAGAGTTGTCCCGGATGCTTTCCGGTTCACCCGACTCTCGTTCCGCCCGCGACCACGCGGCGGAACTGCTCGCCTCGGCGGCCCGTCCATGACGACATCGCGACGGATCTTCTGGTCGGCAACCGCGCGTGCAGGCGTGACGAAGGTTAGGGTGAACTCCCGATGACGAAGCACATCTTCGTAACGGGTGGGGTCGTAAGCGGCCTCGGCAAAGGCCTGACTGGGGCGTCGCTTGGGCGACTGCTGAAAGCTCGGGGATTGCGGGTCACGCTCCAGAAACTTGACCCGTATCTCAACGTCGATCCTGGCACCATGAACCCGTTTGAACACGGCGAAGTTTTTGTGACCGACGACGGCGGCGAGACCGACCTTGACCTTGGTCACTACGAACGGTTTATCGACGAAAACCTCACCGTCGACTCGAACGCCACAACCGGTTCGATCTACTCGTCTGTGATCGCCGCGGAACGCCGTGGCGACTATCTCGGCAAGACCGTGCAGGTCATCCCGCACATCACCAACGAGATCAAACGACGGATCACCCGTCTGGCAAATGACGACGTCGATGTGGTGATCACCGAGGTTGGCGGCACGGTGGGCGACATCGAGATCCTTCCGTTCCTCGAAGCGATCCGACAGTTCCGGCTCGATGTTGGCCGGCAGAACGTGTGCTACGTGCACGTCACGCTGGTGCCGTTCATCGGCCCGTCGGGAGAACAAAAAACCAAACCCACGCAGCATTCGGTGACCGAGCTCCGCAGCCGAGGTATTCAACCCGACGCGATTGTGTGCCGTTCCGAAGAACCGCTAAGCGACGGGCTTCGACGCAAAATCTCGAACCTGTGTGACGTCCCCCCGGAAGGTGTCGTCAACGCCGCCGATGCGTCAAGCCTTTACGAAATTCCGCTGGTGCTCCACGAAGAAGGACTAGATCGTTACGTCTGCGACATCTTGAACCTCGGCGATCATCCCGTTGACCTGACCGAGTGGGAAAAGCTGGTGGACCGGGTGGGGAAAGCAACCGCTCCGGTCCGGGTCGGCATGATCGGCAAATACGTGTCGCTTCCCGACGCCTACCTTTCGGTCGTCGAGTCGCTCAACCACGCGGGCATTCATCACGGCGCCAAGATTGAAATCGAATGGATCCAAGCCGAAGAAGTCGAAGGGCTGCTCGCCGCGGGTCGTTTACGCGACCTTGACGGCATCGTTATTCCGGGTGGTTTCGGCGAACGCGGAGTTGAGGGCAAAGTTGCAGCCGCCGGGTACTCGCGTGAGCATCAGATTCCCTGCCTCGGACTGTGTTTAGGCATGCAGGTCATGACGATCGAATACGCCCGCAATGCGCTGGGACTAGGCAACGCCAACTCGACCGAGTTCGACAACCGCACCCCACATCCGGTCATCGATCTGATGGAAAGCCAGCGAGATGTGAAAGACATGGGCGGCACGATGCGGCTCGGCACCTACGTCGCACAGCTCAAACCAGACAGCCAGGTAGCTCGGGCCTACGGCGAAGAAGTGGTTTCCGAACGGCACCGCCACCGCTACGAATTCAACCCGAGGTATCGCACCAGGTTCGAGGAA
>JAFMKU010000083.1 GCA_017852795.1 Candidatus Neomicrothrix sp.
CGGCCCAGCGAAGCGTTCGATGTCAGGCAGATCTCCAACGGGATCTGGGCGTCGCGCAGCGCGGTCGCGGTGGCACCAAGCTCAACGATGCGACCGTCGAGCACTTCACAGTCGTCAATGATCCGCCAACCGTGACCGATCCGGTCGGGCCGACAACTCGCCAACGCGCTCGCAATCTGATGGGGACCGTCCATCTCTCCGGCGTGCACGGTGATGCCCAACCCGCCGTCAGCGGCTCGGGCCAGTGCAACCGCATGGTCTTCAGCCAGATGCCCCGGTTCGAGACCGGCCAGGTCGAAACCGACGACCCGGCCTGCGAACGCCAGCGCCGCCTCCGCGGCCTGCAACGACACCGCAGCCGGTTGATCCCGCATGGCGCAGACGATCACGCGGGCATCGAGGCCCGTTTCGCGTTGGCCGTCGTCGAGCCCGGCCGTCACCGCCTCCAACACTTGCCGGGGGTCGAGCCCTCCGAAGGTGTGGAGCAACGGCGCGAACCGGAGTTCGGCGTGCACGACCCCATCGGCGGCCAGATCCTCGACCGCTTCAGCCGCGACCCGGCGTAACGCATCGGCTCGTTGGAGCACCGAACCGACCAGATCAAACCGCGAAAACGCCTCCTCAAGGCCCAGATCGGCCGAGACCGTCATCCAGCGGGCGAGGTCGGCTTCGTTGTCACAGGGCACGGCAAGACCCGCGGTTTGGGCCAACTCCAGCACGGTTGCCGGTCGAACGCCACCATCGAGATGATCGTGCAACACGACCAGCGGATCAACGGTCATTTCGGATCTTTTCCGACGGTGTCGAGCAGATGGGCAAGCCCCGGATAGCGCTCGATCGGGTCCAGCCGTCGGTCGAGATACAACAACCCGACGCTGATGCAGACGAACGAAACCACAAAGTTGACTCCGCTTCGGGCCAGAAAGAACAGGTTGAAACCCGAGTTGTTAAACAGCCACACATCCCAGACCGACGAAACCAACTGGTAGCCAACAATGATCCAGCTGACGTTGGCGGTAGCCGAACGGTACCGAGCGTCGGCCAGCACTTCTGGGTGAAGCGGAATCGCCTTCGGGAGAAGCCAGGTCACCAGAGGACGCCCGATCAGGATCGTCACCGCTACCGCGATTCCGATCAGGAATTTGGTGACGAACCCGATCCCGAAATAGACCGCTTCGCTGCTCACCGGGAACTCGACCCAGTCTCGTTCAACTGCGATCGTGACCGTCGCCCGAACGATCAGATACCCGGTTACTAACGGGAGCCACCATCCCACCCCCAAGCCCCGCCGGTGCCGGGTTACCGCGGCTTTGACCGACCAGAGGGTTGCCGCAACAACTGCGGCCAGAATGTTCACCAGGTTGAACAGCACCACGAACAAGACCACCGGAATGAGCTGGTCAAGGTTTGATGACGACCCCCGTCCGAGCGGAGCCGAAGGTTCTGGAGTCTGGCCGCTGACGTTCATCGCGTCAGTGCAAACCATTCCTCGATCAGCGCCGAGTCACCGAACGTTTCCAACTGCTCCAAACCGGCCCGGCCCCAGACGGCCAACATCAACTCGGCGGCGCTCCCGCGGGCCGCTGCGTCGCCTTTGGCATGGTCGCAGGCAACAACGATCGAGTCGTCCCGCACCTGCATCGTCCACTCTCCGGCCCCGTCGGTGCGGTGTACGTGCAACGAGCCGGCTGGTCGTCCTTCACGGAGTGGAAGAAACTCGACGAACCGTTCGTCAACCGCATCGGCGGCTTCTTCAGGATCGATCTCGCTCGCCAACCCAGCCGCCTGCTCGGCGTCAATCCGGTGCACCAGCGTTTCTAGATGAATGCGGCGATGGAAGTAGTCACTTGACTGGGTCTGCGCCCACGACCACATCTCCACCCCGGTTGGCAGCGCTGCGAACGCCTCCAACGCGTGTTGGAGCGCCACCCGAGCCGCCGCCACCTCCTCCCCCGGTTCGGGTTTGGCCGGAAACAACTCACGGTCGGGGAAACCCTGCGGTTGATGTTCGGCGAACAACGCCAGCATGTGCCAGACCCGAACCATGTGGGTAAGCAGTTCGGTGTTGGTCCATTCCGGGCAGCTCGGGACAGCAGCCGATAGGTTCGACGCCGCCACGTCAATCAGACGCTCACCATCGACCCGGACTCGTTCATGACGATACGAGGTATCCATTTGCTCAGTCTGGCCTACAACGGCGAGTATCGGGAAACACACCAAGGGGTTTCTTCTATGAGAACAATTGCAGTCAGCGGTTCGGCGTCCGGTATTGGCGCCGCCACCCGCCAGATGCTTGAGCAGGCCGGTGACACGGTGATCGGTATTGACCTCGCGAACGCCGAGGTGATCGCCGACTTGTCGAGCGCCGAGGGGCGCGCCGCCGCGGTCGCAGAGACCCTTGAGCGCTGTGACGGCCGCCTTGATGGGTTGGTGCCTGGGGCTGGTGTTGGTCCGCCGGTCCCCGCTGGTCTCATTGCCGAGGTCAACTACTTCGGGAGCCTGGCGCTTCTCGAAGGGCTCCGCCCGGCCTTGGCCGCGGCTGGCGAGGCTCAGGTCGTACAGATCGGATCGAATTCAACCACGCTGACCCCAAACCTGCCCGACGAGCTGGTGGCGGCTTTCCTCAGCGAAGATCGCGACACCATTACCGCCATCCTCGATCAGGCCGGGCCACCGTTCAATTCGTCGCTCAGCTACGGTGCGTCCAAGACGGCAATCACCCGTTGGTGTCGCCGCAACGCCATCACCGATGACTGGGCCGGTCAAGGCATCCGGTTGAACGTGATCGCCCCGGGGGCGGTCCAGACTCCGCTGCTCAAAGGCGGCGACGACGATCCGGATTTCGGTCCGCTGACCGCCCAGTTGCCCATCCCGACCGGTCGAGGAACCCCCGAACAGATCGCGTCGTGGATCACCTTCATGCTCTCGCCGGCTTCTCGGTTCGCCTGCGGGTCGGTGGTCTTTGTTGACGGTGGCAGCGACGCGGTGATCCGAACCGACGACTGGCCGCGGACGTTCACGTTCTAACTGACGGTCGCGACCGTCACACTGGCGCGGCTAGCGGCTATACCGCCCCGGTGAGTTGCAACGCCAGGATGTAATGAAACCCGGTTGCCACCACCACGAAGAGATGCCAGATTTCGTGGTAGCCAAACGAATCGGTCCACGGGTCCGGCCATTGCGATCCGACCACCAGCGCACCGAGCGAATACGCTCCGCCGCCACACAACAACAAACCCAATTGACCACCGGATAAACCGTTGCTTAGCCATGGGAGGAAGGCGAGGAACGATGCGCCAAACAGCAGGTAGACGGTGTTGACGAGCCCGCGGGGAGGGTGAATCGGAAAGAACTCGGCCGCGATCCCGCACAACGCGCCGACCCAGGCAAACACCAGCACAAACGCCCCCCGACCGCCACCAATCCCGTACGCCGCAATCGGAGTGGCCGACGTGGCAAACATCACGAAAATGGCCGAGTGGTCGATCCGGGCCATCAACTCGACTCGTTCAACCGGCCAGTCTTTCCAGTGGGTGACCGCGCTGGCTCCGAGCATCACCACCGCCCCCAACGAAAAGATCGCCATCGCCACTTTCGGCCCAGCCCCATCGGCGGCCACCGTCGACACAACACCGATCGGAATCCCAAGCACGGCCGCCCAGCGATGCAGAAAACCGCGGAAGCGGGGACGGGGTCGGCGTAGCAGACGACGCGCCGTCTCAGACAGGGCATGAACCCGAGGATCGTGAGCAAGGGATGAATCCATCAGCAGGTCAGGTTAGGAGCCGTAGCCTGCTAAGTCGTGACTCTTGTACGTCAAGATTTCGTTTGTACCCCCGAGGAGCTCGCGGCGCGCCGTCGCTGCCGCGACGACATCGTCGCCGAAGCACCCCTCGAAGCTGACCGGTGGCAGCTCGCCGAAGGACCGTTTCGCAGCTACGAACGCTCGCTGGAGGCAACCGGCCGGGCCGACGGAAACTTCGACGTCGTCGAACAAACCCGATACCGGTTGGCGATCCCGGTCTGGGGTTGGTTGTTCTGGTGGCCGGTCCGGCGGGCCATTGCGAACCGTCAGGAAACGTTCTCGTACTGGTGGGCGCCACCCCAACGACTTTCGGCCTCAGCGGTCACGGTGCTCGGACTGCTCTGTGCCATCCAGATCGTGGACGGCTACCTCGGCACCGTCCTCACCCAAACCCTGTCGTTTGCCACCGACGAGTTTGGCCACGGCACCGCCACCCAAGGTCTGGTGTTCGGGTTGGTCCGGTTCGGGGTGCTGGTCACCCTCATCACCGCCGGTATCGCCGACCGGCGGGGTCGCCGGCCACTCATCTTGTTCACCGGACTGTCGAGTTGTGTCATGACCGTTATCGGTGGTCTCGCCCCGAACATGGCCGTCCTCGGTGGCAGCCAACTCTTTGCGCGCGGGTTATCAACCACGTTGGGGATCCTGATCGCCATCGTGGCGGTGGAAGAAATGCCGGCCCGGGC
>JAFMKU010000084.1 GCA_017852795.1 Candidatus Neomicrothrix sp.
GTTCCGACGCGCGAACATGCAGACTGGGTCTACCGCTTGAGGGGAGGGGCAGGAACTCATGGCAGACGATCCGCTCGTTGGCGTCATCATGGGAAGCGACTCCGATTGGGAGACCCTGCGCCATGCGTCGAAAGTGCTCGATTCGTTCGATGTCGCGCACGAATGCCGAGTTGTTTCGGCCCACCGGACCCCAAAGTTTATGGTTGAGTACGCGGAACAAGCCGAAGCGAACGGTCTTGAAGCGATCATCGCTGGTGCCGGTGGGGCCGCTCATCTCCCGGGGATGGTGGCAGGGCACACCGTGATACCGGTGATCGGAGTCCCGGTGCGCAGCCGCAGCCTCAACGGTGTTGACTCGTTGCTTTCCATCGTGCAAATGCCAGCCGGGGTACCGGTCGCCACGATGGCGATAGGCGAAGCAGGCGCAACCAACGCGGGCCTGTTCGTCGTGGCAATGCTGGCTCGCCGCGACCAATCGTTAGCTGAACGACTTCGTGCTTACCGTCAAGAACGGGAAGCACAAGTTCTGAGCATCGAACTCGACCGCTGACCCGATGATCGAAGCGCTGGCCCCCGGAAGCACCATTGGCATCGTCGGAGGAGGCCAACTTGGACGAATGCTGGCTCAGAGTGCCCGCCAGCATGGCTATCGGGTGGTGGTGCTTACCGGCGGCGAACGAGATACCCCGGCCGGAGTGATCGCCGATCACGAATATTGCGGGGCTTTCGATGATGCTGACACGGTCGCCGCGTTCGTGAACGACGCTGACGTGGTGACCTGGGAGTTTGAAAACGTCGACCTTGCCGTGGCGCAATGCGCGCAAGCGGCAGGGGTGCCGGTACGTCCATCGGCTGCGGTGGTCGCCACCGCGCAGGACCGGGCGGTAGAGAAAGCCGCGTTGGAGTCGGCAGGTGCCACGGTCGCGCCCTGGCGGGAAGCTTCCGGGCTCGATGAGTTCACCGCAGCGATCCACGAACTCGGGACCCCGGTGATCGCCAAAACCGCGCGGTTTGGTTACGACGGGAAAGGGCAGGTCCGAATCGACGACCCCTCACAGATTGAGGCGGCGTGGGAGGCACTCGGCGAGGTCAGGGTGGTGATCGAAACGGTGGTGCATTTCGATCGGGAACTGAGCGTGGTCGTTGCCCGCGGTCTTGATGGTGTCGTCGTTGATCACGGGGTGATGGAAAACGGACACCAAAACCACATCCTTGACACCACCCGAGTCCCGGCCGCAGTTGGGGAACCAACCGGGCAAGAAGCGCGCCGGCTCGCCCGTTTGATCGCCGAGCGTCTCGACCTGGTCGGTGTTTTGTGTGTCGAATTGTTCGACAGCGCTGAGGGTTTGCTCGTCAACGAGATCGCCCCTCGGCCTCACAACAGCGGTCATTGCACGATCGAAGCCGCGGCGGCTAGCCAATTCGATCAACAACTACGTTCGATTTGTGGTCTTCCGTTAGGGGATGGCAGTTGTCGGCCCGCGGCGATGGCCCAGTTGCTGGGGGACCTGTGGAGCGGCGGGGAACCCGACTGGTCGGCTGCGTTGGCCAACCCGAGGATCTCGTTGCATCTCTACGGAAAACACGACGCCAAAGCGGGCCGCAAAATGGGCCACCTGACCTGTGTCGGCAGCGACGCTGCCGATGCGCTACAACAAGTACTCGAAGCGCGCCAAGCGCTAACCGGACGGTGACAGATGGAACTCGACCACGACAAACCTCATGACGAATGCGGGGTTATCGGGATCTTCGCTCCCGGTCAGGAAGCGGCCCGACTGGCGTTCTTCGCGCTGTACACGCTGCAACATCGTGGCCAGGAAGCGGCGGGCATCGCATCGATCCAGGACGGGGTAGCGCACATCCATAAAGGCCAAGGTTTGGTTTCGGCGGTCTTCAACGAAGACAACCTGTTCCACCTTCGCGGTGATTTCGCCATCGGGCACACCCGCTACAGCACCACGGGCGGTTCAGGGCTGCGCAACGCGCAACCGCACGTGATCGAAACGCTCGACGGCCCGCTCGGTATTGCCCACAACGGCAACCTGGTCAACGCCCACGTGCTGCGACGGCAACTGCTTGAGCGGGGGGTTGGGTTGCAGACCTCGTCGGATACCGAGGTGATGCTGCACCTGCTGACGGCGGGCAATGGTGATTGGATCAACCGGCTGCAAGCGTTGATGACGCAGGCCGAAGGGGCGTTTGCGCTCACCGTGTTGACCCGTGACGCGGTGTTTGGTGTGCGGGACCCGTGGGGGTTCCGACCGCTGGTGGTCGGCAAGTTCGACGGTGGGCATGTGCTCGCCTCCGAAACCTGCGCGTTTTCGGCGATCGGCGCCGAGCTGGTTCATGAGGTGCAACCTGGCGAGATCGTGCGGCTCGACGCTGAAGGGTTCCACGTCACCCAAGGAGCGGTTCCTAAACAGCGGGCGTTCTGCACGTTCGAACAGATCTACTTCTCTCGGCCCGATTCGGTTCATCAGAACCAACTGGTGCACAGCACCCGGCAACGGCTGGGTCGCGAACTCGCCCGCGAGGCTCCGGTACAGGCCGACATCGTGGTGCCAGTGCCAGACTCGGGAACGCCCCACGCCGTCGGTTTCGCTCAAGAAGCAGGGATTCCCTACACCGAAGGGTTGATCAAGAACCGCTACGTCGGCCGCACCTTCATCGAACCAACCCAGCAACTTCGTGAAACCGGGGTTCGGATGAAGTTCAACCCGTTGGGCGACAACCTGAAAGGCAAACGGGTGGTGATGGTCGACGACTCGATCGTCCGGGGCACAACCTCAGGCCCGTTGGTGCAAATGCTTCGTGACGCAGGCGCGGCCGAAGTGCACGTTCGGGTGGCCTGCCCGGCGATCACCGACCCCTGCTACATGGGGGTTGATATGGCGTCCCGCGAAGACCTGATTGCTGGCCACAAGACGGTCGAAGAGATCCGCGAACACATCGGTGCAGACTCGTTGGCCTTCCTGTCGATCGAGGCGTTGATGCGGGGCTTGGAAACCGATGAGGGCTACTGCAACGCCTGTTTCACCGGGGTGTACCCGTTCGAATCGGAACGGTTCGTGCAGTTGACCCTCAAACCGAAGGAACAGTTCGCCAACGTATGGGGCGAGTGATGTCGTCAACGGTGATGGTGGTCGGCAATGGAGGCCGTGAACACGCCTTGGCGTGGGCGCTAGCCAAGTCACCTCAGGTTGATGATGTGGTGGTAGTTCCGGGCAACCCCGGCACGGCCAACGAACCCGGATGCCGTAACCTGCCGATCGCGGTTTCTGACCTCGACGCGATTGTCGCCGCTGCCGTTGACCACCAGGTGCGTCTCGTGGTGGTTGGCCCCGAGGATCCGTTGGTGGCTGGCCTCGTTGATCGGCTAGAGCAAGCGGGTGTTGCCGCGTTTGGCCCCAGCGAGGCGGCCGCTCAACTCGAAGGTTCTAAAGCTCACTGCAAAGCATTTCTGCTCCGCCACCAAATCCCGACCGGGGCGGCGGCAACGTTTCGGTCCGCCGACGAAGCATTGGCCTATCTTGCTGGTTGCGACGAAGTGCCGGTGGTGAAAGCCAGCGGGCTGGCCGCTGGAAAAGGTGTGATCGTGGCTGACACGATGGCCGAAGCGCAAGCGGCGGTGGTCAGCATCCTCGTTGACGGCCGATTCGGTAGTGCCGGAGCTGAAGTGCTGCTTGAGGAACGGCTCCACGGACCCGAAGTGTCGGTCCTCGGGTTCTGTGACGGTGAACAGTTCTCGATCATGCCGGCCGCTCAGGACCATAAACGGCTACGCAACGGTGATCAGGGTCCAAACACTGGCGGGATGGGGGCTTTTCATCCTTCGCCGGTTGCCGATCAGGAACTGCTGGAGCAGGTCGCACGTGAGGTGTTCGAACCGACGCTGGCGGGGATGGCGGCCGAAGGCCGACCGTATCGCGGGGTGCTCTACGCCGGGATGATGTTGACCAGTGACGGTCCCAAAGTCATCGAATTCAACTGTCGGTTCGGCGACCCTGAAACGCAGGTGGTGTTGCCGCTGCTCGAATCGGACCTGTTGGAAATTTTCGAAGCCTGCCGAAACGGTGAACTCGCGACCGTCACCCCGGTGTGGCGCAACGAAGCCGCGGTGACTGTGGTGTTGGCATCGGCGGGTTATCCGGAAACGAAAAGCGAACCGGTTCCGATCGTCGGGATCGACGCCGCCGAACAGCAAGGAACCAAAGTGTTTCATGCCGGTACCGGACTTGACGACACCCGCGAGGTGGTGATGGCGACCGGAGGACGGGTGCTTGCGGTGACTGCGGTGGCACCGTCGTTGGCTCAAGCCGCGGAGGCGGCCCACGCCGGAGCCGACCGAATACAGTTCGATGGTGCGCAGCGACGCACCGATGTGGCCCGAGAAACCGCGAAGGTGAAGCAATGACTGAATACGCAGACGCCGGGGTTGATATCGACGCCGGGAACCGGGCCGTGGAACTCATGAAAGCGTCG
>JAFMKU010000085.1 GCA_017852795.1 Candidatus Neomicrothrix sp.
CGTCGTGAAATGTGCCACTGCGGCTTTCATCGCGGCGTACACCGGTTCGCCCGGGAACCCTCGCATCCCCTCCACCGAATGCACGTTGATGATCGAACCCGACCCTCGGCTCATCATCGAACCAAGAAAGCCCTGCGTGACGGCGAAAACGTGCCAGAGGTTGATCCGGTACATCGTCTCCCACGAGTCAGGGTTCGAGTCGTGAAACCGCACCAGCGGCCGGTAATCACCGACGTTGTTCACCAGCACGTCGACATGTCCGTGCCGCTCAAGCACCGATGTCACCAGTGCGTTCACACCGTCCTCGGTAGTCACATCGGCCAGGTGGGTCCGCACCTGGCCGCCGGCCGCGGTGATGGCGTCACATGTCCCAGCCGCCCGCTGCTCGTCGTTGTCGACAATTTCGACGATCGCTCCGTGGGCGGCGAACAGTTCAGCGATCGCCCCTCCGATCCCGTCGGCCCCTCCCCCGGTGATGACCGCCACCCTGCCGTCAAGGAGCCGGTTCCAATCTTCGATGGGTGGTACGCAGGACGGGTCGGTGGTCATCGGGCATCCTTCGCGGGTGGTCGGTGATCGCGGCACACCATCTTGCCACTCCAAACCGGTTGGAGGGCCGGATAGCGGCGCAGTCAACGGGCAGGGTTCCCCCGAATCCTCCTTGGAGCGAAGCGAGTGGGTATGGGAAGGTTTGATTCCACCCGCAGCAAGGATCCGTCGTGCCCCTCAACCCCTCTCTGTCGCTCCAACTTCGCTCGTTCGCAGCCGATGATCCTGGCCACTGGCAACCGTTGCTTGATCAGGCTGTGGCCGCTGACCGGGCCGGGATCGGCAAGATTGTGGTGTCTGATCATGTCGCGTTTGGTTCATCGCTCGACGACTACGGCAACCCTCGACTGGGTGGAACGGCGGGAGGTAAACAGCCAACCGGCCCGGACGGGCATTGGCTGGAACCGCTCACGTTGCTGAGCGTGATCGCCGGGATGACCAGCCAAGTACGGCTCGGGACAAACATCTTGTTAGCTGCGCTTCGCCGCCCGGCGGTGTTAGCCAAACAGGTCGCGACCCTCGACGTGCTTTCGCAGGGCCGGGTAGACCTCGGCGTCGGGGTTGGTTGGCAACAAGCCGAATACGACGCTTGCGGTCTGGCGTTCTCTCAACGAGGGCGTCTCCTTGACCACACGCTGGAGGTTTGCCAACGCCTCTGGACCGAGCCCAGTGCAAGTTACGCCAGCGACGAACTGTCGTTTTCCGATATTCATGCCATGCCCAAACCAGCCCAAGCCGGTGGGGTGCCGATCTGGGTGAGTGGAACCGTGAACCGACGTTCGATGCAGCGCCTTATCAGCTTCGGTTCGGGCTGGATCCCGTGGGGTGACGACGCCGGGAACATTGTGGCTGGTATCGCCGCTATGCGAACGATGGTGGAAGAACTCGGGGGTGATCCGGAACACATTCAGGTGGTGGGAACCCTTCCGCTGGTCAGCAACGGCGACGAGATCGACCTTGCGGCCACGATGGCGCAGGTACCGGCCCTGCTCGACGCGGGCGTAACCGATTTTCGCACCTACCCACCGATCCCTTCGGGGATCGAGGCGGCAACCGAAGCTCTCAGCGAACTCGTCGCCGCCTTCAACAACGCCCGAACCTAAACCGACGCGTACGGCTTGGCCAGGCAAGCATGCGCTGTAGATCTTGTGGTGCCGAAGTGGATGTCACGAGGCCAGTTCATGGGCAAACGCCAAGCCCATGAACGCGGCTTAGCCGTCGAGTAGGGTTCTTGGGGTCGAAAAGAAATGACTCGACTCCGACGAATGGAGCCAACATGCAAAACGCTTGGGGACTCATGATGGGCGCAGGCCTCGCCATCACCCTCGCCGGGTGACGGCACCACCTCACCCGGACTTCGGGGTCGCATCAAAGGTGCCGTCGAGCGAACGGCGACATGACCTCGATGCGCTTCGGGGTTTCGCCATGCTGCTGGGGATCGGGCTGCATTCGTCATTGTCGTTCTTTCCGGCCTACTGGGTGGTGCAGGACTCGCAGCTCCAGCCCGACAGTTTCTACGGGTTCTTCTTCTCCGCCGTACACGGCTTCCGTATGCCGCTGTTCTTCGTCCTGTCAGGATTCTTCACCACCATGCTCTGGCGACGCCGGGGGCTCGGGGCACTCGTACGACAGCGAGCAACCCGGATTGCCCTACCGCTCGCCATTGGAACGCTGACCGTTGTTCCGGTCATGAACTGGGTGGTCGATCAGTCTGCGCCCGAACCGGATATTGCCGCAGCCGTCGTCGCCGGCAATCCCAATGACGTACAAAGGTTCCTCGATGATGGCTACGAACTCGAGGCTCGCGGCGACGATGGGGGCACGATCCTTCTTCTCGCCGCAGTGTTCGGCAACGTCGAGGTTGTCGAGGTGCTGCTGGAGGCGGGCGCCGACGCCAACACCATGAACAACTACGGAGAAACTCCGCTTGGTATCGCCTTCGCCTTTGGCCACGAAACCGTTGCCGACCTCCTTGTCGACTACGGAGTGCCCGACGAACGGCCCCCGGGAGTGGGCTGGACCGATATCGAAGGCTGGGGATTTCTCGCCGAATCCCTCGATCTAGCCGAAGCGCCAGAAGGGCCGGAGTCCTGGATCGAATCGTTCCACCATCTCTGGTTCCTTTGGTTCCTGTGTCTTCTGGTTGCAGGGTTTGTGGTGGTGGCTCGGGTGTCCGAACTAGCGATCAGGGCCCTTGACCGTGACCATCTCATCTCCCACCGCTCCACGCTGCTGCTCCTCGGATGCCTCATAGCGGCAACCTGGCCGGTGCAGTACCTCATGGGCCGACAAGGCGACAACCGCGTCTTTGGACCGGACACGTCGACCGGGCTGATCCCTGATGGACACGTGCTCGGTTACTACGCCCTCTTCTTCGGCTTCGGTGCCCTCATGTACGGCGCGCAGGGCCGCAACGGCACCATGCTCGCTGAGAATGCTGGACGGTTCTCCATGTACCTGCTCCCGGCTTCCCTGTCAGCTCTTTTGCCCGTCGGGCTCCTTGCCACCTATGGCGACGACCAGAACGCCCCTTGGTCGTGGGCGTACGCCACGCTGCTCCAGGCGGCGTACACCTGGTTGATGATCTTCGGCCTAATGGGGCTGTTCCGCATGCTGCTCGGGGTCGAACGTCGAGGCGTGCGCTACCTCTCCGACGCCGCCTACTGGCTCTACATTGCTCACCTGCCACTCATCATCGCTGGTCAGGCGTGGATACGAGACTGGGACACCCCCGCCTCGGTGAAGTTTCTTGGACTCTGCACCGTCTCAACCCTGATCCTGTTGCTCAGCTATCAGCTCGGGGTCCGCTACACGCCGATCGGTTGGATACTTAACGGCCGCCGTCGGTCCCGGCTGCGTGCATGCGTTGGGTTTCGTAGGCCCAGATGGCGAGCTCGACGCGATTGCGGGTACCGATCTTGTTCATCAGGTGACCGATAACGGCTTTGACCGTGCTCATGCTGACGTGGAACTTGTCGGCGATCTCGGCGTTGGTGAGCCCTCTGGCGACTTCGATGAGAGTCTCTTCTTCACGGTCGCTCAGCGGTTCGGTGGGTTGGGCGGGTGGCTGGTCGGAGGTGACGGTGGCGAAGCGCTGCAGGAGGCGGGCAGTGATGGAGGGGGCGATGAGGGCGTCGCCCTCTGCTGCGGCGTGGATGGCTCGGACGAGGAGATCGGTGTCGGTGTCTTTGAGCAAGAAGCCGCGTGCGCCGGACTTGAGGGCTTGGTGGATGTAGGCGTCGTCGTCGAACGTGGTGATGATGACCACAGAGAGGGGGTCTGCGACGTCAGGGCCGGCGAGGCGGCGGGTGGCTTCGAGTCCGTCCATGCCGGGCATGCGGATGTCGAGGAGGCAGACGTCGGGGCGGAGCGTGGAGGCGAGCTCGATGGCTTCGTGGCCGTCGGCTGCGACGGCCACGACGTCGATGTCTGGGCGGGCGTTGAGGATTATCGACAGGCCGGTGCGGACGATCTCTTGGTCGTCGGCGATGAGGACTCGGGTCATGACGGCTGGGGTCCGAGCCTGGGGATCTGAGCTCGCACGAGCCAGCCGCCACCTGGGCTGGGACCGGCTTCGAAACTGCCGTCGAGCTGGGTGGCTCGTTCGGCCATGCCGACGAGGCCGTAGCCGGTGGCGGGCGCTACCGGGGCGGGAGCTGGTTCGCCGTCGTCGATAACGGTGAGCTCGACGTCTCGGTCCGATCCCGTGACCCGTATGGCGATCTTGGAGGCGTGGCGGGCGTGGCGGATGGCGTTGGTGACGGCTTCTTGGGCGAGACGGAACAGGCTGGCTTCGACGGTGGGGCCGAGTCGGTCGAGGTTGCCGCTGAGCTCGACGATTACGTGTGGGTTCCGGTCCGAGGAGTGGGCACCGACGAGTGAGGTGAGGTCGGCCAGCGATCGTTGCGGGGTTGTCTCGGGAC
>JAFMKU010000037.1 GCA_017852795.1 Candidatus Neomicrothrix sp.
CAGATGGAAGTTGAGGTCTGGTCTGAGGCCACCGAAGAGGTGACCAACAAGATGAAGGCCAAGATGGACGCCGATCAGTTCAACCCAGTCAACATGATGGTTGAGTCGGGGGCCCGCGGCAACATGATGCAGGTCCGTCAGATCGCCGGTATGCGTGGTCTGGTGGCGAACCCTCGTGGTGACATGATCGCCCGCCCGATCAAGAGCAACTTCCGTGAAGGCCTCAAGATGCTTGAGTACTTCATTGCGACTCCGGGTGCCCGTAAGGGCTTGGTCGATACCGCGCTGCGTACCGCCGACTCGGGCTACCTGACCCGTCGTCTGGTGGACGTTGCCCAGGAACTGATCATCAACGAAGAAGACCCGTTCGACCGTGAGGGCATGGTTCCTGGTATCTGGCTTGATGACGTCATGCCTGACACCGCAAACAAGCGAACCCACCTTGAGTCTCGTCTGTTCGGCCGGGTACTGGCCGACGATGTCACCTTGTCCGACGGCACGGTGATGTCGCGGGGAACCATGGTTGGCGACGATGAACTCGAAACGTTGCGTGACGATGCCGGGGTGACCCGGGTTCGGGTCCTTTCACCGTTGACCGACGATTCCGAATTCGGGATCTCGGCCAAGAGCTACGGCATGTCGCTGGCGACCGGTGGCAACATCGAACTCGGCGAAGCGGTCGGGGTCATCGCAGCACAGTCCATTGGCGAACCGGGTACCCAGTTGACGATGCGTACCTTCCACACCGGTGGTGTGGCCGGGGCGCAGGACATCGCTGGTGGTCTGCCCCGCGTGGTCGAGTTGTTCGAGGCCCGTACCCCGAAGGGCAAGGCCACGCTGGCCGGGCTGTCCGGAGTTGTTCGGGTCGGCGAGGACGACAGTCGCGGCCGTGAGGTCGTGATCGTCGCTGACGACGGCACCGAAGAGTCTCATCTGATCCCCACCGGTTCTCGCCTTGAGGTTGTTGACGGCCAGGAACTGGCGGCCGGCGACGCGATCGTTGAAGGCGCTCGCGACCCCAAGGAACTGTTGGAGATCAACGGTGTTCGCGCCACTCAGGAATACCTGGTGACCGAAGTGCAGAAGGTGTACCGCGATCAGGGCGTGTCGATTCATGACAAGCACATTGAGTTGATCGTGCGCCAGATGACGAAGCGAACGCTGATCACCGAGCCAGGCGACACCGAGTTCCTTCCGGGCTACCAGGTGGACCGCAAAGAGTTCACCGACACCAACCGTCGGGTCGTGGAGGAAGGGGGGCGCCCCGCTGAGGGTCGTCCGTTGCTCATGGGCATCACCAAGGCCAGCCTCGCCACCGACTCCTGGCTGTCAGCGGCGTCCTTCCAGGAAACCACCCGGGTGCTCACCGAGGCAGCGATCGAGTCGAAGTCTGACTCGTTGCACGGCCTCAAGGAGAACATCATCATCGGCAAGTTGATCCCGGCCGGTACCGGTCTGGGCGAATACCGGAACATCCGCACCGATGCTCCGGACTTCGTACCGATGGAGATCCCGGACTCCGATGAGGAAACTCCGGATTTGGCCCAGTGGCTCGCTGACCGCTCTGACGCGGCTGGTGTAGTTGCGGTGGGTGAAACCGAAAGCTAGTTCTCGCGGGCCGCTCAGCGGTCGGCATGGAACGCAGACGGCGAGGCTTCGGCCTCGCCGTTGTTGCTTTTCTTTTCGTTGTCGGTCGGAATTGGTCCCGGCGCCGGTTGAATAGAGGCGTTCGCTCAAGGCACAGGTTGAGGTTGTCCAATCTCGCTCCTATGCTTTTGGGCTGTTCTGGAAACACCGGCTCCGATGTCTGGTGACTCCCGTTCGTAAGTTCCTACCGAGGATGAGTTCGTGCCCACAATTCAGCAGTTGGTCCGTAAGGGCCGCGATTCCAAACGCCGCAAGGAAGCCACTCCGGCTCTCAAGGGAGCTCCGCAGCGTCGCGGCGTTTGCACCCGCGTCTACACCGCTACCCCGAAGAAGCCGAACTCGGCGCTTCGCAAGGTGGCTCGTGTCCGCCTGACCTCGGGTACCGAAGTCACCGCGTACATTCCGGGTGAAGGCCACAACCTGCAGGAGCACTCAATCGTGCTGGTGCGTGGTGGCCGTGTGAAGGATCTCCCCGGTGTCCGTTACAAGATCGTCCGTGGAACGCTCGACACCGCTGGTGTTCGCGACCGCAAGCAGGCCCGTAGTCGCTACGGCGTCAAGAAGGAAGGCTGATCATGCCTCGCAAGGGTCCCGCCGTTCGCCGCGAAATCACCCCCGATCCGATCCATCGTTCGGTTCTGGTAACGCAGTTCATCAACAAAGTTCTTCAGCGAGGCAAGCGCAGTACTGCCGAACGCATTGTTTACGAAGCCCTGAGCATCGTCGAGGAAAAGACCGGAACCGAACCGGTAGGCACCCTCAAGCGCGCCGTCGACAATGTCCGCCCGCAACTTGAGGTTCGCAGCCGCCGTGTCGGTGGTGCCACCTACCAGGTGCCCGTCGAGGTTCGGCCCCGTCGGGCGACCACGCTGGCGATTCGGTGGATGGTTGGCTACTCCCGCGATCGCCGCGAACGCACCATGGCCGAACGTCTGGCCAACGAGATTCTTGATGCCAGCAACGGCATCGGAGCGTCGTGCAAGCGACGTGAAGATCTGCAGAAGATGGCTGAGGCCAACAAGGCCTTCGCTCATTACCGCTGGTAACCAAGCGGTACTGGTCCTACCGAGTACGAACCCTTTCCCTCGACCGGGCATTTCGCTTCTCGCTGAAGCGGCCCGGTCGTGGTGTGTCCCCACACCATCCTGATTAACCAAGGAACCCCCATGGCTGAGAAGCGAACCCCACTCCAACGAACCCGCAACATCGGGATCATGGCCCACATCGACGCGGGCAAGACCACCACCACCGAACGCATCCTCTACTACACCGGCCGGTCCTACAAGATCGGTGAAGTTCACGATGGTGCGGCCACGATGGACTGGATGGAACAGGAGCAGGAGCGGGGCATCACCATCACCTCGGCTGCGACCCACTGCAACTGGAACGATCACCGGATCAACATCATCGACACGCCGGGCCACGTCGACTTCACGGTTGAAGTTGAACGTTCGCTGCGGGTGCTTGACGGTGCGGTTGCGGTCTTTGACGGTGTGGCCGGTGTGGAACCTCAAACCGAGACGGTTTGGCGTCAGGCCGACAAGTACCACGTTCCCCGGATGTGTTTCATCAACAAGATGGACCGTACCGGTGCCGACTTTTACTACGTGCTCGGAACGATCAAGGACCGTCTGACCCAGAACGTCGCCGTGTTGCAGCTCCCGATCGGGGCAGAGAGCGACTACGCCGGCGTGGTGGACCTCGTGCAGATGAAGGCATTGGTTTGGCAGGGTGAAGACCTTGGGGCCAGCTGGGACGTCGTGGACATCCCGGCCGAGCTTGAGGAATTGGCCGCCGAGTACCGGTCCACGTTGCTCGACACGCTCGCCGATTTTGACGAGGACCTGATGATGAAGGTGCTCGAAGACGAAGAGATCACCCCCGAGGAGATCAAGGCTGCGGTTCGGGCTGGCACGCTCAACCACGGTCTGGTGCCGGTGCTCAACGGCACCGCCTTCAAGAACAAGGGTGTGCAGCCGCTGCTCGACGCAGTGGTCGACTTCCTCCCGTCGCCTCTCGATGTTCCGCCGGTCACCGGTGAGAACCCCCGCAACGGTGAGGTAATGACTCGCAAGGCCGACGACGCTGAACCGTTCGCCTCGCTGGCGTTCAAGATCATGACCGACCCGCACGTCGGCCGTCTGACGTACTTCCGGGTGTACTCCGGCAAGCTCGACAAGGGCGATCAGGTGCTCAACACTCGTACCTCCAACAAGGAGCGGGTGGGTCGCATCCTTGAGATGCACGCCAACGACCGGGTCGACCGGGACGCCGTGTTCACCGGTGACATCGCAGCGGGTATCGGCATCAAGAACACCCGTACAGGCGACACGCTTTGTGATCCGTCGAACCCGATCACCCTTGAGAACCTTGAGTTCCCGGAACCGGTGATCCACGTTGCGGTAGAGCCCAAGTCGAAGGCCGATCAGGAGAAGATGGGTAAAGCCCTGCAGGCGCTGGCCGAAGAGGATCCGACCTTCCAGGTGCGAACCGATGAAGAAACTGCGCAGACGATCATCGCCGGGATGGGCGAGCTTCACCTTGAGGTGTTGGTTGATCGCATGATGCGTGAGTTCAAGGTTGAGGCCACGGTCGGTAAGCCGCAGGTGGCGTACCGCGAGACGATCACCCAACCGGTAATTGAGCACACCTACACCCACAAGAAGCAGACCGGTGGTACCGGCCAGTTCGCGGTGATCCAGGCGTCGCTTGAACCGAACCCCGGTCGTGAATACGAGTTTGAAAGCAAGATCACCGGTGGTGCGATTCCTAAGGAATACATCAAGCCGGTTGATGACGGTGTCCGCGACGCGATGAGCAACGGCGTACTGGCCGGGTTCCCGACCGTCGACATCAAAGTGACGCTCACCGATGGCAAGACGCACGACGTCGACTCCTCGGAAATGGCCTTCAAGATCGCCGGCAATGCCTGGTTCCGTGAAGTAGCGAGACGGGCCAAGCCCGTGCTGCTGGAGCCGATGATGGGGGTTGAAGTTGTGACCCCAGACGATTATCTCGGCGATGTCGTCGGCGATTTGAACTCCCGCCGCGGTCAGGTTCAGGGAACCGAGCAGCGGGGGTCCAACCAAGTCGTGAATGCTCTAGTGCCGCTATCCGAGATGTTCGGATACAGTACTGATCTGCGTTCACGCACGCAGGGACGGGCGACGTACACGATGCAATTCGATTCGTACCAGCCCACTCCTGCAACCGTCCAGGAAGAGATCGTCGCCCGCGTCCGCGGCGTCTGATCGTCTCCTAAACCCAATACCGACAAGAGACAAGGAAGTAAACGTCATGGCCAAGGAGACGTTCGAGCGGAACAAGCCCCACGTCAACGTGGGGACCATGGGCCACATCGACCATGGCAAGACCACCCTCACCGCGGCGATCACCAAGGTGCTCGCCGACCACGTTGAAGGTTCGGTCTTCACCGAATTCACCAACATCGACAACGCTCCCGAGGAGCGCGAGCGCGGTATCACCATCAACGTTTCGCACGTTGAATACGAGACCGAGAACCGGCATTACGCCCACGTGGACATGCCCGGTCACGCTGACTACATCAAGAACATGATCACCGGTGCGGCTCAGGTCGACGGCGCGATCCTGGTCGTTTCGGCCGCTGATGGCCCGATGCCCCAGACCCGTGAGCACGTGCTACTCGCCCGCCAGGTTGGCGTTCCCAAGATCGTGGTTGCCCTGAACAAGGTCGACATGGTCGATGACGAGGAACTGCTTGAGCTGGTGGAGATGGAAGTTCGTGAACTCCTCAGCGAGTACGACTTCCCCGGCGACGACACCCCGGTTGTCCACGTCTCGGCGCTGAAGGCGCTTGATGGCGATGAAGCCGCAGCGGCCAAGATCATGGAGCTCATGGGCGAGGTAGACACCTACATTCCGACCCCGGAGCGCGACCTTGACAAGCCGTTCCTGATGCCGATCGAAGACGTGTTCTCGATTACCGGCCGTGGCACCGTGGTGACCGGCAAGATCGAGCAGGGCGCCGTTCACACCGGTGACGAAATCGAAATCGTTGGCATTAAGGACACCTCGAAGACCACCTGTACCGGTGTCGAGATGTTCCGCAAGCTGCTCAACGAAGGTCAGGCTGGCGACAACATCGGTGCGCTGCTCCGTGGTGTCGACAAGGACGACGTCCAGCGTGGTCAGGTGCTCGCCGCCCCCGGAAGCATCACCCCGCACACCACCTTCGAAGCGCAGGTATACGTGCTTTCCAAGGAAGAGGGTGGCCGTCACAAGCCGTTCTTCACCAACTACCGTCCGCAGTTCTACTTCCGGACCACCGACATCACCGGCACCATCTCCCTTCCTGAAGGCACCGAGATGTGTATGCCGGGCGACAACACCGAGATGCACGTCGAGCTGATCAACCCGATCGCTATGGACGAAGGCCTTCGGTTCGCTATCCGTGAGGGTGGCCGTACCGTCGGCGCCGGCTCAGTGACCAAGATCATCAAGTGAGCATCTGATGGCTACAGGACAGAAGATCCGGATCCGGCTCAAGGCTTACGACCACGAAATCATCGATCAGTCGACGAAGAAGATCGTCGAAACGGTGAAGCGGACGCAGGCTCAAATGTCGGGTCCGATCCCGCTGCCGACCGAGAAGCATCGCTTCACGGTCGTCAAGGGTCCGTTCAAGGACAAGGATTCCCGAGAGCATTTCGAGATGCGCATCCACAAGCGTCTGCTCGACATTCTCGATCCTTCTCCCAAGACGGTCGACTCGTTGCAGCGGCTTGATCTTCCGGCCGGTGTAGACATCGAAATCAAGATCCAACAGGCGTAGGTTTCGACCAACTCCGATTTGTGAAACGTGCCCCGGGTTTCGGCCCGGGGCACGTCCGCGTTCGCGGTCTCGTGGTTGGGTCTGGACTAGGGTCTGGATTCTGCGAAGGTTTGGTGCCGTCGTGGGGCAACCGGTCAGGGGGTAGCAGTGCAGAGGCGAGCAACGATTACCGGATGGGGTAAATGTGCACCCCCGGTCAAGCTGACCAACGCGGATCTTGAACAGTTGATTGAAACCTCGCACGACTGGATCGTGGAGCGAACCGGGATCGAAGCCCGAGGGATCACCCATGTCGAAGTCACCGACATGGCGGAAGTGGCGGCGATGCACGCACTGGCCGCCGCCGGGCTGGAGCCGGCCGACATTGACCTGCTGATCGTTGCTTCGGTAACTCCGGAGATCACCTGCCCCAGCAACGCCTGTTTTTTACAGGAACGGATCGGCGCGGTGAACGCCGCGGCGTTTGATCTCAACGCGGCATGCAGCGGCTGGGTGTATGGGACCGCTTCGGCTTCGTCGATGATCGAGTCGGGGATCGCCGAACGAGTGTTGCTGGTCGGAGCCGAGAAGCTGCATTACGTCATGGACTACTGGGATCGCAGCACCTGCATCTTGTTTGGTGACGGTGCCGGTGCGGCCGTGTTCGAAGCATCAACGTCGGGGGACGGGGTGCTGTCCAATGATCTTGGCGCCGATGGTGTGGCCGGCAAGACCATGGTGTTTCCCACGTTGGGCACCCGAGGTGAACTGCAACAGCGCGACCCGCACATCGATCGTCTTCATTTCGAAGGCCAAGCGGTGTTTAAGTTGGCGGTGAAGGGCATGGAAGGGTCGGTTCGTCGGGCCCTCGAACGCGCTGGCCTCAGTCTTGACGACGTTGATCTGGTCATCCCGCATCAGGCCAATCAGCGAATCATTGAGGCGGCCGCACGGCGACTTGAGGTGCCGATGGACAAGGTGATGGTCAACATCGCCGAGCACGGAAACACCGCGGCCGCGTCGATCCCAATGGCGATGACCGACGCGGTTGCTCAGGGCCGGTTGTTCCCTGGTGCGGTCGTGGTACAGACCGCATTTGGTGGCGGGGTGACCTGGGGTTCTTCGGTGATGCGTTGGGGTGATCGGGTAACACCGTTGGCGACCAGCGATGCCGAACTTCCGCCCACCGACCTGACCGTCTTTGATCTTCTGGCTCCGAATCGCGCGTTCTTCGCACCCGTTCACGAGTCGTCGTAAACCGGTGAGGGTCGAACTAGCGGCTCTTGCGTTTCCGGCTCACCGTTGCTTCTTCAACGTCGAAGTGTTGCCGGTATCCCGAGATGAACGCCTGCGCGGTTGCGGCGAACGGAAGCGCTAGGAGGGCACCCACCATTCCAAGGATCGCGCCACCGGCAAGCACCGCTGCGAAGGCGACCGCAACGTGGATCTCCATGGTGTGGGCGGTAATCCGCGGCGCGAACAGGTAGTTCTCGATCTGCTGGTAGACCACGACGACGACCAGCACCATTAGCCCATGGCGAGGATTGTCGGTGAGGGTGATCAAGATCGGGAGCGCACCCGCGAAGTAGGTGCCGATGACCGGAATGAACTGGCTGACCACCCCGACCCAGAGCGCGAGCGGCAGCGGGAATGGCACGTCAAGGAGCTGGAAGGCAACCCAGTGGACCAAGGCGGCGATCACCGCCAACACCCCGCGGGAATAGATGTAGCTGCCGGTTTTGGCAATGGCGAGATCCCAGATGGAAAGCACCGTGTACTGGCGATGGGGTTGCAGAAAGGAGCAGACCGTCCGTCGGAGCTTCGGTCCGTCGGCCACCAAATAGAAAGTGAACAACAGCACGGTGAAGGTTTGGAAGATGACGTTGATGATGGTGGTACCGAGGTTGACGACGTCATCGGCGAACCGGCTGATGAGTTCGGAAACCCCACCTCCATCGACGAATTCGTCGCTGATCCGCTGCAGGTCGATGCCTTCATCGACGTTGCTTTGCAACCATTGTTCGATGTCGGTCACGTAGCGGGGTGCTTCACCAAGGAAGTTGTTGATTTGTGAAGCCAGAGCGGTCCCGACGGCACCCGAAAATGCGGCCACACCAATGAAAACCCCGATAAAGACCACCCAGACGCCGGCACCGCGCCGTAGACCTCGGTCCTCAAGTCGGTTGACTGCGGGTTCAATGGCAAACGACAGGAACAAGCTGATCAGACCAACGATGAGCAGGCTGCGCAACGCCCGGACCATGCCGGTACCGAGGTAGGTAACGGCCCAACCCGCCCAGAACAAAGCAATGGCTTTGACCAGCCACAGGGGGACCTTTTTCTCGTGAGGTCCAGGCCAGGCAAGCCCGGCGTCGCTGCCGACCGGTGACGGTTCGGGTTCGGGAGAGGTACCGGCCATGTCGTCCGCCATAGCAGGAACGTAGCGCATCGCGAGACTTCGGGCAGATCTTTTGTTGGATTGGTAGGAAAGCACCGTTAGGCTCACGACTTCGTGTGGTTGGCTTCGGCTGACCATCCGCAATCGACGTCCGTGAAGGCCTTTCGGGGTACCACACGGCACAACCGAACCGACGCTCCGCCAGGCCTGCCTGACGGAGCGTTTGCGTGGACATCAGTTTGCGCTTCGGCCGGTGCGGGTTTCCGCACCTCTACTCACAGGAAACAATCATGGCCACAAAGGCGATCGTCGGCGAAAAGGTCGGCATGACGCAGATCTGGGACGAAGACAACCGTGTCGTTCCAGTCACCGTGCTGCGTGTGACCCCTTGTCGTGTCGTGCAGGTCAAGACCCTTGAGACCGATGGCTACAGCGCCATTCAGGTCACGCTTGGGGTCAAGGACGCCGACAAACTCAACCTCCCCGAAGCGGGGCATTTCCGGGCGGCTGGCGTTGATGCCGGACGCAAACTGGTCGAACTTCGTCTCGACGATGTCAGCGAGTTCACCGTCGGTCAGGAAATCGGTGCCGACATTCTCGAATCGGGCGAAATGGTCGATGTCACCGCCGTGTCACGCGGTAAGGGCTTTGCTGGCGCCATGAAGCGTCACAATTTCGCCGGTGCCCCGGCCAGCCACGGCGCTCATCGGGTGCATCGCAAGCCGGGTTCGGTTGGCCAGTGCGCCACCCCGAGCCGGGTGTTCAAAGGCAAGAAGCTGCCGGGACGAATGGGTAACGACAAGGTCACCACCCTCAATCTCACGGTCGTCAAGAGCGATCCGGAGGCTGAGGTGCTGTTGGTGAAGGGTTCGGTTCCTGGGGCTCGTGGCGCCACGGTCGTGATCCGTGACGCGGTAAGGGGACGTTGATCATGGCTTCAGTCACCATTCAGACCCAGGCCGGCAAGAGCGCAGGGAACGCAGAGCTCCCCGCCGCTGTTTTTGGTGTTGAGCCCAACATGGCGGTGATGCATCAGGTGGTCACCGCTCAGTTGGCCGCCAAGCGGGCTGGCACCCATAGCACCCGTACCCGCCGTGAGGTTTCCGGTGGCGGCGCCAAACCATGGCGTCAGAAGGGCACCGGTCGTGCCCGCGCCGGTTCGACTCGGGCCCCGCAGTGGCGTGGTGGCGGTGTGGCTCACGGCCCGAAGCCCCGCGACTATTCGCAGCGCACCCCCAAGAAGATGATCAAGCTGGCGTTGGCGTCGGCGCTTTCCGATCGGGCTTCCGACGGCAAGGTCATCGTGGTTGACCGCTGGACGTTCGAGACTCCTTCCACCGCTGAAGCGGTTCGTTCGTTGGCTGCGGTTGGCGCCGAAGGCAAAGTCCTGGTGGTGCTCGGCAGCGGTGACGAAAACGCATGGAAGAGCTTCCGTAACCTGCCGCAGGTGCATTGCCTGTCGGTGGGTGAACTCAACACCTACGACGTGCTCAACAGCGATGTTGTGGTGTTCACCGAAGCAACCCTTCCGACCGGCCAGGCGGCGGTTGCCGACCTCGCCGCTACCACTTCGCAGGAGGAGGAAGAGTGAAAGACCATCACGACGTCCTCATTCGCCCGGTCGTTTCCGAAAAGGCCTATGGCCTGCTCGACTCGAACACCTACACCTTTGTGGTCGCCCCGGGCGCATCCAAACCCGAGATCCGCGATGCCGTGGAATCGCTCTTTGACGTTTCGGTGGTGAAGGTGAACACGCTGAACCGTCAAGGCAAGCGTCGCCGGAACCGCCGTAACGGTGTCTGGGGCCAGCGTTCCTCGCAGAAGCGTGCTCTCGTCACCCTCGCCGAGGGCGACTCGATCGAATTGTTTGAGGTCTGATCATGGCGATCCGCAAACGCAAGCCAACCAGCCCCGGCCGTCGGTTCCAGACCACCTCGGATTTCTCCGAGATCACGGCGACCAAGCCGGAGAAGAGCCTGCTGGCCCCCAAGTCCAGCACCGGTGGCCGCAACAACCACGGTCGGATGACGTCACGTCATCGCGGTGGTGGCCACAAGCAGCAGTACCGCGTGATCGATTTCCATCGGAAGAAGGATGGCGTTCCGGCCACGGTCGCCACCATCGAGTACGACCCGAACCGCACCTCCAACATTGCCCTGCTGCACTACCACGACGGTGAAAAGCGCTACATCTTGGCCCCTCGTGATCTCAAGGTCGGCGACCTGCTTCAGTCGGGCCCCGGTTCTGAGATCCGTCCTGGGAACGCCCTTCCGTTGCGGTACATCCCGGTCGGTACCACCGTGCACAACGTTGAGCTGAAGGCAGGTGCCGGCGCCAAGATGGGTCGGTCCGCCGGAGCTTCCATCCAGCTGGTGGCCAAGGAAGGCGATTTCGCCACCCTGCGCCTGCCCAGCACCGAAATGCGTCGTGTTCCCATCGACTGCCGGGCTACGGTCGGCGAGGTCGGGAACGCCCAACATGAACTCATCAAGATCGGTAAAGCCGGTCGTAACCGCTGGAAGGGCGTTCGCCCGCAGTCCCGCGGTGTGGTGATGAACCCGATCGACCATCCTCACGGTGGTGGTGAAGGTAAGACCTCGGGTGGTCGTCACCCGGTTTCCCCTTGGGGCAAGCCGGAGGGCCGTACCCGACGTGCCAATAACGAGTCCGACAAGTTGATCGTGCGCCGTCGCCGGACGCGCGGTTCGCGGAGGTAACTGCAATGCCGCGCAGCCTGAAAAAGGGTCCGTTCGTTGACGATCATCTGTTGAAGAAGATCGACGCTCTCAACGAGACCGGTGAGAAGAAGGTCGTCAAGACCTGGTCTCGTCGTTCGACCATCATCCCCGACATGATCGGCCACACGCTGGCCGTGCATGACGGCCGCAAGCACGTGCCGGTGTACGTCACCGAATCGATGATTGGGCACAAGTTGGGCGAGTTCGCGCCCACCCGGACGTTTAAGTTCCACGCCGGTCAGGAACGGGGAGCTCGTCGCTGATGACTGCTGCCAAGACCAACGAGCGTCCCGGGACCCGGGCCCGTGTTTCTTACGTTCGATCCTCTGCCTACAAGGCTCGTGAGGTTCTCGACCTGATCCGTGGCAAGTCCTATGCCGAAGCCGCCGAGATTCTTCAGTTCTCGGAGCGTGGGATTTCCCGCGACATCCTGAAGGTGCTGGACAGCGCGGTCGCTAACGCGGAGCACAACGACGGCCAGGTGGCTGAGGAACTGTTCGTTTCGGCCTGTTACGCCGACGAGGGACCGACGCTGAAGCGGTGGCGTCCCCGTGCTCGCGGTCGGGCCACCCGAATTCGCAAGCGCACCTGTCACATCACGGTGATCGTGAGCCGTTACGACGACGCTCAACTCGAACGTCTGCGGGCTCGTGAAGCTTCCGCCGGCCGGTCGGGGAGCAGCCAAGCGGCCGAAGCTCGCCGTAGCCGGGTTGCGCAGTCTCGGGCCCGTCAGGCCGAGCAAGACCACGATCATGACCACGATCACGATCATGACCATGACCATGACCACGACCACGATGAGACGGGTGTCGGCGAGGCGATTGTCGCCGAAGAGGTCATCGCTGATGCGGTTGATGTCGAAGTACCCACCGAGAACGCAGATGCTGGATCTTCCTCGGCCAGCGAGGAGGAGGAGTAAGCCATGGGACAGAAGGTCAACCCGTACGGGTTCCGTTTGGGCATCACCACCGACTGGAAGAGTCGTTGGTTTGCCGATCGCCAGGAATACGCCGACAACGTCGTTGAGGATTGGAAGATCCGCGATTTCCTGCTTACCGAGATGCCGCATGCCGCCATCAGCCGGGTGGAAGTTGAACGCACCCGGGAGCGCCTGCGCGTCGACGTGCACACCGCTCGCCCCGGCATCGTCATTGGTCGCCGTGGTGCCGAGGCCGATCGGCTTCGTGCTGGTCTGACCAGCATTTCCGGTAACGCCAAGGTGCAGCTCAACATCCAAGAAATCAAGCAGCCTGAACTTGACGCGGCGCTGATTGCCCAGGGCATCGCCGACCAGCTGGCTGGTCGAGTGGCGTTCCGTCGGGCCATGAAGCGCGCCGTGCAGAACGCCCAGAAGGCGGGAGCGCTCGGTATTCGGGTTCAGTGCTCGGGTCGTCTCGGCGGTTCTGAAATGGCCCGCACCGAGTGGTACCGCGAGGGCCGAGTTCCGCTGCACACCTTGCGGGCCGACGTGGATTACGGCTTCCGTGAAGCCAAAACCACCTATGGTCGCATCGGGGTGAAGGTCTGGTTGTACAAGGGCGACGTCCTTCCCTACAAGACCCAGACCGAAGACAAGGCCACGCTCGAAGCCGCCATGGCTGCCGGCGAAACCTCCGGTCAGAGCAAGCCCCGCAAGATCGTTTCCAGCGCCGCAGCCCGAAACCGGGTTGCCACCCCGGAAACCGACGCGGATCTCAATGAGGAGCTTGAACCGCTACTCAAGGAAGCCGATCCCGAATTTGAACGCCTGCTGGACGAGGAAGATGCCATTGAAGCATCGACTCGTAGCCAGAGCGAGACCCCGAACTTCCGGGCTGACGACTGAGGTTGCTGTCATGTTGATGCCAAAGAAGGTCAAGCACCGCAAGCACCACCGAGGCCGGCTCAAGGGCCAGGCCAAGGGCGGAACCGAAGTCACCTCTGGCGACTTCGGAATCCAGGCGCTCGAACCCGGGTGGATTACCGCCCGCCAAATCGAAGCAGCACGTATCGCCATGACCCGTCACATCAAGCGTGGCGGCAAGGTGTGGATCAACGTGTTCCCGGACAAGCCCGTCACCCAGAAGCCAGCCGAAACCCGCATGGGTTCAGGCAAAGGCAACCCCGAGAAGTGGGTTGCTGTGGTTCGTCCGGGTCGGGTGCTCTTCGAGCTCTCCTACCACGATGAGGAGATTGCCCGAGCCGCGATCAACCGTGCCATCCAGAAGCTGCCGGTCAAGGCCCGGTTCGTGACTCGTGAGGAGGGGTTCTAATGGCTCGTGCCAAGCTGCTCGCTGATCTCGCCGATGTTGATCTGGTCACCCGTCTGGCTGAACACAAAGAAGAACTGTTCAACCTGCGGTTCCAGTTCGCAAGCGGACAACTCGATAACTCGGCCCGCATCAAGCAGGTCAAGAAGGAAATCGCCCGTACGCTCACCGAGCTCCGGGTTCGTGAACTCGCGGCCGCTGATGCGGTGGCGATCGCTGGGGAGGACGCCTAATGGCTGACGAAACCACCCGCCCGAACGCCCGCAAGGTGCGTGAAGGCCTCGTCGTGTCGAACAAGATGGACAAGACCGCAGTTGTCGAGACCGTCGACCGGGTTCGGCATCGCCGGTACGCAAAGACCGTGCAGCGCAACAAGAAGCTGCACGTTCATGATGAGGAGAACACGCTCAACGTGGGTGACCGCGTGCGTGTGCAGGAGACCCGACCGCTGTCGAAGAACAAGCGTTGGCGTCTCGTTGAGGTTCTGGAGCGTGCGAAGTGATTCAGCAAGAATCCCGACTTCGGGTCGCCGACAACTCTGGCGCCAAAGAAGTCCTCTGCATCAAGGTGCTGGGCGGTTCGAAACGCCGCTACGCGTCCATCGGTGATGTCTTCGTGGCCACCGTCAAGGATGCAATCCCCGGTGCCCAGGTCAAGAAGGGTGACGTCGTTAAATGCGTCGTTGTCCGCGTCAAGAAAGAAAAGCGTCGAGCCGACGGAAGCTATATCCGTTTCGACGAAAACGCCGCGGTGCTGATCAACGATCAGAAGCAACCGCGGGGTACCCGTATCTTCGGCCCGGTCGGTCGTGAACTGCGCGACAAGCAGTTCATGCGGATCGTGTCGCTGGCCCCGGAGGTCCTGTGATGAAGATCATCAAGGGAGATCGTGTGGTCGTTCTGGCTGGCAAAGACAAGGGCGCTGAAGGCGTCGTGTCTCGTGCGATCCCCGAACGCGGCAAGGTCATTGTTGACGGCGTCAACATCGCCAAGAAGCACCAGGCCCCCACCCGGGCTGATGAGCAAGGTGGAATCATCGACAAGGCTATGCCGATCGATGTGTCCAACGTTGCTGTGATCAGTCCCAAGGACGGCAAGGCGACCCGGGTCGGGTACAAGATTCTCGACGACGGCACCAAGATCCGTATCTGCAAGCGCTCCGGGGAGGAGATCAAGTGAGCACCACCCTGACCCCCCGCCTCCGGACGCGTTACCGCGAAGAGATTCGGGCTCAACTCAAAGAAGAACTCGGCCTCGACAACGTCATGTTGGTCCCCAAGCTTGAGAAGATCGTTCTCAACATGGGGGTCGGCGACGCTGTCGGTCAGGCCAAGCTCCTTGAAGGCGCAGTCGCCGACATGGAGATCATCGCCGGTCAAAAGCCGGTGATCACCCGAGCCAAGAAGAGCCTTGCCAGCTTCAAGCTGCGTGAAGGCCAGGCCATCGGCTGCAAGGTCACCCTTCGAGGTGACCGCATGTATGAGTTCCTCGACCGGCTGATTTCGCTGGCGATCCCGCGGATTCGTGACTTCCGTGGCCTGTCGCCCAAGTCGTTCGACGGCAACGGCAACTACACGTTCGGCGTGACCGAGCAACTCATGTTCCCGGAGATCGACTACGACCGGGTCGACACCACTCGAGGAATGGATATCACCATCGTTACCACGGCGACCAACAACGACCACGGACGGGCGCTGCTTGCAGCATTCAACTTCCCGTTCCGACGCGAGGGGCAGTGACCCATGGCGAAAAAAGCCCTAAGAGAGAAGCAGCAGCGCACACCGAAGTTCAAGGTGCGCCAGTACACCCGCTGTCGCCGTTGCGGCCGACCGCATTCGGTGTACCGCAAGTTCGGCCTGTGCCGGATCTGTTTGCGAAAGATGGCACACGCCGGCGAACTGCCGGGTGTCAAGAAGGCCAGTTGGTAGGGGAAGGAGCTCGACGATGACGATGACTGATCCGATTTCCGACATGCTCACCCGCATCCGCAACGCCAACGTGGCGATGCACGACGAGGTGTCCATGCCGTCGTCAAAGCAGAAACTTGCTTTGGCCCAGGTGCTTCAAGACGAGGGGTATATCTCCTCGTTTGTGGAAGCCGACAACGACGGCCGTCCCGGCAAGACCCTGACTATCGAGATGAAGTACAGCGCCGAACGGGCGCGGGTCATCTCGGGACTCAAGCGGGTCTCTAAGCCTGGCCTCCGTATTTACCGTCAACGCAACGACATCCCGCGAGTGCAGGGTGGTCTCGGTGTGGCGGTTGTTTCGACCAACAAAGGGCTGATGTCCGACCGCGAAGCACGGAAGAACCGCATGGGCGGCGAAATCCTGTGCTTCGTGTGGTGAGGGGGAAGCCATGTCACGTGTAGGCAACGCACCAATCACCCTTCCAAGCGGCGTAGAAGTTGCTGTCGCTGGTTCGACGGTGACGGTCAAAGGTAGCAAGGGAAGCCTCGAGCAGGTTCTGCCCAACTCCATCTCGGTTCGTCAAGAAGAAGGCGTGCTGGTTGTTGAACGATCCGACGACTCCAGCGAGTCCAAGGCGTTCCACGGCCTCATCCGTTCGCTGCTTCAGAACATGGTGGTTGGGGTGAGCGAAGGCTTCGTCAAGGAGTTGCAGATCCAAGGGGTTGGCTATCGGGCCACCGCCAAGAGCAGCAACGAACTTGAACTGGCCCTCGGCTTCAGCCATCCAGTGATGATCTCGGCCCCCGACGGGGTTGAGTTCGAAGTCCCGCAGCAGAGCCAGATCTTGGTCAAGGGCATCGACAAGCAGTTGGTCGGTCAGGTTGCTGCGGACATCCGCAAGTGGCGTAAGCCCGAACCGTACAAGGGCAAGGGCATCCGCTACCTCAACGAGCGAGTGATCCGCAAGGCCGGAAAGGCGGCGAAGTAGTCATGGCAGTGAGTGCAAAGAAGCGCCGCAGTGACCGTATTCGTCGTCACTACCGGGTCCGAAAGAATCTTCGTGGAACCGCTGAGCGTCCCCGTGTCGCCGTGTTCCGTTCCAACAAGCACATTTCGGCTCAGGTCATTGATGACATTGCGGGGGTGACCCTGGCTTCCGTGTCCACCACGGAGTCGGCGTTGCGTGGCGCAATCAACAGCAATATCGAAGCGGCCACCAAGGCCGGGGCTCTGCTCGCCGAGCGGGCCAAGGCAGCAGGTGTTGAAGCAGTGGTGTTCGATCGGGGTGGCTTCCGCTACCACGGCCGAGTTGCTGCTCTGGCCGATGCGGCCCGCGAGGGAGGACTGAAGTTCTAATGGCTTTTGACGGACGCAATGAGCGCGAGAACCCCCGTGACGGAGGCGAAGGCCTTCGCGAGTCGCGGGTCATCAACATCAACCGTGTCGCCAAGGTAGTCAAGGGTGGCCGTCGGTTCTCCTTCACCGCGTTGGTGGTGATCGGAGACGGTGCCGGCAAGGTTGGTTTGGGCTACGGCAAAGCGAAGGAAGTCCCGCTGGCAATCCAGAAGGGGACCGAAGAGGCTCGCCGCAACCTGTTCACTGTGGCGATGGCCGGTTCAACCATCGTCCATGAGACGATCGGTGAACTGGGGGCGGGACGGGTCATGTTGAAGCCGGCCGCTCCCGGTACCGGGGTGATCGCCGGTGGCGCCGCCCGCGCCATTCTTGAAGAAGCGGGTGTCCACGACGTGCTTTGCAAGTCGCTGGGTTCCGCCAACCACATCAACGTGGCCCGGGCCACCATCGAAGGGTTGCGCGGTCAGCGTCGTCCCGACGAAGTCGCCCGACTCCGGGGTCTTGATCCGGAAGAATTCCTTCCGGGTGCACTCTGGAAGGCCTACCAGGAAAGCGAACGCGGTGAACACAAACCGGCGTCCGCTGAGGAGGACTGATGGCGATCAAGGTCACGCAGGTAAAAAGCAATATCGGTTGCAAGCCGAAGCAGCGGGGAACCCTTCGGGCTCTTGGTCTGCGCGGCATCGGCCGATCCAACACCCTTCCTGACCGTCCGGAGATCCGCGGCATGATTGCCCGCGTCCCCCACTTGGTCACTGTTGAGGAGGTCGACGAATGAGCATTCATCTTCACGATCTTGAGCCGCCAGAAGGCTCAAACAAGCGAGCCAAGCGCAAGGCCCGTGGTATCGGTGGCAAGGGCGGCAAGACCGCAGGCCGTGGTACCAAAGGTCAGCGCGCCCGCAACACCGTTCGGGTGGGCTTCGAAGGCGGGCAGATGCCCTTGATCCAGCGGGTTCCGAAGCTTCGCGGCTTCACCAACCCGTTCCGGGTCGAATATCAGGGCATCAACCTTGACACCATCGCCGAAACGGGTCTGAGCGAGGTCTCTCCGGAGATCCTTCTGTCCCGAGGTCTGGTTAGCAAGGGTGCGTTGGTCAAGGTGCTGGGCCGGGGCGAACTTTCGTCGGCCGTCACTGTCAAGGCCCATGCCTTTTCGAAGTCGGCCGAAGCCGCCATTACCGCAGCTGGGGGTAGTGTCGAGGTCCTGCCGAAACCTTGGGGCGTTCGTCCGTCGCACGGGAGCTACAGCCAGCACACCAACCGGTGATGCGGTTGGGGTACCGTCGGGGGCTGGCTTCGGCCAGCTGACGTTTTCGAGGAGTTCTGATCGTGCTGCAACGTGTCTTCAATATGTTCAGGATCGCCGACCTGCGCGGCAAGGTCCTGTTCACCCTGATGATGATCGCGGTGTACCGGTTCGGCGCGTTCGTTCCGGCTCCGGGTGTGGACATCGAAGCCGTGCAGTTGCTGCGGGATCAAGCCAACGAAGGGGGCCTGCTGGGCTTCCTCCAGTTGTTCTCCGGTGGCGCCCTCACCCAGTTCGCGGTGTTCGCGCTGGGCATCATGCCTTACATCACCTCGTCGATCATCATGCAGATCCTGGGTGTGGTCATTCCTCGCATTGAGCAATGGCAACAGCAGGGAGCGGTTGGTCAGCGCAAGATCACCCAGTGGACTCGCTATCTCACCGTGACCATCGCGGTGGTGCAGTCCACCTCGTTGGCGTTCTTGTTCCACCGAGGTGGCCTGGTCGGCAGCGTTGATCTGCTACCCGACTTCAACTCCTGGACCGTCTTTGTGGTGGTGCTAACCCTCACCAGCGGTACTGCACTGCTGATGTGGATGGGCGAGTTGATCACCCAACGAGGCGTGGGCAACGGCATGTCGCTGTTGATCTTCACGTCGGTGGTTTCGAGCCTGCCCGCCCAGGGTGCGCTGGTTCAAGCCGAGAACGGCACGCTGGCGCTGGTCATCCTGATCGCGGTCGCCGTGATGCTTCTGGTTGGGATTGTCTTTGTTGAGCAGGGTCAGCGGCGCATCCCGGTGCAGTTCGCCAAGCGAGTGGTCGGCAAGCGCATGTACGGCGGCCAGAGCACCTACATCCCGTTGAAGGTCAACCAGTCCGGCGTGATCCCGATCATCTTCGCCAGTTCGGTGCTGTACCTGCCGACGCTGATTGCGGTGGCTCTTCCCGGGGACGGGTTCTTCGGGGCCATCCAGCGTTGGGTCAGCGACCATCTCACCAACCCGTCCGATCCGGTGTACCTCGTGTTCTTCGGCCTGATGATCGTCGGGTTCGCCTACTTCTACACCGCGATCAGCTTTGACCCAGCCAAGCAGGCGGACACCATTCGCAAGCAGGGTGGATTCATTCCCGGTATTCGTCCCGGTCCGCAGACCGAGCGTTACCTTGCCCGGATCCTGTCTCGGATCACCTTCCCGGGTGCGCTGTTTATCGCCACGGTGGCGTTGTTGCCTTCGATCATCATTTCGCTGACCCTCGGGACCGCGTCGGGTAGCGGCTACGGCGGTGGCGCCGGCGGGTTCGCCTTCGGTGGTATTTCGTTGCTGATCGCTTCGGGCGTGGCGCTCGAAACC
Source organism: Candidatus Neomicrothrix sp. (assembly GCA_017852795.1). Lineage (GTDB taxonomy): Bacteria > Actinomycetota > Acidimicrobiia > Acidimicrobiales > Aldehydirespiratoraceae > UBA11606. The sequence goes on from JAFMKU010000037.1 coordinate 19,691, forward strand.
ATGAAGCAAATCGACAGCCAGCTGATGATGCGCAACTACGAAGGGTTCCTCAAGTAGTCATGGGCGCGTTGAGGATGGTCATCCTTGGCCGGCAAGGCTCAGGCAAAGGGACGCAGTCGGTTCGCGTCGCTGAACGGTTCGGTTGTGTGCACATCTCCACTGGTGATGTGCTGCGGGCCGCGGTGGCTGAGGGAACCGACTTGGGCCGTCAGGCTCAAGAAGTGATGGACGCCGGGATGCTGGTCGGCGATGACATCATGAACGGGATCGTGGCGCAACGAATCGCCAAAGACGACATCTCTGACGATGGGGTACTGCTTGACGGCTTCCCCCGCACCGCCGATCAGGCTGAAGCCCTTGAGGGGATGCTTGCCGATCTTGGCCAGGAACTTACGGTGGCTATCAACCTCGACGTACCGGTCGAGGAGGTCACCAAGCGAATGATGGATCGAGGTCGTTCCGACGACACCGAGGAAGCCATCGCTCGCCGACTAGCTCTTTATGAGGAGCAGACCGCTCCGTTGCTCGACTGGTTCTCTCAACGTGACCTGCTGGTCACGGTTGACGGGCTGGGCGATGAACAGGCGGTCTTTACCCGACTAGAGGAGGCCATACACAGTCGTTTGCCATGAGGCTTGCGGTTGGGGTTGGTCGACACCGGTACTACCGGTAGCGTTGTCGATTGGCCTACGTGCCATCGTTGTCACGCCCGCCGTTGGGTTGGGTGTGTTTTCAGGAGGTTTAACTCTGCCGAAACCTAAGGAAGACGCCATTGTCCTGGAAGGGACCGTGAACGAGTCGCTCCCGAACGCCATGTTCCGGGTCGAACTCGAGAACGGGCATGAAGTGCTTGCGCACATCAGCGGCAAGATGCGTATGCACTACATCCGGATCCTTCCTGGCGATCGTGTCCAGGTGGAGTTAACCCCCTACGACCTCCAGCGAGGCCGTATTACGTACCGATACAAGTAAGTCGGAGACGTCCAGTAGTTCGTAAGAAAGATCAGAGCAGAGGTTCGGTTCGCCGGATTTCTGCACCGGGTTGGCCGAGTTCTCGGCCACTAAACAAGGTTCGGCCACTGAATCGGCCGGGAGCAAAATGAAGGTTCGACCAAGCGTCAAGAAATTCTGTGACAAGTGCCGGGTGATTCGTCGCCACGGTCGCGTCATGGTGATTTGCGAAAACCCCCGGCACAAGCAGAGGCAGGGCTGAAATGGCACGTATTAGCGGTGTGGATATTCCACGCGAGAAGCAGGTGGGCACCAGCCTCACCTACATCTACGGGATCGGGCGCACGGTCGCCGATCTGATCTGTAGCGCGACCGAGATCAACCCGACCACTCGGGTTCGTGACCTCACTGATGACGAGGTCGCCAAGATCCGCAGCTACATCGATAACGAACTCAAGGTTGAAGGTGACCTTCGCCGTGAGGTCAGCCAAGACATCAAGCGCAAGATGGAGATTGGCTGCTACCAGGGTCTGCGTCACCGTCGCGGCCTGCCGGTCCGTGGTCAGCGCACCCACACCAACGCTCGCACACGCAAGGGTCCCAAGAAGACCATTGCCGGGAAGAAGAAGTAGGGATCATGGCAAAACCTGCAGCAGGTGGCCGTCGGCCCCGCAAACGGGAACGTAAGAACGTCACTCATGGCGTGGCTCACATCAAGAGCTCGTTCAACAACACGATCATTTCAATCTCCGATCAGCGCGGCGACGTGATTGCTTGGGCGTCGGCGGGCAACGTCGGCTTCAAGGGTTCACGCAAGTCCACGCCGTTCGCCGCTCAGCTGGCCGCCGAACAGGCAGCCCGTCGGGCCATGGAGCACGGTGTCCGCAAGGTGGACGTGCAGGTCAAGGGCCCGGGTTCGGGTCGCGAGACGGCCATTCGTTCGCTCCAGCAAGCGGGGATCGAAGTCACTGGAATCAAAGATTGCACCCCTGTTCCGCACAACGGGTGCCGTCTCAACAAGCGTCGGAGGGCCTGATATGTCCCGCTACACCGGACCCCGGGCTCGCGTTTCGCGGCGACTGGGAACCAACATCTGGGGAACCAAAGGCGAGACCATCGCCTTGGACAAGCGCCCCTACCCACCGGGTGAACATGGCCGGTCGCGTCGTCGCGGCTCAGTGTCGGAGTTCCTCGTGCAGCTCCAGGAAAAGCAGAAGGCCCGCATGTCCTACGGGCTGACCGAGCGTCAGTTCCGCAACATCTTCGCCGAGGCTTCTCGTCGACAGGGCGTGACCGGCGAAAACATGCTCCGGTATTTGGAACTGCGTCTCGACAACGTCGTGTACCGCACCGGTTGGGCCGCCACCCGGCCGCAGGCTCGGCAGTTTGTTAACCATGGCCATCTGAACGTCAACGGCCGTCGGGTCGACATCCCCAGCTACCGCCTCCGCAAGGGAGATGTGGTTGAGCTTCGGACCAGCGCCCGCGAGTTCACTGTGGTGCAGTGGAACCTCGACGTTCTTGATCGCACTCCGCCAGCTTGGCTGGATCGCAACGAACAGTTCCAGGTAACCGTTCGTGAACTGCCCATCCGTGAGCAGATCGATATTCCCGTCCGTGAACAGCTCATTGTCGAGCTCTACTCGAAGTAGCAGAGGTTAACGATGCTCGTCATCCAACGTCCCACCGTCGAAGCACTCGACGAAGCGCAAGACAATCTTCAGCGTTTCGCCGTCGGCCCTCTGGAGCCCGGCTTTGGCCACACCATCGGCAACTCGTTGCGCCGTACCCTGCTGTCGTCGATCCCTGGCGCTGCGGTTACTCAGGTGCGCTTCGATGACGCCACCCACGAGTTCGCCACGATCGAAGGCGTCGTTGAGGATGTCACCGACATCATCTTGAACCTCAAGGATCTGGTCCTTGAGGTCCACAGCGACGAACCGGTCACGCTGCGTCTCGACGCCCGCGGGCCCGCTGAGGTCACTGCCGCTGACCTTCAGCCGCATCAAGACGTCGTCATCATCAACCCCGATCTGGCCATTGCCAAGGTCAACGGCAAAGGCAAGCTCTCGCTTGACGTCACAGTTGAGCGGGGTAGCGGCTACGCCTCGGCGGATCGCAACAACACCAGCGCCACCATCGGCGTGATCCCGGTTGACTCGGTGTTCTCACCGGTGCGGCGGGTGTCGTTCTCGGTGGAGCCCGTTCGGGTCGGTCAGTCCAACGACTACGACCGTCTGGTGCTTGAGATCCAGACCGATGGTTCGATCAGCCCCCGTGAAGCACTGGCCTCGGCTGGTGCGACGCTGCGGGCGCTGGTGCAGCTTGTCGAAGAGATGAGCGACGAGCCGCAGGGCCTTGAGCTGAGCGAAGCCGTTCAGGTCACCACCGGTAGCCCCGACATGGAACTGCCGATCGAAGACTTGGACCTGTCCGAACGTCCTCGCAACTGCCTGAAGCGGGCGCAGGTCGACACGGTCGGCGAGCTGCTCCAAAAGAGCGAAGAAGACCTGCTGGCGATCACCAACTTTGGCAACAAGAGCCTGGTTGAAGTACTTGAGAAGCTCAACGAACGTGGGCTCTCACTTCGGAATCGAGACTGATCATGCCAGGACGTCCAACGAAAGGCGCCCGCTTCGGTGGCAGCGCTGCTCACCAGAAGGCCATGATGGCCAACCTCGTTGCCTCGCTCATCGCAGCCGAGGCCATTACGACCACGGAAGCTAAGGCCAAGGCCATGCGTCCGATCGCCGAGAAGATCATCACCAAGGCCAAGAAGGGCGGGCTTCACAACCACCGAAACGTGGTGAAGTTCCTTCGGGATCGTGAAATGGCCAGCAAGCTGTTTGACGAGATTGGTCCTCGCTACGAGGATCGACCGGGTGGTTACATCCGCATCATCAAGCTCGATCCGCGGTCCGGGGACAACGCTCCGATGGCTCGCGTCGAACTCGTCTGATCGACAAACGGCCACGCCGCCGGCGAACGAATGAGTACGCGTTACGTTGCCCCTCCCGGTGAGGGGCACGTTCGCGTCAGGGCCACGATCGCCTACCACGGTTTGCCGTTTCGTGGGTTCGCGATCAACCCTGGGGTTCGGACCGTACAAGGCGTGCTTGAAGAAGCGTTGGCCACGGTGTTGCGCCAACCGGTCCCGGTGGCCTGCGCTGGTCGCACCGACCGGGGGGTCCACGCCCGCGGTCAGGTGATCTCGTTCGACGCACCCGCAGCCATGTTTGAACCCCACGCTTTGACTCGGGCCGTGAACCGGATGCTTCGGCCCGATGTGGTGATACGCGACGTCGCGGTGGCATCCGACGGTTTCGACGCCCGGATCTCGTGTTTGGCCCGTTCCTATCGGTACCGGATCCTGAACGCACCGTCGGCCGATCCGCTGGTGGCCGACCTCAGTTGGCACGTTCCGGATCCTCTCAACTTGGCGGTGATGCAGCAGGCCGCCGACGCGGTGGTTGGTCAGCACCAGTTCAGGAGTTTCTCGAAGCAGAACCGTTCGAAACCGGGTGAGACGTTCATCCGCAACGTCTTGCACACCGAATGGACCAAACGGGGAGATCTTGTCGAGTTCGCGATCTCCGCCAATTCCTTCACCCATCAGATGGTTCGGAGCCTGGTGGGCTTGTTTGTCGACATCGGGCGGGGCCGGCGTGAGCTTGATTCGGTGGGGTTCGCTCTGGCCGCCGCGGACCGGGCTAGCGTGCCGTCCCCGGCGCCACCGCACGGATTGGTGCTCACTCGCGCCCACTACGGGCCGAGTGCAGACAACTCGGTGACGGAGCAATAATGCGTGTCCAGTGGATTTCGCGTGGTTTGGCGATTGTTGTTCCCGCGAGCCGCCCCTAGGCTTGTCCCTCGGTCCTCGCGCCACTCCGGCCTCGGACTCCTTTCGTTTCTTTCAGTTCCGCGGAGGAACCTGTGACCACCTATTCACCCAAGGCCAGTGACGTCGAACGCTCCTGGCATGTTGTTGACGCCGAAGGCCTTGTCCTTGGTCGTCTGGCTACCGAGGTCGCTTCGATTCTGCGCGGCAAGCACAAGGCCACCTTCACCCCTCACATGGACATGGGTGATCACGTGATCATCGTCAATGCCGACAAGGTGGTGCTGACATCGGGCAAGGCCGATCGTAAGTTCGTCCACCGCCACAGTGGCTACCCGGGTGGTCTGCGCACCGAAACGTACGCGCAGAAGATGGCCCGCAAGCCTGAGCAGGCAGTTCTTGACACCATTCGTGGGATGCTTCCCAAGACCCGCCTCGGTCGGGCGCAAATCTCCAAGCTGAAGGTTTACGCCGGCCCGACCCATCCTCATTCGGCGCAGGATCCGCAGCCGCTTGAGATCGCCCACGCCAAGTACGAACCCCGTTCCTGATCAGGAAGAATCTGATGACCACTCCGCTCTGCCAAACCACTGGACGTCGCAAGCGTTCCGTCGCTCGTGTCCGTCTCCATGCAGGGAACGGCACCGTCACCATCAACGGACGCCCGGTGGAGGATTACTTCCCGGCCATGACGCACCGCATGTTGCTGATGAGCCCGTTTGAGGTCACCGAGACCTCCGGCAGCTTCAACGTTGATGCCACTCTGCATGGCGGTGGCACCACCGGTCAGGCCGGCGCGTTGCGTCTCGGGATTGCTCGGGCCTTGATTGAGATCG
>JAFMKU010000086.1 GCA_017852795.1 Candidatus Neomicrothrix sp.
GCTCAATCTTGTCGGCCCGCTTCTCGTGGTGGTCAAGAATGTCTGATTTTTCCGAAGGCGTAGCCACATCGTCGATTGAGACGGTCAGGCCGGAACGCATTGCGAAGTCAAAACACAAGTCCTTGATGGCGTCGAGGCTCGTCGCCACATCGGACTTGTTGTAGGTACGAGCCAGCGTGTCGACCAGTGCCCCCATCTCCTTCTTGCCGACCCGTTCGTTGACGTACGGGAAAGCTTCCGGAAGGGTTTCGTTGAACAGGACTCGCCCGGCGGTGGTCAGCGAGTACTCCGCAGCTTTGCCGTTGGCCGGCGTAAGCAGCAGGTCGGGGTGACGGAACTGGATGCGCGCATGCAGTTCAATGTCGCCTCGTTCGTAGGCTGCGTTGACTTCATCGACGTTACGGAACGCACGACCCTCGCCCTTGCCACCTTCGATCTGCTCGGTGAGATAGAACGCACCGATGATCATGTCCTGCGTCGGAGTAACCAACGGACGACCATTGGCCGGGCTCAGCACGTTGTTGGCGCTCAGCATCAGCACTCGGGCTTCAGCCTGAGCTTCGGCCGACAGCGGCAAGTGAACCGCCATCTGGTCGCCGTCGAAGTCAGCGTTGAACGCGGTACAGACCAACGGGTGAAGATGGATGGCCTTGCCTTCAACCAACACCGGCTCAAAGGCCTGAATGCCCAGACGGTGCAGGGTTGGCGCACGGTTCAACAGAACCGGATGTTCCTTGATGACGTCTTCGAGAACCGTCCAGACCTGCGGACGGCGACGCTCCACCATTCGCTTCGCGGACTTCACGTTCTGCGCCAACTCGGTATCGACCAGACGCTTCATCACGAACGGCTTGAACAATTCAAGCGCCATGATCTTGGGCAGGCCGCACTGGTGGAACTTCAAGGTCGGGCCGACCACGATGACCGAACGGCCCGAGTAGTCGACGCGCTTGCCGAGCAGGTTCTGACGGAACCGACCCTGCTTGCCCTTGAGCATGTCGCTGAGCGACTTGAGCGGACGGTTACCGGGGCCCGTCACCGGACGACCACGGCGGCCGTTATCGAACAACGCATCGACCGCTTCTTGCAGCATCCGCTTTTCGTTGTTGACGATGATCTCGGGTGCTCCAAGATCCAGCAGTCGCTTCAGACGGTTGTTGCGGTTGATCACACGGCGGTACAGGTCGTTGAGGTCCGAAGTCGCGAATCGACCACCATCAAGCTGGACCATGGGACGAAGTTCCGGCGGAATCACCGGGACGACGTCAAGCACCATCGCTCGAGGATCGTTGATCCGACGCCCGTGGGCGTCCCGACGGTTAAAGGCGGCCACGATCTTGAGCCGCTTGATCGCCTTCTGTTTGCGCTGGGCGCTCAGCCCGCGCTCCCCTTCCGGCGGGTCGATTTGCGCCCGAAGCCGAACTTCTTCATCGTCGAAATCGAGATGCTCGATCAGGCGAGCAATGGCATCGGCCCCCATGCCGCCGTCGAAGTAATCACCCCAACGATCGTGAAGCTCACGCCACAGCAGTTCGTCTTCAATGATCTGACGGCCAAACAGGCTCTTGAACTCGTCCCAGGCCCGGTCGAGAATTTCCTTCTCGAACTCGAACTGTTCACGGATATCAGCCAAGTCCTTGTCGGCTTGACGACGAGCCGCTTTCAGCTCGGTGTCTTTCGCGCCTTCGGACTCCAACGACGCCAACTCCGCTTCCAGCTCTTCGCTGCGACGGTTCAGGTCGTCTTCCATGTCTTTGTCGATGGCGTCACGCTCGGCGACGACTTCCACCTCAAGGTTGGGAAGGTCTTCGTCTCGACGCTGTTCATCAACCGAGATCACGATGTTGGCCGCGAAGTAGATGACCTTTTCGAGCTGCTTGGCCTTCAATTCCTCGCGGGGTTCGGTCCCCATCAGGAGGTAGGCCAGCCAGGAGCGGGTGCCACGCAGATACCAGATGTGGACGGCCGGAGCAGCCAACTCAATGTGACCCATGCGTTCCCGGCGAACCTTGGAACGGGTTACCTCAACGCCACAGCGCTCACAGATGATGCCCTTGAAACGGACTCGCTTGTACTTGCCACACGCGCACTCCCAGTCCTTGGTCGGGCCAAAGATCTTCTCGCAGAAGAGGCCGTCCTTTTCGGGCTTGAGCGTTCGGTAGTTGATGGTCTCGGGCTTCTTGACCTCACCGTTTGACCACATGCGGATGCTGTCCGCAGTTGCCAGTCCGATCTTCAAGTTCGAGAACTCATTGACGTCGAGCATTGTTGTTCTCCCTCAGTCCCTTCTCAGCCTCAGCCGCGGGCCGCACGGGCGGCAGCACGGGCAGCATCTTCTTCGTCGGATCCGCGTTCGGGGCGTTGGAGATCGATCCCCAGTTCCTCAACGGTGCGGAAGGTTTCCTCGTCCAATTCGCGCATCTCGATTTCCTGACCGTCACGGGACAGAACCTCGACATTGAGACACAGCGCCTGCATCTCCTTGATAAGCACCTTGAAGCTCTCGGGAATGCCCGGCTCGGGAATGTTCTCGCCCTTGACGATGGCTTCGTAGACCCGAACTCGACCCAGCACATCGTCGGACTTGATGGTGAGCAGCTCCTGCAGCAGGTAGGCCGCTCCGTAGGCCTCAAGGGCCCACACTTCCATCTCACCGAACCGCTGACCACCGAACTGCGCCTTACCACCCAGCGGCTGCTGAGTGATCATCGAGTACGGGCCGGTCGAACGGGCGTGGATCTTGTCGTCAACCAAGTGGGCCAGCTTCAAGATGTACACGTAGCCGGTCATGATCGGGTTGTCGAAGGCTTCGCCGGTACGCCCGTTGAAGAGCGTCTGCTTGCCATCATTGTTGATCAACCGAGTCGTTCCATCGCTGGATTCCGGGTTGAGGTTGGTCAAGATGTCCTTGATCACCGGTTTGTCGCCAGCCAATTCCTTTTCATCCCACTTGGCGCCGTCAAACACCGGGGTGGAGATGAACGTCGAAGGCTTGGTGGTCGGACGGGTCTTGGTTTCGGTCCCCCGAATCGGTGCGTCACCGACCGACTCGCCGTTGATTTCCCAGCCGTAGCGGGCGCAATACCCAAGGTGAGCCTCAAGTACCTGACCCACGTTCATACGGGACGGAACACCCAACGGGTTCAAGATGATGTCGACCGGTTGCCCGTCCGCGGTGTACGGCATGTCCTCGATCGGAAGGATCCGGGAGATAACGCCCTTGTTGCCGTGGCGGCCAGCGAGCTTGTCGCCAACGCTGATCTTGCGCTTCTGAGCCACATAGACCCGCACCAACTGGTTGACCCCAGGGGGCAGCTCATGGGATTCGTCACGGTTAAACACCTTGACGTCAATGACCTTGCCGGTTTCGCCGTGCGGAACCTTCATCGACGTGTCGCGAACCTCGCGGGCCTTTTCCCCGAAGATGGCCCGAAGCAGACGCTCCTCCGGGGTCAGTTCGGTTTCGCCCTTCGGAGTGACCTTGCCCACCAACACATCGCCAGGGCCAACTTCGGCGCCGACGTGGATGATGCCTCGATCATCGAGGTTGGCCAGGATGTCCTCGCTCAGATGCGGGATGTCACGGGTGATTTCTTCGGGGCCAAGCTTGGTATCCCGGGCGTCGATCTCGTGCTCCTTGATGTGGATCGAGGTGAGCACATCGTCTTTGACCAGACGCTCCGACAAGATGATGGCATCTTCGAAGTTGTACCCCTCCCACGGCATGAAGGCCACGAGCAGGTTCTTGCCGAGCGCCAATTCGCCACCATCGGTCGACGGACCGTCGGCGAGTAGACCACCCTTCTTGACCTTGTCTCCTTCGGAGACTCGGGCCTTCTGGTTGATGCAGGAGTCCTGGTTGGAGCGAGCGAACTTCTTGAGGGTGATCGTCGTCTGACCACGCTTCTTGTAGTCGATCACGATCCGATCGCCACTGACCTCAAGCACCGTGCCGTCTTCTTCGGCGATCAGCATGTCGGCGGCGTCGGCCGCGCAATGGGCCTCGATGCCGGTGCCGATATATGGCGCCTCGGAACGCACCAGCGGAACCGCCTGGCGCTGCATGTTGGCACCCATCAACGCCCGGTTGGCATCGTCGTGCTCAAGGAACGGAATGAGCGCGGTCGCCACCGAGATGATCTGCTTCGGCGAGACGTCCATGAGTTGGACTTCGGCCGGCGGAACCGAGGAGATTTCGGTGGTCGCACCGAAGAACACCTCTTGTTCGAGCTGCAACCGGAGATCCTGAAGGCTGGCCGCCTGCGGTGAACGTCGAACCAGAACACGATCGTTGAGGAACGCACCCTTGCTGTCGAGCGGGGCGTTGGCCTGAGCCACGACGTACTCTTCTTCTTCGTCGGCGGTGAGATAGACGATTTCGTCGGTCACCTTGCCGTTGGAAACGACCCGGTACGGCGACTCAATGAAGCCGAACGGGTTGACCCGGGCGTA
>JAFMKU010000087.1 GCA_017852795.1 Candidatus Neomicrothrix sp.
CAACGCCATGCGCGACGAGATGCGGGCCCGCAACAACTATTTCGAAGAGATCGAAGCGGTGGCCCGCCGTGGACTCGACGCCTCCGGGTACAGCGGCACCGGGCCGATCAGCGAACGGGTCCTCACCGAACTCGCCGCCTGGTGCGGGTTTACGATCGAACGAGTTGGGCACATCCCCCGCTCGGCGCGCAGCATCACCGACGTGCGCGACCGCATCATCTTCATTCCGGACCGGGGTGGCCTGAAGGTACGACAGGCCCGCAACGTCGTCTTGCAGACATTGGGGCATTTCGCGCTCGACCATTCCGACACGAGAGACTTCGGCGACTACCTGCGGCAACGGGTCGAGTCGAACTATTTCGCGGCGGCGGTGCTCGCCCCTGAAGAACCGGCGCTGGCGTTTCTCCGAGAAGCCGACGAGGCGGCCGACATTTCCGTTGAGGACCTCAAAGAAGTGTTCTACATCTCGTACGAAATGGCCGCCCACCGGTTCACCAACCTCGCCACCCGACATCTGGGAATCCCCTGCCATTTCCTGCGCACCGACAGCGAAGGGGTGATCGACAAAGCCTATGAAAACGACGGGGTGGCGTTCCCGAAAGCCAGCGACGGTGGCCATGAAGGCGAGCGGGTGCCTCGCCAGTGGGGGAGCCGTCAGGCCTGGAACGCAACCGGGAGCTTCCTGCTGCATTCCCAGTACACGGTGATGGATGCCGATGAGTACTTCTGCACGACCTACATCGAAACTGAGGCGGGCCGGTTCCCACATGCCATTTCGCTTGGAACCCCAGCGGAGTACGCCAACCGTTTTCGGGGCAGCAACACGCTGCGACGCGAATACGCCCGCGACCGAGAAATCGAACCGGATCCGCTGCTTGTTGACCAATGGGCCGAGCATGCCTGGCCGTCGGCTGCCGAACGCAGCCATGTGCTTTCGGCACTCCCACCTTCGCAGCGCGATTTCAGCCCGTTCCCGGGGGTGGATTTGATCGATGTGTACCGGTTCCTCGAACGGCAACGCCGCAGCCGACGAACCTGACCGCAGGCCGGCTGGCGCGCCGCAGCGTCTAGGGTTCGGGAACCGTAACGACATAGCTGATTTCGGCGACGCTGACCCAGGTCGAGCGGGAACGTCTCCGGTTCGGGGCGATACCGATCACATCGTTGGTGACCGAAACCAGCACACCACCGATCGAGAGATTGCCAGCCCGTATCTGCACGTAAGCCCCGCGGGTGGCGAGTTCGTCAAGCGCAGTGGTGAACGAAACGGTCAGTACCTCGCGGTTGCGGGACCAGCTCGCAGATTGCCACCAGGACGGGCTCTGGCTCGTGAGCGAAATGATCTGGTTGATCGGGATGTACACGGCTTGGGAATGGCCGTGGGAGATCACAACGAACTCGTTCGACAACGCCAGAATCGAACCGCGGAACTCTCGCTGGTGTCGGGTGGTGGCGACCACCGGCCAGTTATGGTGCGCGACGGCGACGGCGAGGTCGCGCAGCGAGAGGCGTTCGCGGGCCTGCAACGTAAGCCAACGCCGTTGAGAGCGGGAACGAACGGCGGCCAGCACTCGGCCATCAGAGACCAGTTGGTGCAGCGCCCGTTGAGGTGAGCCGTGGTTCTGAAGCCGACGAGCTGTCCCGAAATGGGATCTGAGCACCATGGGCTGACCCTACTGACCGGATGGTGTGTAGCGCAGTCGCCTCTCCCGACACGGTACGATCATGTCGATCAAATGACCGAGTCCTCAACCATCATTCGTGTCCCCGGCAACCACCTGATTGGTGCCGTGTTGGGCGAGCACGACTGTCATCTTCGTCGTATCGAAGCCGCACTGCCGGATGTCAACATCACCGTGCGCGGCAACGAAGTGCATCTTTCGGGTGTCGGTTCGGCCATCGCCGCCACACTGTTCGAGGAGTTGGTGATGCTGGCTGAGAAAGGGCAGCGTCTCGACGAGCGCACCCTGGAACGCAGCATTGCGATGGTGCTCGACGATGAGCGGCCGTCGCAGGTGTTCAGCCACGACATTCTTCGAGCCGAAAAAGGTCGGATGATCCGTCCGAAATCGGCCGGGCAGAAGCGCTACGTCGAAGCGATCGCCGAGAACGTGATCACGTTCGGTATTGGTCCAGCCGGGACCGGCAAGTCTTGGCTGGCGGTGGCAATGGCGGTACGTGCCTTGCAGGCCGGCGAAGTCGACCGGATTATTCTGACCCGCCCCGCGGTTGAGGCCGGTGAGCGACTGGGCTTTCTGCCCGGTGACTTGATGGCCAAAGTCGATCCATATCTGCGTCCGCTGTACGACGCGCTTCACGACATGGTCGGCAGCGATGGCATGGACCGCTACCTAGAACGCGGGGTTGTGGAAGTGGCCCCGTTGGCGTTCATGCGGGGCCGTACGTTGAACAGCTCGTTCATCATCTTGGACGAGGCGCAAAACACCAGCCCTGAACAGATGAAGATGTTCCTCACCCGGATCGGTTTTGGATCCAAAGCAGTGATCACCGGTGACGTCACCCAGGTCGACGTTCAAGGTGGAAGGTCGGGTCTGCTCGGGTTGGAACCAATCCTTGGCGGAATCGACGGGGTTGCCTTCGTGGCGCTCAGCGGCCGCGATGTGGTTCGCCACCGGATCGTTCAAGACATCGTTGATGCCTACGAACGGGTTGCGGGATCCAAAAATGACGCCGGGGCCACTACGTGAGTGGTTCACCGCTCCGAGTGGTGTCACTCAATGAGCAGCAGGCAGAGCCGGTAGACGTTGCCCGTTGGGCGTTGCTGGCCGAACAGGCGCTACAGGCTCAAGGTATTGGTGCAGGGGAATGCAACCTGATCTTCGTTGACGATCAGGCCATCGCCGAACTCAATGCGGCTCATCGCGGCAAAGCCACCGCCACCGATGTGCTCTCGTTTCCGCTGGATGGCGCCGAAGCCGCAACCGCTGATGACCTGATTGGCGACATCGTGATCTGTCCTTCGGTCGCGGCGACCAACGCTCCCGACCATCGCGGCCAGGACGGGCACCACGGCACACTCGACGACGAGTTGGCGCTGCTGGTTGTCCATGGGGTTCTGCACCTTCTGGGGTTCGATCACGTTGACGACGGGGAAGCCGAAGTGATGGAGGCCCGCGAGCAGGAACTGCTGGCGGCGCTGTACCGATGACGAGCAGTGTGACCGCCGCCGTGCTGGTGGCTTTCTTGTTGGTGGTGTTGGCGTCGTTGATCGCAGCGGCAGAAACGGCTTTGACCCGAATTTCACGGGCTCGGGCCGACGGGTTCGTGGCCGACGGTCAGCGCGGTGCTCGCTCGCTGGCGCTGGTGCTGGTCGAACGCGAAAGCACGTTGGCGCCGTTGTTGCTGCTGCGGGTAGGAGCCCAGGTGGGGGTGATCGCCATTGTGATCACCATGGCCACCGATCGCGGCGGTCCAGGCACCGTGTTTTTGGTGGCGGCAGTTTCGGTCGGCGGCCTGTACGTATTCGCCGAAGCAATCCCTCGGATCTGGGCGTTGCAGCACCTCGATCAGGCGGCGTTGACTTCGGCGCGGGTGCTGGGCGTGCTGCTTCGACTCGCCCCGCTTCGGGTGCTGACCCGTTTACTCAACGTCATTGCCAACGTGCTGCTTCCCGGTCCGGCTGGCACGCCGGTGGTTTCCGAAGACGAGTTGATGGCGTTGGCGCAAGCCGCGGTGGCGGGTGCGTCGATCGACGCTGAAGAACAGGACATGATCCGGTCGGTGTTTGCCTTGGGCGACACCATCGTTCGGGAGGTGATGGTGCCTCGCACAGACATGAGCACCGCCGGGGTCAACACCACGGTTACCGAGCTTCTCGATCTCAGCGAAGAACTCGGGTTTAGCCGAATACCGATCAGCAACGACGGGATCGACGACATCGTCGGGGTTTGTCTCGTCAAGGACCTGATCCGAGCTGAACGGCTGGGGAACGGTTCGATTCCGGTTCGTTCACTGATGCGCGAACCACGCTTTGTTCCCGAGACCAAACACGCCGACGATCTGCTGCGCGAGATGCAGGCCGGAGGGCAGCATCTGGCGATCGTCATCGACGAATACGGCGGCACGGCTGGTCTGGTCACTTTGGAAGATTTGGTCGAAGAACTGGTTGGCGAGATCGTCGACGAAACCGACCGGGAAGCACCACTCGTCGAGTCGCTGGGTGGCGGGAACTTGCTGGTGCACGGCCGAATGCCGGTCGATCAACTCGAAGGGTTGTTAGAGATGTCGTTTTCTGATGGTGAATGGGACACGGTCGGGGGATTGATCTTTTCTCATCTCGGTCAGGTTCCTGAGGTCGGTCAAGTCGTCGATTTCGACGGGGTTCGGTTGCAGGTCAAGCAGATGGAAGGCCGACGGATTACCTCAGTTCGTGTGGATCGGCGCACCCCAACCGAGGATGGGCAG
>JAFMKU010000099.1 GCA_017852795.1 Candidatus Neomicrothrix sp.
GGATTTTTGTCAAGATGATTCCCTACAACTATTTCATTTTACAACCTGTACTAAAGAATATTAAAACGATTCTTTAGTAGGGCGTTGTAGGTAATACTACAAATCAATCTTATTTCCACAAGTGCAAGTAAATATTAGTTCTACTCCCATTGTGTGTTGTGCTATTGCATAGGCAGTCTTTTTATGTATGGTGTTGCACTTGCTACAATGAAACTCATAAGGATCTAATTCACGAGTAGTTGTTTCAGTCACCGTACTACCTACAACATTATGTATAGTGCATGGCTTGTTTTTATTTTCAGTCGTATTTTTCATAATCAAATTTTTACCAGTTTATTAAGTTAGTGGCATTTATTGGGTAGCCACGACACCATACATTTAGCGTTGTAAAACATAAGCCTACTCGCTTTTGAACTCGTGGCTTTTACAGGTTTCATTAAATACTTGCAAGGTGTCCCAAGGCGTAAAACTTCCTTTGTCAAAATCCTCTTTTGTCCATTTTGGATGTTCACAATGTAGGTGTGTCAGTTTATCAATTTTGAATTGACTCCCTGCGTGTTTGCAGTTGTGGCATCGTGGTTTTTTATATGCTCCCATCGCTCAAAACTTTTTGTAAGATAAAATAAATAACATTAAAACGATTATTTAGTAAGCCGTTAGGCGCAATTAAGCCGTTTGCTTTCAAGTTTATTTATCACTTTAACCCATTGGCTGCTTTCAATATCCATAGCTTCATCTGCATATCCTTCGTCTGCAAACTCTTTAAACTTCTTTGCTAATTCTATTGCAGCCAATACATTATCACTTTCTGACAACTTACCTGTATATGGGTTGTGGTCAGAAGATTTCATAATTAAGTTTACTAATTTTCTCGTTGTCATAATTTTAAAAATAACTGCGCCTAACATTGTATATAGTTAATGCGCCAATGAAGGTTAGTGCTTAATTAAATCATTTGTGGTAGGCGCACTAACCATATACCTACCCGTTGTCAACAAATAATCTCACCACCTTCATTCAGTAGCTTTTCCGCTAACTTCAATTCGTAATCAGTAGCACCTCTAGTAAAGTGTATAACGTCATACTTGTTAGGTATGTACCGAGCAAACTCGATAAAAGGCTCAACAAAGATGTGATGATATTGCAACCCTTGACTTTGCCAATACTGATTCTGTTTCGGGTTAGGGTCAACTGCTGTTTTGTTAACCCGTCTTAAATCCTCACGGTGTACGCTTTGGAAAATTACAGGGTCGTAACCAATTTGGAGGTATTCGTTAGATTCTATTTTCATTTTAGTGCTTTTTCGAGTTTAACTTTTGCGACCAATAACGCGCCACTTAAATCTACGCTCTCAACCCTTAGTGCTTTGTAAGCGTATTCAGCCGCTTCCCGTAGTTTATTTTCTTTTGGTCGGTAATAATGCGTTTCGCCTTCTCCCTTAACGGTGCATTCCGCCCCGCACGTAGGACAGTGAGTAACTGTTCTGATATAAATCCCATCTTCTTCATCCTTACGCATCATTTCTTTCAAGAACTTGCTTTCCTTAATGTTCTTTTTGTAAACCGATTCAGGTATGTTATTGTGGTCAAGACTGATTGGCTCAACGCAGAATCCACAGGTCTGCTTGTTTGATTTACCATCAGACCAAATGCGCTCAATGCTTTCCTTTACAAATACAGCAAAAACCTCACTATTGGAAGGGTCTTTTTGAGCTTCAATCGCGTAAGTGTGCATTTGGTTTAGCAACTCACGGGAAAGTTCAGAATGAACGGATTTGTTTACTTTTTTTTCAGATTGTTCACTTATAGGTTGATTTTTCATTTGTTCTTTGGTTTAATCACTTGAACTGTAGCTGTTACATTTAATACTCCTTCTTGCTCCATCAATTCACGTTGAAGTTTTCTAGACTTAATATCATTGACATCTTTTTCTACTACATTCTTGTAGTGTTTTTCGGTCATTCTGACCCTGACTGTCATCGTTACTTCAATCATCCGTAAGTCTCTTTGAAGTATTGTTCACCTAATTTATCAGGACTGAAGCCATCGTTATCTAAATTACCACAATTATAAGCCTCCTCAATATGCTTCTGTTCCTTTTCGAGTAGTTCGGTTGCTCTATCTGCAATTACACTCATACATTCTGCAACACGACTTTCTTGATTATTCAGAAGTGACTTCATTCCGTTTATCTCGTCAATCAGCAGTTGCATTGCTGTCTTTTTCATATCACTCCGTTTTTAAATTCAATTTCTCTTGGCAAATCTTCGATGCGGTTGATTTGCAATTCCCCAATATGGTTTTTGTTTGACAACCAAACTCCGCAATCGTTATCTCTAAACTCTATGTTGTGCGTTCCGTTTGAAATGACAGTAAGACTGTACGATTTACCTAGATACTCTGAATCAAGATAATGATGGGTTAAAGTGTCAAAACCAGTTTCCAAAACCTTCCAATCACCTGCAAAGATTACTTTGTCTTTGGCTGTTTGGTATTTAGAGCAATCTCTTATCCAACTTGTTTCCACTTCGGTATAATAATCTTCCAAAAGCCATTTGTCGTAACCTTCAGGCTTCTGCAAAACATTACCGCCATCATCACAAGGAACAAAGTCTCCTAAACGTGGTTCGCGGTTGGTCAGTTTGGCAAAGTTGACAATATCAACTAACCTCGATGCTGGATGGTAAATTCCTTTACCGTATAAATCAATAACGTAATCATGTAGTGTTGGTCTCATTTCTCTTCAATTAGTAACATTAAAAATCTATACCTTCGTTTTTTAGAGCTTTTTCGTATCTGTAATCTTTACCGAAGATTGAAGTTCTTGTTTGGTCAACATCTGGTATTTTGTTCAATTTTATAAGACTTTCTCCATATATCCATAAGAGTGCCCTAACGTCAGGTTTACTACCGTGAACTTTCAATCCACCGTTATACCAGTATGAGTGATCTCTTAGCTTGAAGCCAATTTTAGTTCTCTCTTCTTTTATAATATCATCGGTCACTCCGAAAATATTTGCTAAACCTCTTATTATTCCTTTCATCTCTCTCAATTTCTAATTCGTTTGCTGGCTTGCAGCAGAATTTAGCCAAGTGTTTCAGTTTGTGTTTCATAGCTTTTCGTATTTGTCGTGTTTAAACGTATCACCTTGAAACCTTCCATTTTTGTAAAAGGAACCAACTTTATTAGATGAAATACATACTTCCTCATCGTTTGCGTGTATCACCTTATAAGGTTTTCCCTCTTCCCACTCAGCAGCAGCTATCTCTTCGGGCGTGGCGTGGCGTACCCATTCAACAGCCCAACTATATTCATGCTCTTCATCTTCAATAGCAAGGTCACCATCAAAGCCACCAACCTTCATGACACTACCAACTAGTAGATCCATTTGCTTATCCCATCCATAATTACGTAAATCAGGATTTATTGGTCTCTCAGGACAAACGAAATAATCCCCAATTTTGAAACTAGGGAACAGTTCGTTTAGGATGTTGTCAACCCGTTGTGAATTGCATATGTAAATGTTCAGCACCCGTTCAACTTCTGCTTTTGTTACTTTCTTTTTCATGTCATTAATTTTAGTGCAATGTATAAAGCGTTTCTCAATTACGCAAATTTTTTATCCGTTGAATTTCATCCTGTGTCAACTTTGTTATCTGTTCTAGTTTATTGCAGTTCGTTTTCGTTGGGTTATTGCATACTTCATTAGATGCCTTTTCTCCCAAGTCAAGCAATTTAAAAAGGGTCGTCGTCATTTGGCTCATGGTAGTTAGTGTATTGCGGTTTATAGTCATCTCTTGGGTTCTCAAACCTCGTGCACTCCTTATTGAAGTAGAACTCAACATCCTTGCAGCTACCGTTACGGTTCTTCGATATTATCACGTAAGCCTTGTTAGCAAATTCAGGTTGGTCAGGATTGTAATACTCAGGACGGTAAACGAACTCCACAATGTCAGCATCCTGTTCTATTGCACCGCTATCACGTAGGTCTGAAAGCATAGGCTTCTTATCACCTCCGCGTGATTCAACAGCCCTGCTAAGTTGTGAAAGTGCCACTATCGGAACGTCTAATTGTTTAGCCAGCATCTTTAGACCGCGTGAAATTTCGCTAACCTCATTCTCTTTAGACCGACCACCTAAACGATGTTCAATAAGTTGCAGGTAGTCAATGTAAATGGCATCACAATTTCCGCGCATCTTTAGCTTCTTTGCCGTTGTCTTTATGCCACTAAGTGAGTAAACGTCATCAATGATAACGAGGTTATCGCTGCGAAGGTCATCCACCTCCTTCCAATATATCGACCATTGTTCTTGAGACATAGTTCCTTGCCGTATGTCTTGCAATGGTATTCCTGTATGTACCGATATAAGCCTTTGCATCAATTGCTCTGCACCCATTT
>JAFMKU010000088.1 GCA_017852795.1 Candidatus Neomicrothrix sp.
GCGTCGGCGACGATCCGGCGGAGCCCTTCAACCCCGACCAGCAGCGCGACCCCCACTGCGAAAACCAACACCATCAACGGCATCGCTCGGGTGAGCCGCTTACCACGCAACGAATACGCGGCGACCAACACTGCGACTACGGCCAGCAACCCGTGACGAGGGTGGCCGGCGTAGTTGGCGGCGGCGATGGTCACCAGCAGCAGCGACCAGCGAACAGTGCACCGTTCCAACGCCACAACCATCGCCAGCGCCAGAAGAGCAAACAGCAACGCCAACAGCCGTTCCGACCAGACAATCGACGAGGTGACGGTGGCGGCCGGAAGCAACGCAGCGGTGCTGGCCATCAACAAACGGGGCCGGCCGGGGGTGTCGGTAAGTCGGCCGAGCAGGGCGTAGAGGACAGCAACGGTTGCGGCGCCGCAGGCAGCGTTGATCAGTCGGGCCCACAGCAGCATGGCGTCTTGACCGAACCCGGCGAGCCATCCGGGTACCAGCAGCAGCGGGTAGAGCAGACCGTACGGGGGTTGTGGCGGCATCGGGTTGGGCCCCTCACCGGCCATGGTGCGCGCCAGACCGAAATTGGCCAGATCATCCACGGTTAACAGCGGGCCCGGCACTGCGGTGGCGATCACCACACCGATCAGGAAAACCACCAACGATGCGCCCAACACCAAACCGGGCCCAACCCGTGTTGCGGTGTCTGACACGCTGCGTCGTTTGTGCGCGCCAGATTGCATGAATGCAGACAATAGAAGCTTCCGCCACGCAACATCCGGCAGGTGGATGCATTGCGTTGCTTTGGTAACATCTGCTTCGCACTTCGGGGCTATAGCTCAGTTGGTAGAGCGCTTCCATGGCATGGAAGAGGTCAGGGGTTCAATTCCCCTTAGCTCCACTCCGAAACCGGTTTGACCGGTTCGCACCCATGCAAAGCGGGCCATGGGTGCACGAATTGCCGTTCGTGGATGCTCAGCGGAGTTTTGAGGTTCGCAGCGTGCCCTAGTCGGCGGCCAACTCAACCGAAACGTAGTCGGCTTCAAGGTCCGAGAATTCGAGAGTCACTTTGACGCCATTGCTGGTCACGCTCATTCCTTCTTTCACGATGACCGATTCGGTTTCTGAGCAGCCGAAACCACTCATGTCTTGGCCATCGGGCGGCAGATAACGCGCCCATTTGGGGATGAGTGGGTCGTTCCCGCAGTCGTCCGGGACGTGATCGTAATGTTCACCATCGGCATCGACCTCGTAGACGAGCAGCCCCGAGTTTTGCGCAAACCAGTCTTTGGAATAGCCAGTCGGCCTTCGCGACTCGACCACAAGCACCTTGTGGTCGATCGTCCTGACCGCAATCATCTTCCTCGCCCCACCCGGTATTTCCTGTGGCGTCAAAATGACTTCTTGTCGTGGGCCAATCGAATTGAGGTCTGCGCAGAAAACCTGCTCATCGTCGATCCACCCGAATTGAAACTGATCCCATGCCGCCAAAGCTCCTGAGAATTCGGTTCCTCGCGGGTACGGGTTTTGACCTATTCCTGTTGACCAGCCATTTCCTGGGGCGTGAAGGTTCTGTCCCTGCGAATGAAGCAACTCGTGAATCCAGAAGCTCCACAGGTGCTCCTTCTTGACTTCGTAGGGCAAACCGGCGTCGCTCAAGTGGTAACTACCGCCTCCCCAGAGCGGAATTCGAAGGGGGCCTTGGGGGGTCTCGATCGGTTCGCTCTTCCAGGTCAGGTCGATTTTGAAGGCTTCAGTGGTCGGAGAAAAGTAGAGATAGATCGCATCAGCGGCCTGGAAGTCGAGGGTGGACGGGAGTTCGTCCACGATCGCCTGGGCAACCGTTCTCATGCTGGCTGCGAGCTGTTTCTGCACTTCACCGTGGTCGAAGTGGTTATCGGGAGCACCCGGATCCAAGACGAAATCTTGTGAATTGATGGGGACCTGAACCCAATCCTCAACAACTTGGAAGGAGTAACGGAAACGTCCTTGCGACCAGTAGTCACTCCAATCGGAGATCTTGTCCGTCTGCAATCTGAGATAGTCGGGTGACATATCGGCAGGTGGTGGGGCGTCGGTGAATGAGACCAGCGCGGCAATGACGTTCGACTCGCCGACTGCTGGGATGTCGAGTTCAGTTCTTGGAAACCCGACGCTGGCCCGACCTCTCACCCCGTCACGGTCTTCGCCACGAGACAGAAGTTTCTCGAATTCCGAACGCGGGTCGGCCAATTGGCATCTTGAGAAGTCAGCGGGGGAAGGTGATTGTTCCCACGAAGGTGCCGGTTCTGGTGCCTCAACCTCTGCGGGAGCGGCAACGGGAGAGGAGATGCGTTCGGGTGTGATCTGAGCGACGCTGTCACCTACTGAACTCTGCCCACCCGAGCAGGCTGCACCACCCCAAACCAGCAGGCCACCAATCACGGATGCAGCCAACGTGCTTAGCGGCCGGTGTCTGTTCACAGAGCAATCATGTGCTGTTGTCACCCCAATAACGAAACTCAAGCGGCGAACGTTCAAGGCCGTCCATTCACGCTGGCTCTGGGTTTTCGCAACCATGAACGTTCCTGTGGTTGAGTTGAGCGGCCCAGGTTGGAGGTGAGCGAACAGCGAAGCATCCGTCGTTCGCGTCGGATTTCTGGTCACAAAAACGACCGAACCGTTTGCGTGGCCGTTCCCCATTAGGATCTTTGGTCGATGGGAACACTGCGCCCGACTCGCCATGGGTTCGCTCACCAACCCGCGCTTGATGGTCTCCGGGCTATTGCCGTGGCGGTGGTGGTGCTCTACCACCTCGACTACTACTGGTTTTCCGGGGGCTACCTCGGGGTCGACACGTTCTTTGTGCTGTCCGGTTACCTCATCACGTCGCTGATCATCAACGAACAGCAGCGCAACGGAACGATCAACGTGCGAGCGTTCTGGGTCCGCAGGTTTAAACGCCTGCTCCCCGCCGCGATTCTTCTCATCCTCGGGGTCGCTGCCTACGCAGAGTTTGTGGCCAGCAGCGACCAGTTCGCCACCCTCCGCGGCGATTCGCTTGCC
Source organism: Candidatus Neomicrothrix sp. (assembly GCA_017852795.1). Taxonomy (GTDB): domain Bacteria; phylum Actinomycetota; class Acidimicrobiia; order Acidimicrobiales; family Aldehydirespiratoraceae; genus UBA11606. Next base: position 3,040 of record JAFMKU010000088.1, read on the forward strand.
ACGCTCGGGTATGTCGCCAACTGGCGACTGATCCTTGCCAACGCCTCGTATTTCGAACTCTGGTCGGAGGCGTCACCGCTTCGCCACATGTGGTCGTTAGCGATCGAAGAACAGTTCTACGTGCTCTGGCCCCTGCTCATGTTGATGCTGGTCGGTCGCCGCAACGGCAAACTCGGGTTGCTGCTTGGTTTCTGTGTTGCCGGTTCGGTCGCTTCGGTCGCCGCGATGGCCTACCTCGCTGAACACAGCGATCGGTCTCGGGCCTACTACGGGACCGACGCTCGGGTCCACACCATTTTGATCGGTGCGGCGCTGGCCGTGATCCTCCATCGTCGCCCGCCCACAACCGCCAATGCGCTTCGAGCGGTGCATGTCGCCGGTGCCTTTGGTGCAGTGGTGATGGGGGTGGCGTTCGTTCGCCTCGGTGACAATGAAGCGATCTTTTATTACGGTGCATCGCCGGTGTTTGCCTTGGCGGTTACGGCGGTAATCGCGTCGGGTGTTTCCGGCGACAACTCCCCGATCCGTCGAGTCCTCCACCACCGGCCTCTCCGCTGGCTCGGCGATGTCAGCTACGGGATTTACCTCTGGCATTGGCCGATGATCACCTGGTTGACACCCAGCCGACTCGGCCTCGAAGGGATACCGCTAGACGTGGTGCGGGTCGGGGCCAGCCTTGGGCTCGCGACCCTGTCGTACTACCTCGTGGAGCGACCCATTCGCCACGGGACCTCATCGAACCGGCGAACCGTGCTTGTTGCGGCCATCGCGATTATCGCCACCGCAGCAATCGTGATCGGCGCCACCCGAGGTGCGACCAGCAGCGACATGGAACCCACCCTCGATGGCGACATCACCGTGTTCACCCCGGACACCACGACCAGCGTGCCAAACAGCGTTTCGACCAGCGTGCCAACCAGTTTGGTACCGGACGATCCGGGCGACGATCTACCGCAACCAACCGAAGAAAGCCAAGGAGTGCTCCTGACCCCGCAGACGGTCGGTCTGGTCGGAGATTCGGTGGCCGACACGCTCGCCGCGGCGTTCGGTGAGGCTTACGCCAATGACGGAGTGACGTTTGCTTCGGTCGCGACTTCAGGTTGCGGGGTCGCGGCGGGCCGCGTGACTGACGACAACCATGAACTCATCGATTGGGCCGATATTTGCATCGAAGCGGCGGTCATTATGCAGGGCCGTCTTGTCGCCGAACACGACCCAGACCTCGTGATCTGGCATTCGACC
>JAFMKU010000038.1 GCA_017852795.1 Candidatus Neomicrothrix sp.
CGGCGCGATCCCGCAGCAAACAACTCACCCCGGATGAGTTGACCGGTGGGACGTTCACGCTGACCAACGCCGGCCAATACGGGACCATGATGCAGTTCCCGATCATCAACCAGCCGCAGGTGGCGATCCTCAGTACCGATGGGGTCAAGCGCAAACCGGTCGTAATCACCGACGAGTTCGGCAACGAATCGGTTGCGATCCACTCGGTTGGGGTGCTGGCGTTGGCCTGGGACCATCGGGCCTTCGACGGGGCCTACGCCGCGGCGTTCCTGCACCGCATTCAAGAAATCATTCAGGAACGCGACTGGGAGGCGGAGATCCTCTGACCGGTCGGACCGCTCCACCGCCCGGGCTCCGGATCCGTTGGCTGGGCCGGGTCGCCTATCGCGACGCCTACGCGCTCCAGCGCCGACTCCGCGACGGCGACGGCAACCACCTTCTGCTCTTAGAGCACGATCACGTCATCACCATGAGTCGACGCACCCCGGCAGAGCATCTGCTCGTCGACGCCGAAGCGTTTGGAGCCGAGGTGGTCGCCACCGACCGCGGCGGCGACATCACCTATCACGGGCCGGGGCAGCTGGTCGGTTATCCGCTGGTGACCATCCCCGGTAAGCGGGGTGGGGGAATGGCCGACACCGCCGCGTACGTCGACAGTCTTGAGCAGATGCTGATCGACGTGCTGGCCGGGTTCGGGTTGACAACCGGTCGGCTCCCGCGCTGCACCGGCGTCTGGGTCGGAACCGACACACCGAATCCGAAAAAGATCGCAGCGATCGGTGTGCGAATCACCCGGGGCCGTACCATGCACGGTTTCGCGGTGAACGTCGACCCTGATTTGGCTTGGTTTGACCGGATCGTGCCCTGCGGGATCACCGACAAAGGTGTTACCTCGCTTGCCGCCGAAGGTATTTCGGTGTCAATGCGCGAGGTAGTTGATGCGATCGCCGCCGCGGCAACGCAACGCTGGGGTGACGGCCATGAGGTGGATCGGGCCGATGTCGCCTGGCGGGTTCCACCCACCGACCTTGCTCCGTTTACTCGTGGTGAAGGCGCCGGCGTGCCGGTTGGTCGCCAAGGCGTCGGCCACGGCGATCCCCACGCGGCGCTGGCCTACGCCGAGCAGGCCGACGGTACCTCCGTGCGCCTTCTCGGCCGACTCGCCGAGGCGGGGGTGGCTGCCGATCCGGTGCGCTTGGCGGCTCGCAAACCAGAATGGATGCGGGTTCCGCTCAACACTGGCCCCGATTATCTCCGGGTGAGCCGGACGTTGCGCGACCTCAACTTGGTAACGGTCTGCGAAGAAGCCGGGTGCCCCAACATGTCCGAATGCTGGAACGCTGGCACGGCAACGTTCATGATTCTGGGTGAACGCTGCACCCGGGCCTGCGGGTTCTGCCTGGTTGATACCCGCCACCCCGAACCCCCCGACCCGACCGAACCGGAACGGGTAGCCCGCGCCGTTCAGCAAATGGGTCTTCGTCACGCAGTGATCACCATGGTCGCCCGCGATGATTTGCCTGACGGTGGCGCTTCGGTGGTGGCCGACACCGTGGCTGCGGTTCGGGCGGCCAACCCCGACGGCGCCGTTGAGGTACTGGTCTCCGATTTTCGAGGCAACGACGAGGCGCTGCAGACGGTGTTCGACGCCCGACCCGACGTGTTTAACCACAACATCGAAACGGTTCCTCGGCTCCAGCGGGCGGTGCGACCCTCGGCGGGCTACGCCCGCAGCCTGTCGGTTCTGGCCCGGGCCGCGGACGCCGGGCTGGTCACCAAATCGTCGATCATTGTTGGCATGGGCGAGTCATCGGATGAAATCGTGCAAACCCTCGCTGATCTCCGTGCGGTTGGTGTGGACATCGTCACCATCGGGCAATACCTCCGTCCAACCTCCCACCACCTTCCGGTTGCGCTCTGGTGGCCACCCGAGCAGTTCGCCGAGTGGAAACAGATCGGGGAGTCGATGGGGATAGGCCACGTCGAATCGTCACCCCTGACCCGTTCGAGCTATCACGCCAGTGAAGCGGCATCAGCAGTGGTTGGTCCGACGGCCCGTAACCTGTGAACTGATGTTCGCACAACGAATCGATCAGGCCCGGGAACAGATGGCAGCCGACGGCATCGACGTTTTGATGCTGTCGGTCGGTAGCGACCTCCCGTATTTCTGCGGTTACGAAGCGATGCCGCTGGAACGAATCACGATGCTGGTGGTGCCCCGTGACAGTGCCGCCAAGCTGGTGATCCCGGCGTTGGAGGTAGCCCGGGTCGTGCAACGCGACGAGGTGTTTTCGTTACGGCCCTGGTCCGAAACGGACGACCCGATCCGGATGATCGCCGAGCTGGCGGGACCAGCTGAGACGGTCGCGATCGGGGACCATATGTGGTCGGGTTTCCTTGTGGATCTGCTTTCGGCGATGCCCAACACCAGTTTCGTCCGGGCCTCTACGGTCACCAGCCCGATTCGGTCGATCAAAGATGCGTCCGAGATTGAGCGGCTTCGGCAGGCGGGGGCGGCGGTTGATCGGATAGCGGGGCGGCTCCAACGCGGCGAGATCGAACTGGTGGGCCGCACCGAAGCCGAAGTGTCAGCCGAACTCGGCCGACAGATCCTCGCTGAAGGTCACGGTCGGGTGAACTTTGCCATCGTTGCTTCGGGCGAAAACTCGGCCAGTCCTCACCACCATGCGGGAACTCGGGTGATTCAGGCCAACGAACCGGTGCTGTGCGACTTCGGTGGCACCTACTTCGGTGAGGACGGTGTCGGATACTGCAGCGACATCACCCGCAACGTCTGGACCGGTGATCGGCCGGACCGCGAATATTTGGAGGCCTACGCGGTGCTTCACGAAGCGCAGGCCGCGGCGGTGCGGGCGGCCACGGTGGGCACACCAGCCGAGCAGGTGGACCGGGCGGCTCGTCAACGGTTGGTTGATGCCGGTTTTGGCAGCTTTTTTGTGCATCGGACCGGTCACGGGATCGGGGTTGACGCCCACGAAGATCCCTACATTGTTGAAGGGAACGGTTCGCCGCTGGTCGCAGGAAATGCTTTTTCGATCGAACCAGGCATTTATCAGTCGGCAAAGTGGGGGATGCGGCTCGAAGACATCGTGGTGGCTTCCGAAACCGGACCAGATTCGCTCAACACCGCCGATCACCACCTGGCAGTCCTCGGGTGACGGTCAGGGTGGTAGGTAACCGGTCGTGATCAGCCTGGATGGGGCAACGGTCCTGCTGCAATGGGCCGCGGGAGGTTGGCTGTTTCTCTGGGTCACGACCCGACGTCGAGAGGTCGGTCTTGGTTACGGATGGCTGCAACGGATCACCTTCCTCGCTCTCGCCGGCGGTTCGCTCACCGCGGCGTTCGTGACTTCACCGACTTGGCCCCGCGAGATCGCCACGATGGCGTTCATGGCCTGTGGGCTGGTGGCGTTGGTGGTTTCCTTCACTCGCCGTTCGGTCGGGGTGTCCGGTCAACGGCGCACCGTGCAACGACGCAGCGCCCGAGTCGCGGCGATGACCGGGATCGACCGCGAATCGCAGCAGTTCCAAACCGAAGGCGCCGAGTTTCCACCGGTACTGGATTTGCTGGCGGCACTGGTCGGGATTCTGGCGGTCATCGTCGCTTCTTGGGAAGCAGGAGCCGACGAGTCGGTGGTTTGGTTGTCGCTGTTTCGGGGGGTTTCGTCGGCGCTGTTCCTCGGTGCGGTGTCCGACGCGATGCTGCTCGGCCACTGGTATCTGGTCCAGCCGGGTCTGGCCCGGGCCCCGATCATCGAGCTGGTCCGATGGACCACCATCCTTTGGGTTCCTGAAACGCTGGCGATGCTGCTACCGGTCGGCATGGTCTCGGTGCTGAACGGAACCATCGACGACGCCTACAACGGGCTGCTCGGCTGGTTCTGGGTGGCGAGCACCGTGGCGACGCTGGTGCTGGTGCTGGTGTGTCGGGCTGCGCTGCGTGAACGCCAGTATTCGGCGGTGATGGCCGCCACCGGTCTGATGTATTTGGCGATCCTCACCGGTTTCGGACAAGACATCGTTCCCCGGGTCCTGCTCAGCCCCTGAACACTGCATCGTGGTCGCGCCGGAACCCGCAGTTGAGGACTCGTCGCGTCTCACCGCCGGGCTACGCTTGGCCCGATGACCGTCACCTTCACCGCTTCACGTTCGATCCCTAAATCGCTGCCGGTCCGGGCCGTGCTCGTCACCTCGGAATCGATGGCCGATGGCCTCGACGGTTTCTCCGTCAAGACCCTCAAACAAGCCGGCTTTTCGGGCGGGTCCGGTGAAACGTACCTTTCGGCGACCGAGACGGGATGCACCTTGCTGGTAGGGCTCGGCCCCAGCGAACGAGTTGACGCGGCCGCGGTTCGCACGGCCGGGGCCAAGATCTCCAAACAGCTAGGACGGTTCCGTCGGGTCGGTGTTGACCTTTCGGCCGTACCCGTCGACGGCGAAACCGCCCGCCAGGCCCTAGCCGAAGGGATCACGCTGGCCGGGTACCGCTACCGCCAGTTCAAGTCGGACGTTTCGTCGGACAAGACCCGTTCGACAACGCTCAACGCGGTCACGGTCGGTGGCGGTTCAGGAGCGAAACATCAGGCGGCGTTGGATCGGGGAGCGGTGCTGGCCCGCGGCCAGTCGCTGGCTCGGGATCTGGTCAACGAACCCGGTGGCTCGCTGACGCCACCCGTGTTTGCTCGACGGGCCGCGGCGATGGCCCGCAGCCAAGGTCTGGTCGCCAAAGTCTGGGATGAAGCAGCGATCAAACGCGGCAAGCTCGGTGGGCTGCTTGGGGTGAACCGCGGATCAAGCCTTCCTCCCCGTTTCGTCGAGTTGACCTACAACCCGAAGGGGCGAGCGCAGGGCACGCTGGCTTTGGTGGGCAAAGGGATCACCTTTGATTCGGGCGGGCTTTCGATCAAGACCGGTCAGGGCATGATGACCATGAAATGTGACATGGGTGGAGCGGCCGCGGTGGTCGGTGCCATGTCGGTGTTGGGCGAACTCGGTGTCGGCTGCCGGGTGAAAGCGTTCCTTCCGATGACCGACAACATGTTGGGGGGCGACGCCACCCGGCCCGGAGACGTGCTCACCATACGCAACGGCAAAACGATCGAAGTGCTCAACACCGATGCCGAAGGTCGCCTGATTCTGGCCGACGCGCTTTCGCTAGCGTCTGAAGCCAAACCTGACGCCATCATCGACCTGGCCACGCTGACCGGGGCCTGCATGGTTGCCCTCGGACCAAAAATCGCCGGCCTGATGGGCAACAACGACAGCTGGATCGAACAAATCGAGTCCGCCTCGACCGTGAGCGGCGAGCGGGTCTGGCATTTGCCACTCCCGGACGACTATCGCAAACAGTTCGAGTCTCCGGTTGCCGACATGAAAAACATCGGTACCCCGCACGGCGGTGCGCTCACCGCTGGCCTCATCTTGCAGGAGTTTGTCGCCGACGGGATCCCGTGGGCCCACCTCGACATTGCCGGTCCCGCCTGGAGTGATTCTGAGGAAGCGGAGATCACCAAAGGCGGAACCGGGTTCGGGGTCCGACTGCTTGCCGAGTTGGCGCAGGCGTTCACCCCTCCGAGTTAGCACCGTCGAGCACCGAATCTGCTGCGAGGCAGTGTCGGTGCCACGCCCAGTTGACGGCGTCAACCGCGGCTTCGGTCGAAACCTGCCAGCCCAGCAGTTGGCGTTCGGTTTCGTCGAAACCGTCGCCGCATTCGATCAGGCTCAACGCCAACCTTCGGGCCCGTCCCCGTTCCACCGAAACATCGACCGGAGAACGGTTGGTGAGCCGTTCGTGTTCGATCTGAAGTTGATCGGGGAGGCGGGCGATTTGAGCCCGGTTGAGCGGTGCGACCCGGAACCGAACCTCAAAGAGTTGCTGTCCGATAAAGCGGGCCATGCTGAACCGGCAGGCTCGGCTGAGGGTGCGGTTTAGGGGGCTGTTTCGACCCCCCTTGTGTCCGATCCCGAGTTGGGCAGCCAGGTCGTAAAGGTTGACCCGAGCGGTTCCGCCTCCGGAGTCGAGCAGATCAGCACAGCGGCGGATCAGCAGGGTCGTGGACGGACCAAGGAGTCCGAGCCAGAACCGCTCGACATATTGAGACCTTGGATCGAACCCGAGTTTGTCGATGATCGGGTCGTGCCAGCGGGCCAATCCGATCTCTTCGACCACGGCCGACTCGCAGACTGCGGTAGCGGTGTTTTCGGGGGTGGAAATGACCGGGTTGCGGTCAGTTTGATTGCTGTTTGGGTACATGGCGCTCCTCTCGCGTTGAACGTCTCGTAGGATTTTCCGAAACTGATGAGGAGGAAGTCTCCTGCTATTTCATGTCATTTCATGCAGTTTGTCAATACCTCATCTTTGGCGGTGGCAGTTCGCCTACCTCCGGGGTTCGCGAATGGCTCGCCTACCATGGCCAGCGTGAACCGCGAAACACCGATTGCTACCGCCCAACGGCTGATCGACGCGGCCGAATCGATCACCGTGCTGACCGGTGCAGGTATCTCTACTGATTCGGGGATCCCGGACTTTCGCGGACCCAACGGGCTGTGGACCAAGAACCCGGAAGCCGAACGGGCATCCAATATCCGCTTTTACGTGGCCGACGAACAACTGCGCCAAACCAACTGGGCGTTGCGGGCCAGCGGTGACCTCTGGGCCAATGTCGAACCGAACGCCGGCCACTTCGCGGTGGTCGAACTCGAACGGCGCAACAAGTTGCACACGTTGATCACTCAGAACGTCGACGAGTTGCATCAGCGGGCCGGTTCTTCGCCGGATCGGATGGTGGAAATTCACGGGACCACCCGGCACGCGGCCTGTCTTTCCTGCCAGTACCGGGTGGACATGGAGGCGGTACTGGACCGAGTTCGGGCCGGTGAAAAAGACCCGGCCTGTCCCGACTGTGGAGGCATTCTCAAATCTGCCACCATCAGTTTCGGTCAGTCGCTGGTGGCTGCCGATCTGCAACGCTGCGAGCAGGCCGCCATGGAATGCGACCTGTTTCTGGCCATCGGCACCTCGTTGACCGTCTTTCCCATCAACGAGAGCGCCCGTGTCGCGCACCGTCACGGAGCCAAGCTGGTGATCGTGAACGCCGAACCAACCCCGTTCGACCAGCTGGCGTCGGTCGTGGTGCAGGCCGGGATCAGCGAAACCTTGCCGCTACTGGTTCAGCCACTTTCCTGAGTCCCCTCTAGCCTGATAGCTATGGCCTCGTTCCGGGAGTTTCTTGAAGCAACGAGAGCGGCGATTACCGAGGTAGATGTCGCCCATGGCGCGGCGCTGCTCGATGACGGATATGTGCTGCTGGATGTTCGCGAAGCCGATGAATACGACCAGGGTGCGGTACCGGGTTCGGTCCACATCCCGCGAGGCACCTTGGAGTCAGTGGTCGAGCAGCGGATCCCGGACCGTGATCAACCGCTGTTGGTGATGTGCGCCGGTGGCAGCCGCTCGGTGTTCGCAGCCCACACCCTTGAACAGTTGGGGTACGCCACGGTGGCGTCGTTGGCTGGCGGGTTCAACGCTTGGAAAGATGCAGGCAAACTCTGGGCCAAACCGCGTTCGCTCAACGCCAACGCTCGCTCGCGCTACCAGCGTCACCTGCTGCTACCCGAAGTTGGTGAGGCCGGCCAGGCCGAACTGCTCGACGCTCGGGTGTTGTTGTTGGGGGCCGGTGGGCTTGGGTCACCGGTCGGGCTGTACCTAGCTGCCGCCGGGGTGGGCACCATCGGGATTGTCGACATGGATGACGTTGACGAATCGAACCTGCAACGGCAGATCATTCACCGCACCGACCGGGTAGGGCAGCGCAAGGTTGACTCGGCGAAGGCTTCGATTCTGGCCTTGAACCCGCACCTCAACGTCGAGACCTACGACACCCGGCTCGATGCCTCGAACGTTTTGGAAATCCTCACCGGTTACGACGTGGTGGTGGACGGGGCCGACAATTTCCCGTCCCGATACCTGCTCAACGACGCATCGGTGAAGCTTGGTATCCCGGTTGTTCACGGGTCGGTGTATCGCTTCGAGGGACAGGTCACCGTGTTTGACCCCCGGCAGGGACCGACCTACCGGGATCTGCTCGTCGAACCTCCACCACCGGAGTTGGCACCGTCGTGCGCTGAAGCCGGGGTGATCGGGGTGTTGCCGGGGATTATCGGCAGCCTGCAAGCCCTTGAAGTGATCAAGCTGCTGCTGGGGATCGGGGAAAGCCTCCGGGGCCGACTTCTGGTGTTCGACGCGTTGGAACTGTCGTTTCGAGAGTTTCGTCTCCACCGTCACCCCGACAATCAGGTGACCTGGGAGAACCGGGACCGAGTTGAGGTTGTCGATCTCGAAGGTCTTTGCCTGCCAGCGTTGCGTCCCTGACTCGGATTGACCCGCTTCAGGGGGGTGGTACCGCTACGATCTGGTGTCGCCTTCGGAGGGGACGATCCCGGTTGGAGACCATCATTCGTCGCTTTCTTTCAGCGCTCAGCGAACGAAACCCGCTGCCAGAGGGGACTCCGGCGATCGCCTTGGGTTTGGTCATCAACGGGCTCAGCACCTACTTCTTTTTAGTGTTGGCTCGCCGTTCGATGGGCGACGAAGCCTACGGCGGGTTAGCGGTTCTCTGGGCGCTCGTTTACATCGTTGGGCCAGGCATTTTTCAGCCGTTGGAGCAGGAAATTGCCCGTGCCACCGCCGCTCGCGGGTCGCGAGGTGAAGGCAGCGCCCCGGTACTGCGGCAGGCTTCGCTGGTTGGAGGCATGGCGTTAGCCGTATCGTTCGCGGCACTGATCGTGGCTTGGCCGCTGGGGTTGAGCGGATTGTTGCACGATCGGGTGGAGTTGCTGATCGCCTTGTTGGCGGCGCTTGGGGCGTTCGCAGTGGCCGAACTGGCCCGAGGGATCCTGTCCGGACGGCATCTTTTCAGCAACTACGGACGCTATTTCGCGGCCGAAGGTGGATCTCGGGTGCTGATCGCCATCATCTTGTTCGTGATCGGGGTTGAAGCGGTAGGCCCGTTCGCGATGACGTTGGCTGCCGCGTTTTTGGTCGGCACGTTCGTGGCTTCCCTCGGGGTGCGACCGTTCGTCAACCCTGGGCCTCCGTCACAAATGAACGAGATCACTCCGGCGCTCGGCTGGTTGCTGGCCACTTCGGTTTCGGAAGCGTTCCTGCTCAACGTCGGCCCTGTTGCGTTGTCGATCGTGGGCAAAGGGCTCGGCGACGAGGCACCGGGGGTGTTCCTGAACGGATTGATCATCTCGCGCATCCCCTTGTTTTTCTTCCAAGCCGTGAAAGCGTCGTTGCTCCCGGCCTTGGTGGCCCACGCTGCCGAAGATGACCTCGATGGTTTCCGCGAAGTGCAGCTTCGGCTGGTGGGGGCGGTGGCGGTGGTGTCGGTGACCTCAACGGTGGCGATCGCCGCGTTTGGTCCGTGGCTGATTGAGCGCCTGTTCCAGGACCAGTTGGGGTCGACCGACATGGCGTTGTTGGCGGCTTCGGGGAGCGGCTTGATGCTGCTATTGTCGTTGTCGCTCGGGTTGGTTGCCCTTGACCACACCCGACTGGCGGTGGTCGGGTTCGTTGTGGGCGTCGTGCTGTTCCCGGTAGGCCTTCAGCTACCCCACGATCCGTTCCTGAAAGTCGAATTGGCGTTGCTGCTGGCCGTTGCCGGTGGCGCGGCGGCGACCGCGGCGTTGCTGCGGCTCGAGTTTGCTCGCCACCGGGCCGCGGGACGCATGTCCGCGACGGCGTAGGCTCCACGTCATGAAGGGTTTGATCCTCAGCGGTGGTCAAGGAACCAGACTGCGGCCGATCACCCACACCAGCGCCAAGCAGCTGGTTCCGATCGCCAACCGTCCGATCCTGTTTTACGTGATCGACGATCTGGCCGCGGCCGGGATTCGCGATGTCGGCATTGTGATCTCCCCAGAAACCGGTGAGGACATTCGAGCCGCAGTCGGGGACGGAAGCGCCTTTGGTGTGTCGGTGACGTGGATTGTGCAACCCGAACCCAAAGGGCTCGCCCACGCAGTGCTGTGTGCCCGTCCGTTCCTCGGTGACGATTCGTTCGCTATGTACCTCGGCGACAATATGCTCGAACAGCACCTGGAGCCGTTCCTCGTCGGCTTCCCCGGCGCGGACCAGCTGGACCCGACGGGCCCGGTGGTCAACGCCCGTATCTTGCTGGCTCACGTAGCCGACCCGACGTCGTTTGGTGTGGCTGAACTGGGCGCCGATGGCGAAGTGCTGCGTCTGGTCGAAAAACCGTCCGATCCTCCGTCAGATTTGGCGCTGGTCGGTGTGTATTTGTTTGACTCGTCGATTCACCCGGCTATCGACCGTTTGGTGCCGTCGGCTCGCGGCGAGTTGGAGATCACCGACGCCATTCAACAAATGATCGATTCGGGATGTCGGGTTGATCATCAGGTGGTGTCGGGTTGGTGGATCGACACGGGCAAAAAGGATCCGCTGCTCGAATGCAACCGGCTCGTACTCAACCGGTTGGAAAAGCGGATCGACGGTGAGGTTGACGCAGCGTCAACGATCGGCGATCGGGTCGTGGTCGAAGCGGGCGCACAGGTCATCAATTCGGTGGTTGAAGGTCCGGCGGTTATCGGACCGGATTCGTTGATCAGCGACGCTCAGCTAGGCCCGTACTGTTCGGTTGGGGCCGGGAGCCGAATCGAACGCAGCAGGGTCGAAAACAGCGTGTTGCTGGCCGGGGTGACGGTGGTAAACGTTGGGCATCTGACCGACTCGCTGATCGGCCGCAACAGTGAAATCAGCGGTGACGGGTCCACCACCGGAAGGTTCCGTATCCTGATCGGCGACACCTGTCAGGTAGACGTTTCGGAGGCTGAGCATGGCTGAAGTTCACGCGGTGACCGAGATCGCCGGGGTGTATCGGGTGGAGCCGGTGGTGCACACCGACAACCGGGGCCTGTTCGTCGAAACGTACCGCCGGTCCTGGATCCCTGGCGGGCGTGAAATGGTGCAAGCCAACCGGGGTGACCGGCAGGCGGGAACGGTGGTCGGGCTGCATTATCACCGTTTCCAAAGCGACTACTGGTACGTGCCGTTTGGGACCATTCGGGTGGTGCTGTTTGACCTTCGCACCGCAAGCCCGACCGAAGGTGCGGTCTGGACCACCGACCTTGGCCGCCAAACGGACGGCTCGCACTGTCACGACGGGGTGTTTATTCCACCCGGGGTAGGGCACGGATTTGCGGCGTTGAGCGACTGCACCTTGTCCTATCTTGTCGACGGCTACTACGACCCGGCCGATGAACTCGGCGTGGTCTGGAACGATCCAGCGGTGACCGTTGATTGGGGGATCGCTGACCCGACGCTGTCCGATCGCGACGCGGCGCTCCCAGGTCGGGACGAACTCGTGGCCGAGTTGCGGCCACGATGGTCAGCTGCAACGGTCGGGTCAGAAGCAAAGGACGTCTCGTGAAGTTGCTGGTCACCGGTGCCGCCGGTTTCATCGGTTCGAACTTTGTGCGGCACCTGTTGGCGACCAGTGACGACGAGGTGGTGATCCTCGACGCGTTGACTTACGCCGGTCACGAATCGACGATGGTCGACCTTCGCCAGAGCACCCGGGTCCGGTTTGTGCACGGCGACGTCTGCGACCGGGACACGGTTCAGGCTGCACTGACCGACTGCCAGGCGGTTGTACATTTCGCGGCCGAAACCCACGTGGATCGTTCGCTGGTTGGTCCCGACGCGTTCATCGCCACCAACTGTGGTGGCACCAACGTGCTCTGCGATCAAGCGCGGCGTCAGGAAATCGAACGGTTCGTGCACGTTTCGACCGATGAAGTGTACGGATCGGTGCCTCAAGGATCGTCGGTTGAAACGGACCGGTTAGATCCACGGTCGCCGTATTCGGCGTCGAAAGCAGCGTCAGACCTGATCGCCTTGTCGTATTTCAGTTCCTATGGCCTGCCGGTGCGGGTGACTCGTTCGTCGAACAACTTCGGTCCGTTTCAGCACCCGGAGAAACTGGTTCCGTTGTTCACCACCAACCTGCTCGCCGGGCGCACCGTTCCGGTGTACGGGACCGGCGACAACGTACGCGACTGGTGCCCGGTCGCCGATAACTGCCGGGCGATAGATGTGGTGCTTCGCCACGGTGCCGACGGTGAGGTTTACAACATTGGTGCCGGTTACGAACTGACCAATTTGGAGATGACTCGGCGCCTGCTGGCGCTGTGCGGTCGCGATGAACACGCCATCGAGCATGTCGCCGATCGTCTCGGACACGACCTCCGCTACAGCGTGGATTCGTCCAAAGTTCAAGCGCTGGGATGGTCCGGCCCCGGTGATTTGGACGAGGCGCTGGAAGCGACCGTCGGCTGGTACCGGGATCGCCGTGACTGGTGGGAGCCGCTGCGGGAGGCATCGTGACGGTGTTGGTCACCGGCGGGGGTGGCCGGTTGGCTTCGGCACTGCTGCAAGGGTTGGCGAGGCGAGAAATTTCGGCGTTGGCGGTGTCACACCAGCAGCTCGACATTTGCGACCCGCACGAGCTTGGCCCTTACATCGGCAAGCTCCGGCCGACGGTGATCATCAATGCCGCCGCGGCAACCGATGTGGATCGTTGCGAACTCCACCCCAATTGGGCCTATGCGGTGAACGTTGAAGGGGTAGCGAACCTCGCGGAGGCGGCCCGTCGCGTGGGGGCCCATCTGGTCACCGTGTCGACCGATTACGTGTTCGACGGTGCGCAAGACCACCCCTACCGGGAAACTGATGCCGCGAACCCGCAGTCGGTGTACGGCCAGTCCAAGCTCGAAGGGGAGCGGTTGGCGCTCCCAGAATCGACAGTGGTCCGGACCGCCTGGTTGACCGGGATGACCGGAGGTTCCGTGTTACGGACCGCGTTGGCTCGCCTCGCCGACGGTGACGAAGTGCGTTTCGTCAACGACCAGTTCGGGTCACCAACGTTTTGCTGGGATTTGGCCGAAGCAATCCTTGATCTCGCAGTTGATCAACAACCGGGTCTTTTTCATGTCGTCAACGCCGGTGAGACATCCTGGTGGGGCCTAGTTCGTGAACTTGCCGAACTCGCCGGGTTCGATCCAGAGCAGGTCCAGCCAATTTCATCGGCAGAGCTCGAACCTCCCCGTCCCGCAGCGAGACCGGCCTATTCGGTGCTGGCTACCGAAGCGCTCACCGCCGCTGGCTACCGACCGTTACGGCACTATTCGGAACCGTTAGCCGAGTTCGTTTCCGCGGTGCGGTAACGCCGGGCGGCCAACATGACCGTTCCTGCGATGGCCAACGCTCCGAGCCAGACCACCCGGTCGATCGCCCCCATCAACACGCCCACGTCAACTGGGAGTCCCACGAGAGGACTGAGCCCGGCGATGAGCGCCTCGCGCACCCCGAGTCCGCCGGGAACGAAACCGATGGCCACCGTCAACGCACCGGCCACCGAAAACGACAACGCTTGAGCCGGGGTCAGCGAGACCCCCACCGCGGCCGCGGCCAACGTGAACCGGGTGGCGCTGATCGCCAACCACCCCAGCTCAACAGTAAGCGTCGCGGCCGCTAACGAAACCCGGCGTGACGCAGGCACGGTGCGCACAAACGCCGCGGCGGCGGCACCGAGCACCACAACACCCGTGATGCTGGCCAGAACCCCGAGCCCTAAGGAACCTCGGCTGGCGATGGCGACCCCGCCGATACCGGCCGTGATCCCTAGCCAGGCGATCCCGGGTATGGCGCTGGCGGTCAACGCTCGGCCGTACGACGAACCCCGTTCAGCCAACGTTTGGACAGTGACCAGCAGCGAACCAGGAAGGGGAGCGAGGTTTGCGACCGAGGAAAGCACTGCGGTTTCAGCGGCGAGACGGCGGCTGGGCCGATGACCGGCGATCTGGGCGGCCACCGAGAACTCGGCCGCTTTGAGCAGAAAACTGAGCGGGGAGGTGATGACCATCAGGGCCAGAACCGGTTTCCAGCGAAGGTCGTCGGCGGTCAACCCGCTGCGGTCCCAAGCCCAGATCATGGCGGCCAGCAGCGCGCCCGGGGCGACCACGGCCAGAACCGTCCGCCACTGGGAAGTCTCGGGTCCTCGGCGAAGTTTGTTGAGGCGGGAAACCAGCGACCGGGCGAGAGGCCTGACCTGGTTCGCCCGAAACTGGCGCACGGCTATCTCGCGACCCGCATCAAGTTCGGCCGGGTCACGCTGCCATCAAAAGCTTGGGGAACTCCGGCGAGCCGCCAGATGAACGTGGCGATCTGGCCTCGGGTGAGTTCGTCGTCAGGCGAAAACGTCGTGTCGCTGGTGCCGGTCGTGATCCCGTGGAGCTCCATCCAGGCCACCGAATTGTAAAAATACCGGTCGGGGGTGACATCACGGTATTCCTGGCTAGAGGCGATCACTTGCCGGCCCGCCAACCGCCACAGGAAGGCCGCCATCTGGCCTCGGGTGATGGTGTTCATCGGAGAGAAGGTGGTGTCGCTGGTGCCGGTCGTGATGCCGTTTTCTTCCATCCAGCTCACCGCCGAGGTGTACCAGAGGCCTCCGGGCACGTCGTGGAAGCTGTTGTTGCTCTGAGGGGTCGGCGAACCCATGAACCGCCAGAGGAAAGTAGCGGCTTCGGCTCGAGTGATGTCGCGGTCAGGGGCGAAGGCCGTGCCGCCATCGACACCGTTGGTGATGTCGTTGTTGTCCATCCAATGCACCGGCTCGTAGTAGTAGACCCCGGGGGGAACGTCGGTGAAGCCTTTGACCCGGAAGTTGGTGGATTCCAAGCAGCTGATTTGGGCACCCGCGGCCTGCTCCGCTTCGCACCCCTTCTGCAACGCGTAGAAGAAGCGGAACCCGTACGGGCCAGCGACAACCTGCCCGTTAACGATCCGGTTTTCGACCCGAGTGGTTCGTTCGGTACCGACCAGGATGACTTCAGCGAACGTGACCCGACCGGAGGGCCCAGTGTTGATGATGACTTTTTGGAGCGTGCCGACCTTCAACTGGTTGGGGTCGATCCCGGCGGGAGGCGTGTAACTGTTGAGCCAACGCGAAACCTGCTCGATGGTGTAGGTGAAGTCGCGAACACGGTACGGGTTGTTGGCGAAACTGTCGTACGGGTCGGCTTTGGCTTTCAGATAAGGCCGGGTCGTTCCACCCGCCCAAACATCCGGGGGTTCAGCCGTGGCTCCACCGTTGGATGCCGAATAGTACGTTTCGACGATCCCGCCGTTGTAGGTCGCGACCTGGTCGTTGGTTTCGTCCACGGCCTGGCACCAGCGAGGAGTAGGAGTGCAGTCAAGCCATTTTTCCCACCCGGTGTAGTACTGGTCTTGGGTTGTGGAGTAAACGTCAAACGGGGCCTGCCAGCTTGAACTGGCGTTTCGGGAAAGGATCCGGCTGACCGCATAGCTTCGGCCGGCAACCGCTTGGGCTTTGAGCGCTTCTTTGGGCCAGGAACTGGGAACTTCAGCCAACCCGTACAGGTAGGTCTGAAGGTCAAGATCGCCGTGGATCACGCAAAAATCCACACCACTACCGCACAACGTGGTCGTGGTGCCTTTCGGTCCGGGTACGGCGGCCGGATGCAAAATCATTCGGCCCCCTCGGAAGTGACCGAAGTTGGGACCGTGGCGAAATTCCTCCATCACCACTCGTTCGTCGCCGCTCATGACGAACTCAAGGGTGGATCCAGCGCAGGCCGGTTGGCCCGAGCAGAGATCAACGTCGGTGCCGCCCACGTTGGTGACCGCCACCCAGCGACTGCCGTCCCAACGAGAGTCGACCGAGTTCTGTGACGTTCCGATCAGGGTCTGGCCCCCGTACACGTCGATCTCCCAGCTTCCGGCCTGGTCGTTGGGTGGGGAGACCGCGACCCGCGATTTGATATCGATCCGCACGTCGACGTCGTCGGCGACCGAAAAGTTGGTGGTGGCGTCGCTGAACGCTTCAACATCGGTCAGGGTCGAGCCCTCGTAGTAGAAGCTCAGGATCTGGTCATGGGTTTGGCCAGCCAGAGCCCGACCGTAGGCGCCGTACTGGCTCATGCCGACCCCGTGGCCGAAACCGCCACCTTCGAAGGTGATGGTTGCTTGCGAACTGGTCTGTGCCGATGCCGGGGCCAGTGCCAACAGCGACGAGATCACAGCGATTGCGGCGATTTGAGCAACCAGTGTGGGCAACGTGCGAATACCCGGCAACATGTGAATACTCCCTGAGCGGACCGCCCGCACCGATGATCCTAGATCAAATGTTGCGAAAAGGTGACATCTTTTGGGTCTGGCGCTGAGCGTCGGCGGCGCTAGGAGGTCGGGGAGTAGTCTTAACCGGTGACACAGCGTCGGCGCGTACTGGTTTGTGGATGGTCAGGCGCCGGGAATGTCGGCGACGAGCTGCTGACCAGCGCCCTGCTCGCCATGGCTGAGAACGCTGGAATTGAGCTGGTGGTTCGCTCCGCCGACCCGGCGCGAACCCGTCAAGCCCACCCCGGTGTGCAGGTGGTCGGTCGAGGGTTGTGGCCGGTGCTCACCTTGGGGGGCTGCGACGCCGTATGTGTCGGCCCAGGTGGAATCATTCAAGACAGCAGCAGCGTCTGGTCCTTGCCGATGCATCTGGCGCCTGCGCTGGTTGCTCGCCTGCGTCGCCGGCCGGTAGTTGGGCTGGGGTTGGGAGCCGACCGGTTGCTGCGCCGCTCTTCGCGGTGGTTGCTGCGGTGGGCGCTTGCCGGACAACCGGTGGTGGTGCGCGACGAGGCATCACGAGAAGCGTTAGCGGTCGCTGGGGTCGAGGCCGATATCGACAGCGATCTCGCGGTTGAGGAGTTGATCGCCCGGGCCCCCGGCGAGGGATGCGGTGTGGTGGTGGCGATAGGCCCCAACGCCGGGCGAGGACGGTTCCGGCGGGGTCGAGATCGTCTCGTGCACGACGACCCTCAGGTGGTAGCGGGTTTGGTTGATGACCTCGTGGTTCGGTTCGGTGGTCCCGTCCAGGCCGTGTTGTTCCGCGGTGAGCGTGACCGGTGGTTCGCAACCCAGGTCGTTGATCGTACGAAACACCCGGTGACCATCGTCGAAGACCCTCATCAGGCGGTGGAGGCGGTGTGGAACGCCGCAGTGGTGATCACGTCTCGCTTTCACGCCGCGCTGGTAGGGGTAATGGCGGGGGCGGTGGTGGTGGCCGATGTGCGGCAGCAGAAAGTGGCATCGTTGTCGTCGGTGCCGGAGCTGGCGTCCCGGTTCGTAACCCGACCGGGATGGGTTGGGAACCTGCCCGACCAGCTACCAGCCCGTTCGGTGATGGTGACCCCCCAACGAACTGGAGCCAACCGACGGATTCTTGCGTTGCTCTCAAGGTGAACGAAATCCGGGTAGTGCAAGCTGGTAGTGTCACCCCGTGGCTGAACAATCCCCCGAAGTGTCGGCTCCGGCCGAGCACTTCGAGCTCTACATCAGAAAAGTGCGGGCCGAAATTGAGGCGGAAGCAAAACTCCGGCGGATGCAAGATCCGGAGATCGAACAACAGGAGGCGGTGATCGATCGGGCCTGGGCGGCGGTAGCGCCACCTGGGGCGACCGGACCGGTGGAATCCATGCTGCTCGGTCGGGTCGAACAAATCGCGATGGTCGATGTGATGGTCCCGGTCGGCCATCGGCCGGGGGTGCGGGAGGTTAAACGCCTCATCCGTAAAATCTCCTACTGGTATTTCGCCTACATCGCTTCCCAGGTCAACACCTTCCACAATGCCCTCGGCCGGTATTTGCGCAGCTTGCATGCACGAGTCGAAGCGCTCGAAGTAGCGGCGGGAACCGCCAGCCTCGACGGGTTGATCGACGCGGTGGACGAACCCAGCGAAACCGTGGCGGCCGCGTTGGCGAACTGTGTGACCACTCCGGTTCGGGCGGTGGTGCTGTCGTGTGGCTCAGGGCGAACCGTCGAAGCGCTTCAGAATGTCTGTTCGTCGGTTTACGGGATCGAACCGGACGCTGGCCGTTTGCTTCCGGGAGTGTCCAGAGGGCTTGATTTGCGGGTCGATGACCCTCTCACCCATCTTGACGTGCTCGTTCCCGGCACGATCGACGCCGTTGTGCTTCAAGGCTTCATCGAAGACATGAAGCCCGACGCCATCGCTCGGCTGGTGGAAATGCTCAAAGAACGGCTGGCGATCGGTGGTGCGCTTCTGGTTGCCGCGTGTGACCCGGATCGACGAGACGTCGTGGATCGCGACATTCGCCTCGGCTACGGAATCGCTCCGCAAACCTGGGCCCATCTGATAGATCGGCTTGGGGGGAACGCGACGTTGCTCCCGGTAGACGACGAGCGGATCAGCGCCGTTGTCGTTGCCCGGTTCAGCTGAGGGCCCGTGAGAGTCCACCAGTTCACCGCCACCCTGAACCCTCGGGACGCGGTCGGGTTCCACACCCTTGAGGTAGACGCGATCCTTCGGGAACTCGGTCACGACACCGAACTGTTCGCGACGTCGATTCATCCGGAGCTTCGTTCCCGGGCCCACCAGTTAGAAGACCACGAGCAGGTTGCACCCCCCGACGTGCTGCTCTACCAGTTGAGTACCGGCTCTCCGGTCGCGGAATACCTTCTGGCCCGATCTGAACCGTTGGTGCTCAACTACCACAACCTCACCCCAGCCGAATTTTTTGACCCGTGGGAACCATCGGTTGGTGCCGAACTTCACCATGGGCTCCGTCAGGTTTCCCGACTGGCTCGACGGGCCACCGGGGCGATCGCCGATAGCGCCTTTAACGGTGCCGCGCTGGTCGCGGAAGGACTCGAAGATGTTGCCGTTGTCCCGGTGCTGTTCGCCCCGATTGCTTCAACTGGCGGCTCCGATGAGGAGATCGAATCAGAAGAGCGTGACGATCCACTCAAACCGTTACTGCTGTTCGTGGGCCGGTTGGCCCCCAACAAGTGCCAACACGACCTGATCTCAACGTTGACCGTGCTGCGCCGCTCACGGCCCGGCGCCGAGCTGGTGCTGGTTGGCACTGCGTCGTCGGCCCAGTACGAGTCGGCGCTGCGTTCGTTGGCTGGAGCGGTCTGCCCCGACGCGGTGACGTTCGCCGGT
Source organism: Candidatus Neomicrothrix sp. (assembly GCA_017852795.1). Lineage (GTDB taxonomy): Bacteria > Actinomycetota > Acidimicrobiia > Acidimicrobiales > Aldehydirespiratoraceae > UBA11606. The sequence goes on from JAFMKU010000038.1 coordinate 19,077, forward strand.
TCGGTTTCTTTTGAGAAACTCGCCGCCTGGTATCGGCGGGCGGACGTGTTCGTTTCGATGAGCGCCCACGAAGGGTTCGGAGTGCCCCTCGTTGAGGCGATGGAGGCGGGAGTTCCGGTCGTGGCCCGCGCCGCCGGAGCGGTGCCTGAGACGGTCGGGTCGGCCGGGTTGCTACTCGACGGCGACGACCCGGTCGTGGCCGCCGCCGCGATTAGTCGAGTGCTCGACGATGAGACAGTTCGGAACCAGATGATCGTTCAGGGACGGCAACGGGCCCGTGAGCTTTCCCTTGAACTTTCACGTCAGGCCATGGCTGAAGCACTGAGCAACGTTCTCGAACGAGCCCGGAGCGCTCCATGACGGTCGTTGATGTGGCGCTTTCCGAACTCAACACCGGTGACGCGATCGGCAACCACGCCCGTCACCTACGAACGCTGCTTGAAGACATGGGGGCCCGGGTCCGGTTTGTGGTTGAGCGCTCAAACGTGCCCGACCAGAAAGTGGTCAAGTTGTCCCGTTGGGATCACCCGGGAGATCTGGTCATTTTGCAGCACGGCATCGGTTCGGCAGTGGCTCAGGCCATCATCGATCGAAGAATCCCGTGCGTGGTGAACTACCACAACGTGACCCCGGTCGAGTTTGTTGAGCCTTGGGATCCGACGCACACCGTTGGGCTTTTCTGGGGGCGGGTCCAAACCGCACATCTGGCTCCGCTAGCTCGGCGAGGGATCGCCGACTCGGCCTACAACGCCGGTGATCTCGACGCAGTCGGTTTTCGAGATGTGCGGGTGGCGCCGGTGTTGTGGAACGGCGACCTGCCTTCGGTCAACCCTGAGTCAACCGCAGCCCCCGATCCCGCCGCTCCGCTGATCTTGTTCGTGGGTCGGCTGGCCCCCAACAAATGCCAACATGATCTCATCGCGGCGATGAGCGTGTTGCTACAGACCGTGCCTACCGCTCGTCTGGCTTTGGTCGGCGGGGTGTCCTCGGAGCAGTACCAGCGTTCGTTGGTGGCGCTAGCCAAGCGGCTCGGAGTGTCCGAACGGGTCGAGTTCGTGGGCCGGACATCCGATGCGGAACTGGCCGACTGGTACCGGCGAGCGTCAGTGTTTGCTTGCCTGTCTGAACACGAAGGTTTCTGCGTGCCGCTGGTTGAGGCCATGTCGTTTGGGGTGCCAGTGGTTGGATACCGGGCCGCCGCGGTAGGCGAAACCATCGCCGATGCCGGGATCGTGCTTTCCGACAAGTCTCCTGACGTGGTGGCCTCGGCTCTGGCCCGGGTGATGACCGATGAACAGACGCGTGCAGCAATGGTGGTTGCTGGACATCGGCGGGCTCGGGAGTATTCTCTTGACGCCAGCCTTGCCGTGATGCGCCGTTCGCTCCACGACCTGTTGGGTTGAGCTGTCGAAGCGTTGGGGAGGTGACGGTGCCGTCAGAAAAAGCTGCCCTTCAGGGCCAGACGGTCACCTTTGTTTCGACCCGTTACGGAAGCAGCGTTCTTGGCGGCGCTGAACAGGCGGTGCGCTCCTACGCCACCCGTCTAGCCGCCGACGGCTGGAACGTTCGCGTGCTAGCCAGCTGCGCCAGTTCATATGTCACCTGGGCGAACGATTTCGACCCGGGCACGACCATCGAGGAAGGGGTTCAGGTCAGCCGGTTCCCGACGGTACGCACCCGCGCCTCAAACTTTGATGCGTTGAGCGGACGGTTGTTCGCTACCAGCCCGCCTTCCCTTGACGATGCCTATGCGTGGATTGACGCTCAGGGTCCAGATAGCCCCGAGCTGCTGGAGGCGGTCGCGGCGGTGGACGAAGGGGTGCTCTATTTCATTCCGTACCTTTACCAATCGACCGTTCGGGGTCTTCAACGAGCCGGTGTTCCTGCCGTGTTGCAAGGGGCGTTTCATCACGAGCTACCGCTGACGCTGCCGATCTTTGATCCGATGGTGGAACGGGCCGATGGTCTGTCGTTTGGTACACGGGCCGAGCAGCAGCTAGCTCATCAACGTTTCGCTTCGGCATCGGGCAAACCTCAGGTCGTGCTGGGCCTCCCGATCGAACAGGATGGGCCCTCCGATCCGGTGTTGGCCCGCCACGAACTTGGTCTCGGCGACGAACCGTTCGTGCTCTGTCTCGGTCGAATCGATGCCGGCAAAGGGGTGCACGACCTGGTCGACCGTTTCTCTCGGTTCCGCGAACGCTACGGCATTGGACGGTTGGTACTGGCTGGTCCCGTCGTTGACGCTCCTGCCCACCACCCTCACGTGACGGTGCTGGGACCGGTCCCGTCGGAAGTGAAGTTCGGCCTGCTGGCCGCCGCCGACCTGCTCATCAACCCGTCGCCCAACGAGAGCTTCAGCATGGTGGTTCTGGAGGCGTTTCTTGTGGACACCCCGGTGCTGGTCAACGGACGGTGTCTCCCGTTGCGAGAACACTGTGAGAACAGCAACGGCGGGTTTTTCTACGAAGGCGTTGCGGATTTCGATGCCGCGTTGCGCCGACTGCTGAGCGACGCAGAGTTGCGCCAACGCATGGGCCAGGCCGGTCGCCGCTACGCCGAGACGGTGTTTTCGTGGCCCGCGGTGCGTACCCGCTTCGAGGCGCTATTCAGCCGTTTGCCCTGACGTCACTTCGGTGACGTTCACCGACGGTAGGAGCCGAACGGGCCGGTTGGCTCGCACGATCAGGTCGGCGAGCAGCCCGATCGCCAGCGTCTGTAACGCCGCGAACCCGAGCAGCAAGGTGTTCGCTGCCGGCCGGAAATCTTTGTCGACCAGATCGAAACCGAGTTTTGCTGCGAACACGAGCCCAATCGCGGTAGTGATCGGTAACAGGACCCGCAACGGGTCGTAGGCCAGCACCATCCGGATGACCTGCAACAGGTACCGGCTGGTGTCGCGACGCCAATGAAACTTTGATGTTCCAGCCCGAGTTTCGTAGTCGATCGGGTGGTACGTGACGCGGTAGCCGTCCATCAAAAACGCCATCGTTAGGGTGGTGACACAACTGAACCCGGTGGGAAGCAGGTGGGTGTACTGCAAGCCAACGTCGCGCCGAAAGGCCCGGAAACCAGAGTTCAGGTCGGGGATTTTGGTCTGGCTAAGGAACGACGCCAACCGTCGGATCAGCCATTTCGCCGGAACCCGAAGCAGCTTCAAGGTTCCTTCTTCGCTGCGGCGAGCTCCCACCACCTGATCGGCGTGGGCGAGTTGGTCGACCAGTTCGCTAATGGCGTGGTTGGGGTAGCTCATGTCGGCGTCGGTCCAGACCACGTACCGGCCTCGGGCTCGTTCGGTTCCGATACGGCGAGCCGATCCGGTGCCACGGTTCTGGTCAAGGTGAATGATCCGACAGCGACCGAAACGTTTGGCGATCTCGAGCGATTCATCGGTTGAGCCGTCGTCGACCACGATCAGTTCCCAACGGTAGGAAGACTGATCCATGGCGGTCGTGATGCGTTGCAGTTCGGCGAGCAGATGCCCGGCCTCGTTGTGCACGGGAAGCACGACGGTCACATCAAGGTCCACAGCCGCGGCTTGCACATCGGAAGGCATCACGTGAGGCTAGCGAACAAGTCGGGCCCGACGGGACGTTTTGCCGGTGGTGTCACCAGCCCGCCGCTTGCCGGTACAGGTCCATCATGCCGGCGGCGGAACGTTCCCAAGTCAACCCGGCCAGCCGTTCAGCGACCCCGGCTGGCACCGTGGGCTGTTCGCAGGCCGCGTGGAGAAGGCTGGCGAGGTTGTCGCCGTTTGGTGCCGCCAACTCAACCATGTCACCGATCAGTTCCGGAAGGGCACCGACTGCGGTGGCTGCTACCGGGACACCCAACTGGAGCGCTTCGAGCGGGGTGAAAGCGAACCCTTCGTATTCCGAGGCCAACGCCAAGGCAATCGAATCGGCGATGACGTCGGTGCGTTGCTGGTCGCTGAGATCGGTGAGGCGACGAACCCGATTGCCGAGGCCGTAGGCGAGGATCGCTTCCTGCACGGCTTCTTCTTGGTTTCCGGCGGGTCCCACGATGGCCAGACCGATATCGGCGGGCAGGTCGTTGAGGATGCGCACCAGGTCGGGGACACGTTTACGGCGTTCGGTGGTTCCGACCGTCACCA
>JAFMKU010000089.1 GCA_017852795.1 Candidatus Neomicrothrix sp.
CCCGACCACACCCGGCTGCGGCGGTTGGTGAGCAAAGCGTTCACGCCCCGCACCGTGCAGGCTCTGCGGCCCGGTATCCAACGGATGGTTGATGCGATGCTTGACCAGATGGCCGACGAGGGAATCTCCGATGTCGTTGACCGCCTGGCGTTCCCGCTGCCGTTCGACGTCATCTCCGAAATGCTGGGCATGCCCGCCAGCGACAAAGAACAGATCAAAGAATGGTCAGGTGCGATCGTCAAGACGATCGATCCGATCGTCACCGAAGAGGACCTGCAGGCGGCGGCCGAAGCCGACGTTTTGATGAGCGGTCTGATCGCGGAGATCATCGAATGGAAAGCCGACAATCCGGGTGACGACCTGCTCACCGCCATGATCGAAGCCGAAGATGGTGGCGATCGGATGACCGCCAAAGAACTACGCGACCAAGTCGGGTTGCTGTTTATCGCCGGCCACGAAACGACCGTCAACCTGATCGGAACAGGTATCTACGAACTGCTCCGTCACCCCGACCAGTTAGCGCTGGTTCGCGACGCCGACGCCATGCCCCCCACGGCGATAGACGAACTGCTTCGTTGGGTTTCCCCCGTCCAGAACAGTCGCCGGATCGCCACCTCCGATTTTGTGCTGCGCGACAAACACATTCCGAAAGGGGCGTTCGTGTTGGCGTCGTTGGCGTCAGCCAACCACGATCCAGAGTTCTGGGGGCCCGACGCTGAGACACTGAACCTGCATCGAGACATCGCCGGTCAACACGTGGCTTTCGGGTCCGGTATTCACTACTGCCTTGGTTCGTCGCTTGCGAAGCTCGAAGCTGAAGTGGCGATCGGTTCGTTTGTTCGACGGTTCGGGCAGGTAGCACTCGCCGAGGAACCAGTCTGGAACGGACGGATCAACCTACGCGGGCTCGCTACCCTCCGGGTCGATTTGCGCTGATGGTTGACCCGCGGCGGCCTGCGGCACAACCCAATCTTCCAAGCAACGCTCCGCGACCGGAATGGCGAGATGAAAACGGTGGCGTTCCTGCTGCGAAATGTGCAGGCTGGGCGGCAGGTGTGGGTCGAACGATTTTTCAAACGCGGTAGCGCCTTCAGCCATTCTGTCCCAGCCCTGTGACCACATGTAGCCGGTCGGGCCCACCACTTCACGAACCGCGCTGTGTTTGGGTCGAGCGGGGAGCCCACGCCGCCCGAGGCGACGGGCCCGAATTTCAGACCACGTCTCGCTGACCCTTCGGACCACCCGAGAAAAGAACCGACCCATGACCTCATCCTACGGGGGTCGGCCGGTTCTCGCAGGAGCACACCCGGATCAGCCGATGAGGTTCCACCGCCGCAGCCCCGGCCCGCCGCTACGATCTGCGCCAGCGAATCGAATGGAGCCCCGACGTGACCCTCATCCATCAAAGCAGTCTTCCGCCGGTCGAGATACCTGAACTATCGGTCACCGACTTTGTCTTCCGAGCGGCGTCGGCCTACCCCGACCGGCTCGCGATGACCGACGGGGCCGACATTTCCTACACTTTTGCTGAACTCGAAGACCGGACTCGGCGATTCGCGGGTGGCCTCGCTGAACGTGGTTTCGGTCCCGGATCATGCCTTGCGTTGATGGCCCCCAACGTTCCTGACTACTTCGTGGTGTTTCACGGTGTGGCAACCAGCGGTGGCACGTTGACCACGATCAACCCGACGTACGGGGCCGAAGAGGTGCGGTTTCAACTCCTCGATGCCAACGCCACCATCTTGGTGACCGTTCCAATGTTCCTCGAAACCGCGACCGCAGCCGCCGAAGGAACCGGGATCACCGAGATCGTGGTTATCGGTGGAACCGAGTCTTCGCTCAGTCTTGATGACTACCTCGGTGAACGTCTTGACCAGGTCCCGGTCGCGGTCCACGAAGACGTGATGGTCCTGCCGTACTCGTCGGGAACCACAGGGCTCCCCAAGGGCGTGATGCTGACCCACTACAACTTGGTGGCAAACATCTGCCAGATGGAGCACGTTGCCCGCTACCTCCCTGGCGAGATCGGGTTGGCGGCGTTGCCGTTCTTCCATATCTACGGGATGCAGGTGTTGATGAACGGCCTGATCGCCAACGGGGCCGGGGTGGTCACCATGCAGCGGTTCGACATGGAACACGCCTTGACGTTGGTGCAGGACTACGGCATCACGCGTTTCTACGCCGTTCCACCCATGGTGTTGGGGCTGGCCAAGTCGCCGGTGGTCGACAACTACGACCTGTCGTCGTTGAAGCAGATTTTCTCTGGTGCGGCACCCCTCACCGCGGAGTTGCAGGAAGAAGCCGCGGCTCGGGTGAAGTGCCAGGTGGTTCAGGGGTACGGCATGACCGAACTCAGCCCGGTCACCCACGCAACCCCGGAAGGAATCAACCGTGCTGGGACCAGCGGGCTGGCGATCAGCAACGTGGAGTCCCGGATCGTCGATCCGGACACCGGACAGGACCAGCCGGTCGGAGAACGTGGCGAGTTGTGGGTCCGTGGGCCGATGGTCATGAAGGGTTACCTGAACAACCCCGAAGCGACCGCTGAAACGATCGACGGTGACGGCTGGTTGCACACCGGTGACGTGGCGATCGTTGACGACGACGGCTTCTTCTCGATCGTTGACCGGATCAAAGAACTCATCAAATACAAAGGGTTTCAGGTTCCTCCGGCCGAACTTGAAGGTTTGATCGTCACTCATCCGAAGATCCTTGACGTTGCCGTGATCGGTGTTCCCGATGACGAAGCCGGCGAACTCCCGAAAGCATTCATCGTGGTCGCCCCCGGCGAGGAGGTGACCCTCGAAGAGCTGCAAGCGTTCGTCGCTGAGCATCTGGTCAACTACAAACAGATCCGGGTCATGGAAAAGATCGATGCCATCCCGAAGAGCGCATCAGGCAAGATCCTGCGGCGAGAACTCCGTGGTCAGTAGGCGCGACAGCAACCGTTTTGGGCAACCCACGCTACGGGTCGAACAGGTCTAGGCTTCGATCATGGGATCTGACCTGCTTCAGGATCTGATCGCCGAACGGGGGGTTCTGCTCGTCGACGGCGCCACCGGCACCCAGCTGATGGCGGCTGGCCTTGAAGCAGGCGACGCCCCCGAACGGCTCAATCTGGATCGTCCCGAGGTGGTGTATCAACTGCACCAGTCCTATGTGGATGCCGGTTCTGACATTGTGTTGACCAACACCTTCGGAGGTTCCCGGTTCCGGTTGCAGCTCCACAAACTCGACGATCGGGTGGTTGAGATCAACTGCAAGGCAGCCCAACACGCCCGCCACGTCGTCGACCAGTTGGATCGCAAAGTGTTGGTTGCCGGGTCGATCGGGCCGACCGGTGAACTTCTGGTGCCTTTGGGCTCGCTCGAACCTTCCGATGCTGAAGCAGCGTTCGCGGAGCAGGCTCAGGGCCTCACCGAAGGCGGAGCCGACCTGCTGTGGATCGAAACGATGAGTTCCATGGAAGAAGTGGAGGCAGCGGTGGTCGGAGCCCGCACCTGCTCGGACCTTCCGATCGTGGTCACTTTGAGTTTCGATACGGCCGGGCGAACCATGATGGGGGTTACCGGAACCGCGGCGGCTTCCCGGCTTGCCGAACTGGGAGTAGCAGCGATGGGCGCCAACTGTGGCAACAACCTGGCCGACACCGAAGCGGCGTTAGCCGAAATGGTGGCCGTAGCCGGTGACATTCCGGTGGTTTCCAAAGCCAACGCCGGAATCCCGCAATGGCGAGGAACTGAACTGGTGTATTCGGGTTCTCCCGAGGTGATGGCCGCCCACGCCCACCGTGTGCACCAAAGCGGTGTCCGAATTGTGGGCGGATGCTGCGGCAACGACCCATCGCATCTCGCCATGATGCGAGCGGTTCTTGACGGCAACGTCGCAGTTCCCGACGTTGACTTCACCCCCCGCGACGTCTCAACTGGCGGTGGACCGGAACGCCAACGGCGGGGTCGACGTCGCTGACGTCACCGTTGGTTGCGCGTTTCGCCAGCTACCAAGTGTCTATCATGGGTCGCCGACCGGTAGCGATCGGGGGAGCGGCTCGCAGGA